>CAIWRB010000339.1 GCA_903914955.1 uncultured Chloroflexota bacterium | reverse complement strand
TCTAGCGGGACTGTGATTTGTGCGTTCGCTGTCATGACTTTTCTTATCCTTTTTGCAGTGGTTTTCCCTGCTATTTTACCCTTTCAAACTGCCTGACATCCCCATATATGGCGGGTATCACGGCAACTCCCAGAGAGCCAATAATTATTACTCATTTTCACTGGAAAATATTATGGCAAAAATCATGATCGTAGACGATGATGTAAAGGTTACAACCTTATTTAAAAGGTTCCTTACATCCGTAGGTCACGAGGTTACAGCATTAAATCAGAGCTTGAATGCAATTCAAACAGCAAATTCAGTACACCCTGATCTTTTTATTCTTGATATCATGATGCCGCAGCCTGACGGGTATAAACTATGTGGATTATTACGCGCAATCCCGGCATTCTCTCATACCCCGATCCTGATCATCTCTGCGCTGGAATTTAGTAACAGCAAGGCGACATCCTTCGGCGCAGACGAATACCTCACAAAACCTTTCGACCTTGATGACCTTGCAATAAAAATAACAGCACTGATCACCCGTACGAGAAGAAATCAATAAGATCAACTAACAGCCATACAGAAATAAAGGATTCCCGTCATCGACAATGATGACGGGAATCCTTTAACAGATTTTAACTTTATGGGATCACCAACACCTGCCCTACTTTAATGGTGTTGATATTCTTAATATCATTTGCAGATGCGATTGCCGCGACAGTCGTCCCATATTTGACAGCGACCACTGTCAGTGTGTCTCCAGGTTGGATCGTATAGGTCCGTGGAGTTCCATTATCCTGAGGGATCGCAACTGCGACCGGCACATTTAAAGTTTCACCAGCTTTGAGAAATTGCGGATTGGCAGAAACAAGTTCGCGGATGGTCACTCCGTACTTATTCGCAACAGACTCGAAAGAGTCACCCGCCACCACTATATGAGTCTTGGGCTTCTCAATAACAATATTTGCGCCTGCAAATTTATACAGGTCTTCAAGGCTTCCATTAAAAACATCCATATCCGCTGAAGCATTGATGCCATTGACCACGCCCTTATCAGAATATTGCCAGATCGTCCACGCGAACCAGCCGCGTGGCAGGAATGGTTTCATACCGTCAATATATTGGTTGGGATATTGCGCCAGCCAGAGTGGATAATCCTTCGCCCATGGCGGAGGTCCGCCGCCCGCTTGAATCAAATAATCCTGAAGAAAATACTGTCCGGAGTAAATAATGGGCTTCTTTCCAAAAGCAGACTCAACACGATCCAGCCAGATCTTCACGGCAGGGACGATCTTCTCTTTTGAAATCCCATCATTGGTTTCAAGATCTAAAACTGGCGGAAATTCGCCATCATCTTTTACGGTACGCACATAATCAATAAAATAATCCGCCTGTTTTTTTGCGTCCACATTACAGCGAAAAAAATGATACGCTCCACGCAAAAGGCCCGCCGATTTCGCACCGATCCAATTATCATCAAACGTGGGGTCTTTATAAGTGATGCCTTCCGTGGCTTTTGCAATAACAAACCGTTGACCTGTTGCACGTACTTTCGGCCAATCTATACCTGAGTCCCAATATGAAACATCAATACCCGAAATTGTTGCCATATAATCCTCCATTAAATAAGGTTGGAAACGACAAATAAAGGTTAACACAAATCTTATTCAAAAGCAACCGATTGATAAAACTGTTAATTGCAAAGTTAATTTTTCACTATGCTTGCGCCGTTGATTATGGTATAAGATTCATAGCCCTGCTGTGTACGCGATATTGCCTTCACGTTTTGAGCCAATACATATTAAAAGGGTCCTTAACTTAATAGAAATAACGCGATAGGCCTGAGCCAAGGCGGCGTTTCTAGGTAGGGACCCACCTGCACTTGCAGGTTCAAAACCTGGCAGTACACGGCATAAGCGGGGTCCTTTGTTTTATTCATAAAAATTAGAATTTTCTCACTTGACGGGCAACGATGGTGCGTATACAATACGCGCCATCGTATAATAAATTGATTATGGAGATATAGCGGCTGGGTCTCAATGGTATTACCAGCGAGATTACGAGGTGAAGGTTCTCCCGTGCGAACGGGACGCTAATCACCCTCCTTCTCCCTCTCTGAACAGGAGATGGTTTGGGTAAGGTGAGAAAATCGGATAGATCAGCGGATGCCTTCGAAGTCAGGTCACTGACTTCCTTCTCCCTTCCAAAGCAAGCGTTTTGGGCAAAGGTCTTTTGCTTTTGCTCACTACTGAAAACCAAACAGCGATGTTCGGGACAAAGTAGACGCGGTGAATATAAGCAATAGCCATTGCTTGTAATTATTGGAAGGCGTTTCTTTTTAATACCAGCGAGTATTAAAACAGGTATGCCTGGGCATACCTGTTTTTTATTACCTGGACAAACCTGACAGGCCCGGGCACATCATATACTTATAAAGATCCGTCGAGGTTTGGATAAAAAAAAATGAGCAAGAAACGGGTCGGCTCTTTAAAGAAGAACCAATACAATCTCCAACATCAATAGGAGATCACCATGGAATCTACACCTGAACTTTCACAACATTATCAACTCATCGAACAGGCCATTCAATACATCGAAGCAAATGTGAATCGCCAGCCAGAACTCGACGAGATCGCCTCCGCCGTCGGATTGAGCGAGTATCACTTTCAGCGGATGTTCACTCGCTGGGCGGGTATCAGTCCCAAACGTTTCGTGCAATTCCTGACGAAGGAACATGCCAAGGATCTACTCGCTGAATCAGAGAACTTGCTCGAGACCACCTATCAGGTTGGGCTTTCGAGTCTGGGACGCCTGCATGATCTTTTTGTCAGCACCGAGGCAGTGACACCGGGCGAGTTCAAATCACGCGGCGCAGGACTAACCATTCACTACGGTTTACATCACACACCGTTTGGAAAATGTCTGATCGCAAAGACCGAACGCGGCATTTGTCATTTGGGATTTGTGCAAACCAGCGAAAGAAATGCGATCGACGATCTGGTGTCGGATTGGAAACAGGCGAAGATGATCGAGGATTACAAGACCACTGCCCCACTCGCGGCTCGCATCTTTTTGGTGCAGCCCCCTGCGGATAACCGTCAACCTGATTCGCCGCTCAAGCTTTATCTGCGCGGGACGAATTTTCAAATTAAAGTATGGGAAGCGTTGCTCAATATTCCATCAGGTGCAGTGACCACGTATGAGAAGATCGCCGCCCAGATCGGGTCCCCGCACGCGCTGCGCGCAGTCGGCACGGCAGTTGGTCATAATCCGATTGCGATGTTAATTCCCTGTCACAGGGTTATTCGCAAGAATGGTGATTTTGGAAAATATCGGTATGGCGCGGCGCGAAAGATAGCAATACTGGCACATGAGTTTAGCGCGGGTCCCGCGTAAAGCAAGACTATATACAAAAAGGAAAAAATGAAATCTAAAATTTGGTTGGCGTTAATTGCGTTATATCTCGTCTGGGGTTCGACCTATTTTGGGATTAAGGTCGCGATCGAAACCATTCCTCCATTCTTTCATTCAGGAGTCCGTTTTTTGATCTCAGGCATAATTCTTGTAGCATGGCAGCGCGCTGCGGGTCAGCAAATGCCCACGCGCAAGCAATGGATATCGTCAGCCATCATCGGCAGCTTACTCCTGCTTGGCGGCAATGGACTGGTTTCGTGGGCAGAGCAATTCATCCCTTCGGGTATCGCGGCGTTGATCATCGCGTCAGTGCCATTATTTTTAGTGGTAGCTGAAGCGATCCGCCCAAATGGCGTAAAACCAAATTGGCAGTCCATTGTCGGGCTGTTGATCGGCTTCATCGGTATTTATGTTCTCATCAATCCCGCAGAAGCTGGCGCGGGGACAGGTTTGAATATTTACGGCGTTGCCGCATTGCTTTCAGCTTGTTTGCTTTGGGCAACAGGTTCCGTGTACAGCAAATCCGCAGACTTGCCGAAATCATCTCTTATGTCAACCGGCGCGCAAATGTTGATGGGCAGTATTGGTTTGTTCATTGTCTCGCTGGCTACTGGCGAGTTGAATGGATGGAATCCTGCAGAGGTTTCCACGCGATCCATGATCGGCCTGGGGTATCTCATCACCATCGGCTCAATTATTGGTTTTGGTTCATATACCTGGTTGTTGCAAAATGCGCCAATCTCGCTTGTGGCTACCTACGCGTATGTCAACCCAGTTGTAGCCATTTTGGTCGGAGTTTGGCTGGGAAATGAAACGCTTGAGCCACGCATTGGGCTGGCGACTGCGATCATCATCGGGTCGGTGATCTTTATTAATAGCAGGAACAAACCAAAGAGTACACTTACCCTGAACGCCGGTGCAGACTAGGAAATAGCGAGGGTACATGAATAATGACCAGTAAACAGAAAAATGTCGAAGATTGTCAGTCATCATAAAAACATGAAGTCCAGCAGGCAGCTGCCTGCTGGACTTCAGAAAAAAATCAAAAGGAGAAAAGAAAATGGATCCAAAAGAATTAGTTGAAAAAGTTAAGAAAGATAATGTCAAGTTCATCTCACTGCAATTCACTGATGTGATGGGTGCGGTGAAGAGCGTGGACATGCCTGTGCGCCATCTCGCAGATGTACTGAAAGACGGCGCATGGTTCGATGGTTCTTCGGTGGAAGGTTTTGCGCGCATTCAGGAAAGTGATATGCGCTTGAAGATCGATCCCAATACATATACAGTGCTGCCGTGGTCTGCGGCTGAGTCAAAGCGCGCGCGTGTATTCTGCGATATCCACACACCCGATGGCACACCATTTGAAGGCGACCCGCGCGGGGCACTGAAACGTATTCTGAAGAAAATTGCCGACCGCGGCTGGATGCTCAACATTGGACCCGAGCCTGAGTTCTTCCTATTCAAGGCTTCTGATGGAAATGGCGTTCACCCCGTCCCCCACGATACGGGCGGTTACTTTGATTTCTCATCCTTCGACGAAGCCGTTGTAGTGCGCACCGCATTGATGGAAGCGCTCGACGCAATGGGACTCGATGTGGAAGTAGGCCATCACGAAGTTGCATTGGGACAGCACGAAATTGATTTCCGTTTTGCTGATGCGCTCAAGGCTGCGGATAATGTGCTGACCTTGAAATACACTGTCAAGGCGATCGCCGCTCAACACGGGCTGACCGCTTCTTTCATGCCCAAGCCTGTATATGGCATTAATGGCTCGGGTATGCACTGTCATCAATCTCTCTTCGATATCAAGACTGGCGACAATCTATTCTTCGACAAGAATGATACTGCTCATCTTTCACCTTTGGCATATTCATTCATCGCAGGTCAACTGGAACATGCGCGCGCATTGGCTGGTGTAGTTGCCCCGACTGTGAATTCGTATAAGCGTTTGGTACCTGGTTATGAAGCGCCTGTATATATTGGCTGGGCGCAACAGAACCGCTCGGCGTTGATCCGCATTCCGCGCTACACTGAAGGACGTGACAAAGCAGTCCGCGCTGAAATGCGTTTCCCTGACCCATCCTGCAATCCTTATTTGGCGTTCACGGTCATGCTGGCCGCCGCCCTCGATGGTATTGACCGCAACCTGACCGCGCCCAAGCCGCTCAACAACATCAACTTGTATCATCTCGACAAGGCTGAGCGCACCAAGTTAGGCGTGACCGAACTGCCTGGTTCATTGGCTGAAGCCCTGGGCGAGTTGGAGAAGGATGAAGTGTTGAAGTCCGCACTCGGTGCCACTCTCTACGAAGCCTATATGCGCGCCAAGTTGGAAGAGTGGGACGAATTCCGCTTGCGAGTAACTGATTATGAGATCATGAAATATTTGGAAACAGTCTAAGAGCAAGTAATTGATAAGAAAGAGCCTTCGAAGCGAAAGTTTCGAAGGCTCTTTCTATTATTCTTACCGGCCAAGTTTTAGGAGATGTGCAAAATTGACTTCTCAACCTTGTTGCCCACCTTCAGCATCCGCCGCCAACGGCTGATGTCGTTAAGCGAGATCCAACGGCGTTCTTCGGTGCGATAGAACCAATCTTTATCCTGCTGATAATAGGCCAGCACATCTGTTGATTCCCAAATGTTGAGGATCTCATTTCCGTGGGCGTGCGTATCATCAAAATCTGTTGTGGCACGCTGACCCATTTCACTATACAGTTCATTGAGTTCGAGCAGGAGCGAGTTGATCTTAGGGGAAAGATGACTGACATTGAGACCGATACGTTTGGCTTCCTCAAACAAAATGGGATAGCCATGCGATGGATATTTTGCATTCAAGGCACTGGCGATCTTATCCTGCATTTGATCATCTTCAATGTGATAGGCGAGCAATTCCTTGCTGAGCATGATCGAAAGCGACTCGGCTCGATCGACGGCTCCGATCACGAGTGGATGGACGTGTCGAAATAATTCCTGATACGGATTTTCTTTGGCATCCGCATTCTGCGCCTGCCACAAACGGACGACGCGCGTCAACTCATCCAGGCTGACGCTGACACGGTCATTGTCACGGTCGATCGGCGAAAGCGAATGGGTCAGTGAAGTGTCGACTGGCGTGAGATAAGCCATCGGGCCCATTTGGATCTCATTCGCGCCCAATGTGATCATGGTCGCAGCGGAAGCACATTCCAACGGAACGACAGCGACCACTTCCTCACAATACTGACGCAAAAGATTCACGATCCGCAGTGATGCTTGTCCGTTCCCGCCGCTCGATTTAATAAATAGAAATATCTTTTTCTGGTGACCGATCTTTTCAAGTAATTCATACAAAGCCAACACATCGTCGTGACATACACTTCCGCGTGGATTGTTGAAATACGTGACCAGCGTTCCGCCCAACAACTTATTGGCCTGTTTGATTATGGCTTGTGTTTTATTGAATAAGATCGGGGGTTGTTTTTCTTTTTTTATTTTTTTCTGTGGTGGCATATTTTTCTCCTACTGTTTATTGCATGAATTGCCAAACTTTCAGGCACAAATAGTTAACATTATTTTTTCACTCTAAAGCGTGACCCCTGCTTTATCTCCGTGCCCACAACCAGCCCGCTACAAAGCCAATCAATTCCCCAAGAAGTACAAACATGATCAATCCTAACAATCCACTGGCAGTGATCCAATTCATAATGCCAAACAAGCCAAAAGCAAGATAATTGTAGGCTGCCAATCCGCCCAGCGCAATACCTAAAGACCAGCGGAATGCAGAGCGGCGATCCGCAATTCTTATTCCCACGCCATAACCGATCCAGATACAAAACGAAATGAAGAGCATCGCAACCAACCAGGCCGGGAAACGTGGATAGCCCTTGGTTGATATGTAACCATCCGCTACATCAACAATAGTGGGTTCGGGGGTGACTGGCTCAATGAATTGAGTCGCCTCCGGGACAACCACTGTCACAGCCACTGCGCCGGCTTGCGAAACATCCAATTGCAAAATTGTAGATGTCAAGGCCGGGTCACTCGTCGCATGGATTTCAAGCAAGCCGGGTTTGTCCAAACCGAATGGGGCGCGCGCGACTCCCTGCGTGGTGACAGAATCCACTTGCTTTAGTATGCTGCCGCCTTCTCCGGTCAGCGTCATAGAGAATTGAACGGGCGTGCCGTCTGGAACAGGGTGTCCATTCTTATCCATGATTATGCCGGTACGAATGGCGATGGTGTCACCAATTTGAAAAAACGGGATCGGAGTCGGCTCGGGGGTGATAAGAGAACCGGGTATTTCAGGAACAGTTTCAAGGTCAAGAAAGAGCGGAATTATCTGGTCAGGATTTGGGGTCAGCACGGAGATCAGTTCATATCCAATCCCAGAAATAGATACTGGCGAAGCGCCGATGGGAGTCAGTTCCTGAAAAAGTAACCGCGCGGCCACATCTACAAATTGCGGTTGCTTACTGTACAGCGCAAAATACGCGGTGAATTTAGAAATGGTGGTGGTATCAAAATAATAAGGCGCGCCAAAAGAAAATAGGATGATGTGCTTCTCGCGCAAAAGATCAGGGCGTTCGCGCAAAAAACGGCTGATGAGTTCGAGTTGTCCTTGCGAGGCGTCTGTCAGTGATATGACTACCCAATCTGCGCGGTTAATATCCTCCTCGATTAAAGGGATCTCGAGCTGGTCGAGCAAAGTTTGTAAATTTTGCAGTGAGTAAGAAGCAAGTCGAAAATTGGCTGTTTGATTACCGCTTTGCGGGCCATACAGTTGAAGCACGGCTTGTTGTAATGCATTATTTGCAAGCACTGGCTGTTCAGCACATTCCGAGCATTGTTGGACGCTGGAGGTGTCAGTGATAAAAACGAGGCGCTCGTTTGCTTTGGGCGGCAATGGCAGAACAGAAGCCAGGTCTTGCAGATCCGGGCTGATGAGGGTTGCAGAATTACGCGCTACCTCGAAGGTGACATCAGTTCCAGAGCCAAGTTCTGCCAACCGACCGACTGGGGCAGCTACCTTTGAAATATCAAACTTTCCATATAATCTGAATTTCACGGCGAGAATCCGCGCTACAGATGAATCAACACGCTGGGCAAAGGCTGGGTCTTCCCGATATTTCTGCGCGAAAAAATCAATAATGCTGATCGTGCTGGAGTAGCTATCCGTCGAATCACTGGAGTTGATATTGCCAAGATACAACATATCATTGCCCGCGAGAAAGGCATCCCGCGCTGCGGTGCGCGCAATGAATTGTCCGCCGCCGGAAGTATAGAAATCACTGACCGCACGCGTGCCAAGATCATCGCTGATGACCAGACCGCCATTGGAATACCAGGTTGAGAATTCGGGCAATGCCAGAATTTGTTTTAAAGCCTGCGGATCAAAACTGATCGGACGGGTCGTGGCACGAATATTTCCCTGAAATCCCTGATAACGGATATGTGAAACCAGCAAACCGTCCACAGTCGATTCGGGCGAAAGCGCATTGCCTGAGACGGCAAAAAATGGAGCGAGTTCGATCTGCTTAAGCTGGTCAATGGATTTGCGAACTGTTGAGACTTCATCTTCGGGCAAACGGTCTGACCCGCCCACGCCGGGGAAATGTTTGGCAACCACAAGTAATTTATTTTCACTCCCAGCATGCAAACCATTAACATACGCGCCGCCCATCTCACCCACCCAATATGGATCACCGCCAAAAACACGCGTTCCCAAGTCACCGCCTGAAACAGCCGGCACTTCCAATACATCAAGGGACGGACCAAAAAATAAATTAACGCCTAGCGCCGCGAGCTCGCGTCCACGAACTTCGCCAACTTTTTGGGAAAGCTCTTTATTCCAGGTTGCACCAATGGCCATTTCACTTGGCAGAGGCGTCAGCCCGCTCAAAATTTGGTCTGTGGGATGTCCATCCCCCTCCTGCGAGATGCCAACCAAAAGCGGCACGTACGCTGAAGGGACTGCGTTCCCTGTTGCAAGATCCACGGCCACAGGGTTAATAGAATTATCCCACTCCAATTGTTGAAGGCCTGCAATCAGCGTGTGAGCTTGAAGTACAGTCTCAGGTGCAGAGGCAAAATTATCATTTTGCTTAAGCAAAACCACGCCGCCGACGTGATGACGAATGATCAGTTCGTAGATCTGGGAGTTTAAGCTGACATCTGTGCCGGTAAAAGTAACAAGGAACAACTGACCTACCCGCTCTTCGGGGGTCATGGAATTCAAAATTGGATCAACGCTAGTTGATTGTGCCCGCGCCGGAACCGGGATAAGAATCGCAAGAAAGATGACTAAAAGAAAAACTCGGATCAATCGCATTGCATCCCCTTATAACACAACTTTTCTAGCAGGATAAAACGGACGCCGCTCAAGGAACGGCGCCACGTGGATATTCAGATCGAACCCTGCTCCATTCTGATTCAGGCATTCAGATGAATTCGCTTTCACCCTGCCCTCCCGAGTACTCGCACTGCGGTTTGTGGATCATCCGTAAAGATACCATCCACACCCCAGTCTTTGAGTTGATTAATTTCCTCAGGAGTATTCGCCGTCCAAACATGCACCCGACGGTTGAGGCGGTGCGCGCGCTGCACCTGTTCCTTGCTCGCGTTGGAAATATGCGGATGCAATGCCTGATAATCGCCGAACATGAATCCAAAGGAGCGTGCCCAAATTCCGATCATGCCTGGTAACGCAAGCAATCCGCGTGGAACTTCGGGCAGGGCTTGCGAGGCAATTTTTAGGTTGGAAGAAAAGAAGGATGAAAAAATGATCTGCTTCTGGTTGTTATGTTTCTTTATCAACTCACATACTTTTACAGTCAACCCATCACGAGGCGTGGAGTAATTCGTTAATTCGATGTTGATCAATTTGTCCCTGCCGACCGCTTCAAAGACTTCTTCAAGTAAGGGAACCTGGGTTCCGCGAAATTTCTCGTCGAACCACGAACCCGCGTCAAACTTGCGAATCGTTTCAAGAGGAATTGTTGCGACACGACCTTTGCCATCTGTGGTGCGGTCTACAGTGGGGTCATGGATAACGATCACGTGACCGTCTGATGTTAATTTTGCATCAAGCTCGACACCGTCCGCGCCTTTTTGCAGGGCCTGGTGAAATGACGGAAGTGTATTCTCCGGCGCATGACTGAAGTCACCGCGATGGGCGAGAATGATGGGGGTGGGAAAATGTTCAAACATCGAGGGTTGGTAGTGAACGTTTAAATATCTACAAAGTAGGCTTTGCAGGCGTGATCGATCATTTCACGTGACATGGTCGGCGCAACAGAAAGATAGGATGAAATATCAATGATCTGATCGCACAGGTCGCGCGGATGCGAGGCGCGAAGTTTACGATTGCGTTTGAGGTACCACTCCTGTAAAAGATAGGCGAGGCCCTGATCGTTATATTCCACTCGTTTGTCCTGAGCGACACGTTTGAATATCTCGCGATACTCTTCAAAAGTGGGATCGCCAATCTCGATCTTGTGGCGCAGACGTCGCAGGAAGGCTTCGTCTACAAGATCTTTCGGAGGTAGGTTGGTGGAGAAAACGATCAAGACATCGAAAGGGACTTCCACTTTACGGCCGGTGTGCAGGCGCAAATAATCGACGCGATTCTCAAGTGGAACGATCCAGCGGTTGAGCAGGTCACGCGGGCGTACTTGCTGACGGCCAAAATCGTCGATCAATAAAATGCCGCCATTCGCTTTGACTTGAAATGGAGCTTCATAGAACTTAGTAGTATCGTCAAAGACGAGATCAAGCCCTTCGAGTGTCAACTCCCCACCGACGACGATGAAAGGTCTGCGGATCTTTATCCAGCGCGGGTCACGGCGGGGATTGGTTCGCAAGTTACCGGTACCGGTGCTGCTTGTTCCTACCGGTTCATTTTCTGGAGCAAGGCTGTGGCTAACCGCGTCATACACTTTGATGACCTGTCCGTCCAAATACAGCGCATAGGGAATATACATGTTCTGGCTTAGCACCAGGTTTCCAAATGCGCGTGCGATGCTGGTTTTGCCGTTACCGGGAGGCCCATACATAAAAATGGATGCGCCTGAGTTTAGCGCGGGGCCAAGTCTTTGAAATGTCGATTCAGAAATAACCAATTGAGAAAGGATCTGGCGCATGGTACGCGAGGTCACGGTCAGGCGTCCGCTCTTTTGACGGCGGATTGCTTCGTTGTAAACTTCAAATGGAACTGGGGCCGGGCCAGCGTATTGACTGCGTTCCATCGCTTCACGCGCTCGAAGTACACCTGCACTCGTTATTCCATAGGTGTAGGAGCCTTCGCCCAAACCACCCTGGGTGGATTTCACTTCGATGAATTTTTCCTGCTTCAATGTGGTTAGGAGCTGGTCTGTCACTCCTGCAAGAGGCAGAGTAATCTCTTCAGAGATCTTTAAGCCGGTCAAATAACCGCGAAAATATAAGACTTTAAGAACCAGATCTTGAAGCCAAAGCGGCGAAAGACCTGTATCTTCAAGGCTATTGATCTGTGACGGTGAATATCCGCCAACCGGCGAGGAAAGTTGTCCTGATTGTCTTATCATTTAAGTCACCATTCAAGCAGAGTGGGATTTTTTATAATAATCTAATTATACATCTTTTCGTTTATAATCCCGCTCTATGAAACTATCAGTGATTATCCCTGTATATAATGAAGTTGAAAGCATTCAAGTCATCTTAAAACGTGTGCAAGACACCAACCTTGTGCATGAGATCGTAGTGGTGGATGACGGTTCGAAAGACGGTACGCGCGATGTCCTCGCGACACTGGATGGCAGAAATGGCGTGCGAGTCATCCTACACGTACATAATAAGGGCAAAGGTGCGGCGGTACGTACTGGAATGGCAGCGGCACTCGGCGATATATTCCTCATTCAAGATGCTGATCTTGAATACGATCCACGTGATTACCCCATTCTGCTCCAACCGATCGAAGAAGGTCTGGCGGATGTAGTGTATGGCTCTCGTTTTCTGGGACGTGCGCACCGTGTCACCATGTTCTGGCATCTTGTCGCCAATAAAATGCTGACCTTCATGACCAACATTCTTTACAACACGATCCTCACGGATATGGAAACGGGGTACAAGGTATTTCGGCGTGAGATACTAAACGGAATGGTCCTGCGCGCCAACAGCTTTGACTTTGAACCTGAGTTTACAGCCAAAATACTTAAACGCCATTACCGCATTTTTGAAGTGCCTATTACTTTTAACCCGCGTGATTACACAGAGGGCAAAAAAATAAAGTTTCATGACGCCTTTGAAGCGGTGTGGACTTTGTTCAAGTATCGATTTGTGGAGTAAAAAAATAAGACAGGCGCTGAGCGGCCGTCTTATTTTTATCCACAAATTTTCGTAATATTTTACAGCTTCATATACATAGCAAAATTAAGCAAACATGGAATGGGTGGAATACCCTATCAATTTTTAAAAGACCAACAGAGTTCTTAACGCTTGCTGATTTCTTTCTCCGCAGCGTCCAACACTACATCCTCACCATTATCTCCTTTCTTAAGCGTATCCAAAGTTACAGGAACGTGAACATTTGGGACAACACCCTTGCCTTCAATGTGAATATTTCCATTCGCATCCACCGCACGGCCAATGGTTATCTGAACGGTAATATTCTCAGGCATCATGAAATCTTCAACGCTGCCGCCTGCGCCTTCGCTTGGATACTGTCCGACAATTGCGGCACGATCATTGATCGTCATATTATAGGAGAAGAATTCACAGGCGCTAGCGCAATTGGGGCCCACCATTACAACAACCGGTCCGCTGTATTGAAGCTCGGTCCGCGGTGGAATCATAATTGCCTCACCACCTGGATCCATGTAAAACTCGCCAGTGGCTTTACTAAACTGAGAGCTATTGCCAACAACGGTTTCTTTATCGAAGAAGTATGCCGCCATTTGATCTGCCAGCCAGCCACTGCCGCCACCGTTATTACGCAGGTCGAGGATCACACCCGGGACTTGGTTATCATTGAAATATTTGATGGCGCGTTCCCAGACTTGAATTGAAAGAACATCGTTATCAAAAAAACTTGAGATCTTGATGTAACCATAACCATTAGGCAAAACTTCAAATTCAACAGGCAAGGCAGTTTGAGATGTGCCTGAGCGGCTGGATGGGATATTAAAGCTGTCAACCTCATTGACAACATCCAAAGCAACAGTTTGCTCCTTGCCACCGATATTCTTGAACTTGACTTCAACCTGACCTTTATCCATTTTAAAACGGGTCACATAACGTAATTGCTTCAAACGCTTGATTACCGGGTTACTGAACGAAGAAGGTGACCACGGGACAGCTTTGTCAACCACAGTAGCGGTTGGAACACCATCCATCGAGATGATTTCTGCTCCCCAAACCATACCGGCTACTTCCGCAGGGCCCTTCTGAGTAATAAAAGTTGCAACGATCTTACCGTCATCGGTTTCGCTTACAGCAAAACCAAGCCCGCCCGCAACGGCCGTCTGAAAATCTTCCCCGAGAATAGATAATACATCCGACCCAACATGTGTATCAGGGATCGACCAGAGATAATCTCGCAATGCAAGCGCGTATGCATGTTTATCATTGTTCTTTTCAGCCTCAACAAAGCGCGGACGGAACTCTGCGGCTTTGGCATCCCAATCAATTTTCTTAAAGTCAGTGAAAGCATATTCGTTCTTGAATTTTTCAGCCATGCCATCAAAAGCTTTGCTGTAGGAAAGCCCTGAGAAATCCACCAGCGCGGCACCTTCCGGTTCAATGAGTTCGATGGTAGGATTTTCTGAGCGATCAATTAAAAACGGAGCCTGATCCATATTGATCATTGACCAACCCGCAGGTAAATCCATGATCGGGTCATCGTCTGTGAATAACTTTTTATCAGCACCAAATCCCGATGGAAATTGCTGCTGGCCATCCGGCGCATACACCAGATATTTACCGCCAAATACTTCAAGATAGGAATTGGGGTCATCGCTGACCTTTGTTGAAGCATATGCGCCCGACCAACCGCCGCCAAACTGATCGCGGCGCTCCAGATAGGGATCTCCCCAGGTGTTGGTCCAATACGCCACCGCAAAGATCATCACGCCGGTTTCATCAATACCATCATGATCCACGTCATGCAATGTGCCGTTCGGTTTGGAGGGCAGCGACAGGCTATATGTGAAAGGCGAGGTGTAAAAATCCGAAGTGATCTCACCGATCACCTGCGACTCAACAGGGATCAGGAATTTGCGATCGCGGGTTACAAATCCGCCTTGATCTTCAAGAATGATCACCGGCTCTGCAACCCCGTCAGTAAAGAAGGTGTTGGTATAAGTCAAAGTACCGGTGATTGTTTTCGGGCCGCCGCCATTATCAACTACAGGAGCTGAAGTTATGGGAGCCGTAGTTTGCGGCGGAGTTGTAGAAGTTGGATTAAATGTTGCACAAGCCAAAACAGCCATACACAATATCAATATTGCCACAACAATTCGGTTTGATCGAGTTTTCATATATACCTCATCTATAATCTTAAATGATTATAATACATTGAATATGGATATAAAATATTCCCTCCAACAAGAATTTGAAAAAGCCCAGCAAGCCCGCATCAATAAAAACGAGGGGCAAGCGCGCGTTTGTGCGCGGCGCGCAGCGGGCATTGCGATACGGGATTACCTGACCCGCAATGGGACAAAAGTCCCAAGCATGAGTGCCTACGATCTGCTGAATCTACTTAAGGAAGATGAGCTCATCCCAGCCAACCTAAAGTTGATCGCTGACCATTTGACAGTCCGAGTCACTGAAGAATTCACCCTCCCCATGGACGCAGACCTGATCGCCGAATCGCGGATTTTGTGTAACTGGCTGACGACTTCGTCTTAAATCAAAAAGACCCGAAAGGTTTTGAAAACCTTTCGGGTCTTTCTTCTTTACATCGGATCTCTACGCCCAACCAGATAATAAAACGCGCGCGCGATCGTGATCAATAACATCATCCCCGAAAGCACTCCGCCAAAGACAAGGAACAATCTGCGCCAATCGCTCAGGCGCATTATTATTTCATCCCGCGCCGGCATGTGGATGCGCTCTCTCAAGCGCTGAACAATCTCTTTCGAAGGCGTGACCGGCTTCAAAGTTACAGCCAGATGCGATTCAAGAGCTTCCAATTTTTCTTCAGGGGTGACCGTCTGCTTACGTTTCGTCATTCTTGCCTATTCTGCGGGGTATAAAACCAAACCAACTGTTCCAGGTCCAAAGTTGATCGCGAGGGAAATGGAGAGGTCGGTCATCTCTACACTTTTAATATTGAAATGTTTTTTAGCTTCTTCCATCAAGGATTTGCCGGACTCAATATCACGGGCATGTACGACGCCCAGATGCACGGGTTTATCGCCAACCAATTCCTGGCCGAGCGCAATCACGCGCGTAAGAGCGGCTTTGCGTGTGCGGACTTTGTCCACTGTTTCCACCAACCCATCTTTCAATAAAGCGATCGGCTTAAGATTCAGTACGGAGGCGAGAGAGGCAGAGAGAGCGCCCACCCGTCCGCTTCGGCGAGCGTACTCTAAAGTATCGAGTGTGAGGATGATAAAGATTTTGCTGCGGATCGATTCAAGATGCGTCACAATTTCATCCACGCTTTTTCCGGCGCGTTCCATTTGACGCGCAGTACGGCACATAATACCGGTGCCCATCGAACCGCCGAGAGAATCAAAGGTGACAACGTTATACACACCTTTCAATTCCTCTGCCGCCGCCACCGCAGAAGCGTAAGTGCCGGAGAGTTTGCTGGTGATATGGATCGAAAGAATGGTATCGTCTGGTTGATAGTTTTTCTTGTAAAACTCCACGAACTGATGCGGAGAGGGCTGGGATGTCTTGGGGAACGCATTGGTTTTATCAGAAACAAGTTTATAAAACCCATCAAAATCCAGATCAACATTTTGAATATAGGTTTTTTCACCAAAATGTATATTAATGGGAATCACTTGAACATCAAATTCTTTTTGCCATTCGACTGGGATATCAGCGGCGCCATCAGTCACAATTCGCATCATGTTTTATTCTCCTTCAAGAAAAAGATTTTGATCTTCCAGCTGATCTCGCAATGCCAGAAGCGTACGATGGTAAAGACTCTTTACTGCGCCTTCGCTTCTTCCCATGATGGCGCCAATCTCCGCGTTAGACATATCCTCAACAAACTTCAAGATCAACAAATTTTGCCGTTCCCCAGGCAGTTTGCGGATCATTCTCAACAAAGCATCCTGATCCTGTGAACGGACTAAATTCTTCTCCGGGTGATCGCCCTTGGTCGGAAGGATGGGCAGGTCATCCAACGGAATTTCCTGCTTGCGACTGCGGTCTCGGTGCCAGTTCGCAACAAGATTATGAGCGATCCGATATAACCATGCAGAAAATGGCACACCGCGATCTGTATATTTTTGAATATGATTCATCGCCCGCTGAAACACACGAGCCGTGAGGTCTTCAGCATCGTGTGTATTGCCTGTTCGGTAATATACATAGTTGAAGATGCGCTCGACATAACGCTCATAAAGTTGACCAAAAGCATCGCGGTCACCTAGTGAAGCGAGTGATAAAATCTCTTCTTCGTTGAATTCCAATTCCGGCACGTTAAAACCTTACCGGCGGGTTTAAAAATATAACCCCGCCGGATTTGAGAAGTTGCACTGAGTATAACGCGAATCAAAGGATGAAGGATGAATAACGTTGGATGAAAAAAATCCGACGTTTGCCTAAAGCAATGCAGGGCAAAATATATAAAACATTTGTGCTACAATCAGGCATCCCAAGGAGAACTATGTATGTCAGCTAATGTCATTCGCGTCGTCGGCGCACGCGTTCACAACTTAAAAAATATTACGGTTGAAATTCCACGCGATAAATTTGTGGTGATCACAGGCTTATCGGGATCGGGTAAATCGTCACTTGCATTTGACACCATCTTCGCTGAAGGCCAGAGACGATATGTAGAGTCGCTCTCAGCATATGCGCGGCAGTTCATCGGTCAAATGGACAAACCCGATGTAGATTACATTGACGGCCTCTCCCCCGCTGTTTCCATCGACCAAAAATCAACCAGTCACAATCCACGCTCAACCGTGGGAACCGTCACTGAAATTTACGATTATATGCGTTTGCTTTTCGCACGCGCTGGGATTCCACACTGTCCCGTATGTGGACGTGAAGTGGTCAAGCAATCGGCGCAAGAGATCGTCGATAACGTGGATAAACTTCCCGAAGGCACGCGCACTTTGCTCCTCGCTCCGCTGGTACGCGCGCGCAAAGGGACTTATACAGCCGTCTTCGAGGAAATCCGCAAAGCTGGTTTCGCCCGCGTCCGCGTGGATGGAACTGTCTACTCATTAGATGAAGAGATCGAACTTGACCGCTACAAACAGCACACCATCGAAGCAGTTGTAGATCGCCTCGTCATTACGCATGAAGGCGACAAGGAAGAAAAAAAAGCCGCGCTAACCCGCTTAACTGATTCCATTGAAACAGCGCTCAAGTTTGGCGAAGGATATTTAACTATCAACCTGATCGATAAAAAAGAAGATATACAATTCTCCGAACATCTCGCCTGCCCCGAACATGGGGTCAGCATAAATGAAATTGAACCGCGCACCTTCTCATTCAACACGCCCCAGGGAGCTTGTCAGGATTGTCAGGGACTTGGCTCGAAACTGGAAATTGACCCGGACCGCATGATCCCGGACGACAGCCTGTCCTTTAATGACGGGGCCATCGTCAGCATGGAATGGAGCGGCCCCAAAGTGGAAGGCGGATATTACTGGCAGAGTCTGATCAACGCTGCCAAGGCCTACAAAATCGACCTGGATAAACCAGTCAAGGACCTGCCCAAAGATCAAATAAAAATTGTTCTCTACGGCACGGGCGATAAACAAATTCAGATGACCTATCAGAACGCCAACGGCAACGAATTCAAATTCACGCGCGCATTCGAAGGCGTGATCACAAATCTGGAACGACGTTACCGTGAAACCAATTCAGAATACATCCGCGAGAAGATAAGCGAATTCATGTCTGACCGCCCATGCCCAAGCTGCGGCGGAAAGAGATTAAATCCCGCAGCGCTGGCTGTGACTGTGGACAATGTCAATATTGTCGAAGCGAATTCCTGGCCTGTATCAACAACTTTGGAGTGGGTGAAGAAAATATCAGGCAAGAATTCTCCACTGACATCAAAACAGAAGGCAATTGCTGAAAGAGTCATTAAAGAAATTCACGAGCGGCTTAATTTCCTGGTCAATGTCGGCTTGAATTATTTGACGTTGAATCGCTCGGCCACCACATTATCAGGCGGAGAGGCGCAACGGATTCGGCTCGCGACGCAAGTCGGCTCGCGGCTGGTGGGCGTGTTATATGTTTTGGATGAACCGTCCATCGGATTACACCCACGAGATAACGCGAGATTATTGGAAACACTCAAAGGCTTGCGCGATCTGGGCAACACCGTTTTGGTCGTCGAACATGACGATGAAACTATCCGCGAAGCAGATTGGATCATTGACCTTGGTCCAGCCGCTGGCGAACATGGTGGAGAGGTGATCGCAGAAGGAACGCCAAAACAGATATTGGCGCACCCAAAGTCACTAACAGGAGCCTATCTCTCGGGGCGCAAGCAGATCGAAATCCCGAAGAAGCGGCGCGAAGGAAATGGCAAGGCGCTGAAAATCATCAACGCGACTGCCAATAACTTGAAGGGCATCGATGTCTCGATCCCATTGGGAAAAATGGTTTGTATCACAGGTGTTTCAGGGTCGGGCAAGTCCACGTTGATGAGCGATATTTTGTATAACGCGCTGGCCGCAAAATTGATGTTCGCGCGGACGTCTGCGGGGGCGCATGAAAAGATCGAGGGCATTGAGCATCTTGATAAGATCATCAACATTGACCAGTCGCCGATCGGACGCACGCCGCGCTCCAACCCTGGAACGTATACCGGGCTGTTCGATGAAATCAGAAAACTATTTGCAGAATTACCCGAAAGCAAAGTGCGCGGGTATAAGCCAGGGCGATTCTCTTTTAACGTACACGGTGGGCGCTGTGAGGCTTGTCAGGGACAAGGCGAACTGCGCATCGAAATGCAATTTTTGCCCGATGTGTATGTGCCCTGTGATATATGTCATGGCAAACGATTTAACCGTGAGACACTGCAAGTGATGTTCCACGATCAATACAGCATTTCAGATATTCTTGATATGACCGTTGACCACGCGCTGACTGAGTTCGTAAATTATCCACCGATGCAGAACAAGTTGAAATTATTGCAGGAAGTAGGTTTGGGATATGTGCGCGTCGGTCAGCCTGCCACCACGCTTTCAGGCGGTGAAGCACAGCGCGTGAAACTATCGAAGGAATTATCGCGCCGGGCAACAGGAAGAACCCTTTATGTTTTAGATGAACCGTCCGTCGGGCTTCATGCCGCAGATGTCCACAAACTGATCGAAGTATTGCAAAGGCTGGTGGATACCGGGAATTCGGTGGTGATCATCGAACACAATCTCGATATCATCAAGATCGCGGACTGGCTGATCGATCTTGGTCCCGAAGGCGGAGATGGCGGTGGAAAATTGCTCGCCGAAGGCACACCCGAACAGGTAATGAAGGTGAAAGAATCTTATACAGGCAAATATTTGAAGGCGCATATAAAGTAGAAAAAGCGAAGGTCGAAGGCGATTGGCTTTCGACCTTCGCTTTTGGCAAAGAAAGCGCTCACGCACAAGCCCGAATTTTCAGGTAGAATTATTTCCAGTACTCAAAATGCGATACGATATTGAAAACGCCTCTAAAAATCGCTTTATTAATAATAAGGAATCAGTCCATGAACAATAGACCGCCAATTTCATCATCTTCTGCCAGTGTGATCAACTCATACCGCAAACGGAGGAAGTCCGGCAGGCCAAATTTCATAATCATTATGGCTGGTTTGCTTATCCTGATCGGTGTGGGATTAATAATCGCCTGGCTGGCCGGACCTGACAAGCCAATTAATAGATTTTTTGCCACTGAAACTCCCACCCCGACACTCACCTTCACTTCAACCAACACAACCACGCCAACTGAGACACCGCCCGCCACCCAGACCTTCACGATTACACCTACACCTACTTTTTCCACATCTTTCACTTATACTGTCCAACAAGGTGATTATCTTGAGCTGATCGTCAAGAAATACAACCTTGGCGATGACGGTGTCGCATGGATATTTCTGCTTAACCCATTCAGTGGAACAGATGCACAGGGATTTCCAATCGGTGTAGACCCGGCCACACAAAATATCATTCCCGGACAAGTGTTACTGCTCCCCGCTCCTGGATCTCCCCTGCCGACATCAACCCCGATCCCAGCGGATCTGCCGCGCGGCACAAAGATTTCCTATAATGTGCGAAGCGGTGACACTCTGGCAGGTATCGCCTCATCATTCAACAGCACCGAAGAAGAGATCATCAAAGCGAACAATATCGCAGATGCAAACGCCATTCAAGTTGGGCAATTGCTCGTTATTCCCGTTAATATTGTAACCCCCACAGCTACTCGTCCACCCACCAGCACACCAAATACTCCAGGCGCAGGCACAGACCAGCCCACCGCTTCCATTACACCGGTAAACTAAACCTGCTTTTAGGAAACCCGTTCCGAAAATAAACACGGGACGGGTTTCTGTATCACCTTTTGGAATGGCAGGGTAATTTACTGGACAAATCCCCTACCCTCATGTAAAATAATGCGCTGTCGTAAAGAAAAGTAAGATATTTTTGGAGGAAGACCTTGGCTAACATTAAGTCACAAATCAAACGCAATCGTCAGAATGAAAAGCGTCGCATTCATAATCGCAACTTTCGTGGTGCAGCCCGTACTGCCATCACCATCGCTCGCGGAGCTTTGGCAGAAAATGAACCCAACACTAAAGAAGCTGTCCTGAAAGCGATCAGCTCTTTGGATAGAGCCGCTCAAAAGGGCGTGATCCACGTAAATAACGCATCCCGCCGCAAAGGACGTTTGATGAAGCGCCTCGCCGCCTTTATTGCCGCCCCCCCTGTTGTTGAAGAAGCCGCCCCCAAGAAGAAGAAAACTGCGGCTAAGAAATAATTAAGTGATCTTGTATGCATGATATTTAGCGGGAGCGCCGATCAATGGCGCTCCCGCTTTTATTTCCCATCCAATCAACCCTCGGCTATAATCAAAACTATGTTTACACAAGAACAGCAAATCATCGAAGAAAAAATAAAAGAGTTCTGCATCACGAATGATATTCCGCTGGCCGAGCTTAAATGGCAGCCCATTCCCTTTTCTGGCGAATGGGGATTCGCCACTTCCTTCTTTCAGACTGCCGCAAATGAAGCGCGCGCCGGCAAAGGTGGAAAACCCGTCCCGCAAAGAGCGCAGGAGATGGCCGAACAGGTCAAGGCGCAGATCGGAAGCATGGATGGGATCAGCCGTATTGATGCGGTCAAAGGCTATCTCAATTTATATTTCCCGACTTCTGCATACGCGAGTCGAGTTGTGGATGAAGTGCTCGCATCTGGATCTAACTTTGGGCGGGGTGCGAAAAAAAATGAACGGGTCATGGTCGAATATGCCCAGCCCAATACGCATCACTCATTTCACATTGGGCACGCGCGCAATACGATCTTAGGCGAAGTGCTTGCGCGGCTGGTTGAATTTGCCGGCTACGAAACGATCCGCGCCTCGTACCCCGGTGACCTGGGGCTGGGCGTCATCACCGTCATGTGGATCTACGATAAGTTATACAAAGGACAAGAACCTGAAGGCGTGCATGAGCGCGGTCAATGGCTGGCAAAACTTTATGTCGAAGCCACAGCCATGCTTGAAAAACAGGAAAACGAAACACCTGAACAATCCGCCCAACGCGAAGCTTATGATGCCGAGCGGCGCGAGATGTATCAAAAATGGGATACAGGCGATACCTACGTGCGCGAGTTATGGCGCGAAACCCGCGAGTGGAGTTTGGAAGAACTTCGCGAAGTTTTGAAAATGCTCGATGTCAAAATGGATGTGTGGTTCTTCGAAAGCGAAGTGGATGAACCCTCCAAAGTTATTGTGGATGAATTGATCGCAAGAGATATAGCCACAGACGAACGTCCACAGGGCGGCGCGGTCATCGTGAAGATAGACGAGAAGCTTGGACTCACCAAAGAAAAATATCGCACAAATGTTATTCTGCGAAAAGATGGCACAACTCTTTATTTAACAAAGGACCTGGCACTGGCAAGGATCAAGTTCGAGCAATATCATGTAGACCGCTCTATTTATGTGGTTGATTTACGTCAGGCGCTTCATCTGCAACAAGCGTTTGCCATTCTCAAACTATGGGGATTCCCACAATCAGAGAAATGCTACCATCTCGGTTATGGAGTTGTGAATCTTCCCGAGGGCGCCATGTCTGCGCGGCGCGGACGAGTGGTGCTGTTCAAGGATGTAGCCGATGAAGCTGTGAAGCGTGTACTGGCCGTCGAATCTGAAAAGAGCGGCGACATCCCTGTAAATGAACGGGAGAAAATCGCTTATCAAATCGGCATGGGTGCACTGGTTTATTCCATGCTTTCAGTGGATAACAACAAAGATATTATCTTTGATATCAATGAGGCATTGTCCTTTGACGGCAGAACGGGACCGTACATTCAGAATGCGTATGTGCGGGCGAACTCAATATTGAAAAAGTCAAAAGTCGAAGGTCAAAAGTCAGACCTTGAACCTTCGAATCTTCGACAGGCTCAGAACATCGCTTTCGACTACGAACTTTCCAAGCATGAGATCGAATTAATAGAGCTTATTTCGCGCTTCCCGCAGACGGTGGAGCAGGCGGCCAATGAATATCGTCCGCTGGTGATGGCGGCATATGCCTACGATCTGGCGAATACATTTCACTCGTTCTATCATGCCGTGAATGTGATACAGACCGAGGATGAAAAAATACGGAATGCTCGTTTGCAATTGGTTCTGGCGGCCAAGCAGACGATCGAGAATGCCCTCCGTTTGCTGGCTATTCAAGCGCCAGAGGTCATGTAATTAACAAGCTAAACGTTCCCTATGCGCGCTTAGCTTGTTTTCTTTATAATCATTATGTATTATGTCGGGCTGGGTAAAAACGATGAGACTCAAAACCAAAGCGGAGTCTCTCGGACACTGTCCTCAGCTTGGCTTAGAAATAGGAGAATAATCATGCCTATCAAAACAATCATCATGGGTGCGGCCGGACGTGACTTCCATAACTTCAACACGTTCTTCCGCGGAAACAAGGATTATGAAGTCGTGGCGTTCACGGCAACCCAGATCCCTGACATCGAAGGCCGCGTGTATCCCAGGGAACTCGCGGGCGATCTATACCCGAAAGGGATACCGATCCATGCCGAGGAGGAATTACTCGACCTCATCAAAAAGCATGGCGCGGAACAGGTTGTCTTTTCATACAGCGATGTGCCACACGAATATGTGATGCACAAAGCCAGCATGGTCAACGCCGCAGGCGCAGATTTCCGTATGATGGGCACTCACTATACACAGGTGAAATCAACCAAACCTGTCGTGTCGATCAGTGCCGTTCGTACGGGATCAGGCAAAAGTCAGACCACGAGACGCGTATCATTGATCCTTCAGGAAATGGGATACAAAGTCGCGGCCATCCGTCATCCGATGCCTTATGGAAACCTCATCGCGCAGGAAGTCCAACGCTACGCAAATTATGATGATCTCGATGAATACGATTGCACGATCGAGGAGCGTGAGGAATACGAACCGCACATCGATAACGGCGTGATCATTTACGCGGGCGTGGATTATGAAAAGATCATTCGCAAGGCCGAAGCCGAGGCGGATATTATTTTGTGGGACGGCGGCAATAACGATTTCCCGTTCTATGTGCCTGACCTGCAAATTGTGGTGGCTGACCCGCACCGCGCCGGGCATGAATCAACTTATTATCCCGGTGAAACAAATGTGCGCATGGCGGATGTATTCGTGATCAACAAAGTGGATACGGCGGATGCGGAGAATGTCATCAAACTTCGCGAGTCACTTCGTAAACTGAATCCGAATGCTGTTCAAATCGAAGCGGCTTCCCCACTCTTTGTGGATGACCCCGATGCCATTCAGGGCAAACGTGTTTTGGTTGTGGAAGACGGCCCGACTCTGACGCACGGTGAGATGGCCTATGGTGCTGGATATATCGCCGCCAGACGATTCGGAGCGAAAGAGATCGTTGATCCGCGAAAATTTGCGGTACGCTCGATCGCAGCGACATACGTCAAGTATCCAAAGACCGGACCCATCCTGCCCGCGATGGGATACGGTGACGCGCAGACCAAAGATCTCGAAGAAACCATCAATAACTCGGACGTGGATCTGGTCATTATAGGCACTCCGATTGATCTTTCGCGCGTGATGAAGATCTCGAAGCCAAGTCAGCGCGTGAGATATGAGCTGCAGGAGATCGGTCAGCCCACATTGCAGGATGTCTTGATGAAGAAGTTTGGAAAGAAGAAGTAAAAAGTAAAAAGGGAGTCGGAGGAAATCATCTCCGACTCCCTTTTTTATTTCAAAAAAGCTGGGTTGCTTTTCAACTATTCCGAAATAGATGAAGCATAAATCTTCATAATTAACCTAAGTTGCTACCTACCAAAGGAAGTTGATACTGGAAGCGAGAACAAAAAGAGCGACTTTGATTTCAAAACCTTTGGCCGTGACGGCATGGATTGATTTTGGTAATAAACGTTCGATCAAACTTCCAGTGGCTTCAACAATTTTGCGAATTGAGGCTTGGAAGTAAGTCATAAATGCAGGTAAGGGACGAAGCGAGTTCTTTTTGCGTAATGGTAAAAGCTCAATGCCAGCCTCGCGCATAACATCTTCAATCGTGTAATCGTTATAGGCTTTATCGCCGGTGATGAATGAGTACTCTGGAACATCAAAGTTGTACAATCCAAGCGCACTGGTGTCGCTAAAGGCACCCGGTTCCAGAAAGAACTCAACGGGTTCACCGTGCTCGGTCACCATAATGTGAATGCGAAGACCGTAAAAATAACGTTTTTTACTGGCGATATAGCCTCGAAAGTCTTCTCCGTGATAGATCTTTGAGCGTTTTATGCGGTAGTTATCGCATAAAACGCTATTGGGTAACTGTCGATGACATAGACTGATTTTTCGTTCAGTTTCTTCCATGTCTCACCCAGACGGAGAAACAAAGTCAGAAACAAATCGGCAATCCGGTGTAAGCGGCGATTGAAACGGCTTTTGCTCACCATGTTTGGAATGTAGCGGTGTTCATACAAATACTGACTGGCAAGGCGAAAGTTGCCTTTGAAATACAACATGGCAATAATCGCTGTGGTCATCACTTCTGCATCACTCATTTGACATTGGCGATCTTCGTAGTGATGCAAGGATTTTAGCATGTCAGCGCATAAACAAAGCACTACTATAATTTGGGTATCCATGGGGTTCTCCTGTTGGTGGTTGGGATACCCCAACTGTACCGAATCTCATGGATTTTTGTCTATCCTTATCCCAAGGTAGCAACTTGGGTTACTTATCCAAACTGTGCCTCACAAAAACCTTGCTATAATGAGCAAAAAAATAAATCAACCACTCTAAAACAGGAAACTTATGAGCTAAAATTATTCAAGATCCCCTTGAAGAAAAGAAGCGCCCATGATAAATATAATCAAACAATGGTTTGCACCTCCCGTTCTTGCAGGCGATGAAAAAAAAACCTACCGCGTAAAATTGCTTAATGCCACGCTCAATTTGGTCATATGCCTCCTGGTCCTGATTATGGTTGGTAATTTGCTGGACAGCAGCACACCGCCCAGGAATTTTGTGATTGACTTCATTTTTATCGGGATGTTCTTGTTTTTACGTCGCCTTTTGTTCGCGGATCGG
>CAIWRB010000338.1 GCA_903914955.1 uncultured Chloroflexota bacterium | reverse complement strand
TTGCCAGGAGCCAGTTTCTGGAGCGCTACAAAGAAGTCATGCCAGTTCTCCCAGATCCTTTGAGTGGCGAAGCAGCTTATCGTCAAATAAATAATATTAAGACGTCAGATCAGGCTATCGACCACAATGGAGTTTTGTGAACCGCCGGCCGAGAGGAGAAAGTAGTAGTAGTCTCCTCGCCACCAATACTTACGCGATCAAGCGGGGCATTATTGAATGGGGAAGTACCATCTCCTAGCACGTCTCCTCTTTATTAATGTTGCGCGAACACAAATATTCGTCTCCGATGTCGGAGACACGGGTCATTTCCTCCGAAGAATATTGCCCCTCTCGGAAAAAGGTAAGGGGAGGCAGGGTTATTGGTGGGAGATGGCTAGTTTTATCCTGTAAGCCGCGTAAGCGGCTATATCAGCGATGATAACGGGAGCAATTTGTCCTTTTGCAACAGCTTCTATTGCCAATCCAAGCTCTTGCGCGAGTAGGGGATTGCCACTGAGCAGCACTTCGATCTGATCCGCTAATCCAGTCTCGGTTGAGGCCATAGAGTTCAACAGGGTTGCCGGCTTTACACCCAACCATTTACTGAGCTGAATGATCGTTCGCACATCAACATCATCCCCTTTTGCGGCCCGAAGAATAGTTGTATGTGATACCCCAACCTTTTGGCCTACCTGACGCGGGCTGAGCCCGTTTTCCATCATCTTCTGAGAGAGCTTTTCTGCTAACATAATTACTCCATATTGTCCGATTATCAAAGGATTGGTAAATTATTGTTACATATGTTTCGCAACTATTATACCATGAGTGCTTGTAATTACGCAGCTGATTGGTCCCAATTCAAGGAAGGGCAAGATCTGGCATTTTGATTTATATGGGGGATGTATGGACTTATAGCACCGGTACCTGAATTTATGCCTTTCCAAGGGGATTATCTGAAAAAATGGGTTGGATTTCCCACTAAATGGTACATTTTACATATTACGGGTTTTAAGGGGATTTCAAGCCGACATTTTTGAAAGTTGTGATGAATGAGCTTGTAGTCCCAGAACATGTGTGCTAAAATATAGTTGTGACCCGATCATATCGTATCTTTTCAAAGGAGGCAGTAAATGCTCTTGAAGTAAAGCTTATTCAATAAGACTTGAGGGGATTAAGGAGAAAAAGAAAGGTTGGGTGTTTCTGGGGTGATATTTGGAGGCATTAACAATGATAAGGCAAGATATTATTGGTACACAGGAATGCATAGGGCGGAGCGAAGCAGTGCTTGAAATGCAAGACTTGGGCGTTCCACCTTTGACAAATTTACAGGAGAGCGCAATTGACCTAAAGCGGCGGGGCTTTAATGTCTTCCCAATTCCCTATGCCAGTAAGCAACCCTTCGCGGGAACCTCATTAAAGCGATTGTATAGCTCAAGCTTGCATTTGTGCGGCGATGGCATTGATAAGTGCCGTCATGGTCAATCGTTAGGTAATTTCGCAAGTCTTTTCGAAGGACGGAAAAATATCGCAGTCATGTGCGGGAAGACATCGGGTAATCTCGTTGATATAGACTGTGACACACAGTCTGCTTATGAACTAATGGGAAAAGAACTCGATGCACGAGGCTTACCGTATTGGACCTTCAATTCACATAATGGACGAGGTGGTTATTTATTGCGGATCCTTGAAGGAGAAGCGGCGAATGTTGTTGCTGGAAAATCAAAATTCAATGATGTTGAACTTTGGGGTAATTCTCATTATATAGTCATTCCAGGATCAGTTCACCCTACTGGTGAATTTTACAGCTGGCGTGGTGATAGTGATCCCCGTTATTGTTTTCCTAATTCATACCAAACATTACCTGCGGTTAGTGTAGGTGAGTTGACCTCCTGGCTTGGATTAACATTATTAAAAGATGATCAATTCCAAAGAAAACCTTTTGAGATGTTCGGGCTGCCAGCCGAATATGCAGTGTTGTCAAGGAGGAACCGTGAGGCATTAGCTCAAGGCGCGAATGATGGAGAACGGAATATTCGTTTGACTGCGCTGGCGTATGATCTGGCCGGATGTGCGTTGGAGAGGGATGACATTGAGGATGACCTTTTAATAGCTGCGGCGAGATGCACACCTGCTTATTCGGCAGGAAATGCACTGGCCATTCTAAAACATGCATATTCCAAGCCGCGAACAAGGGCGAGAAAAGACAGTCATCTTGGGGATCCAACGGCCAAGACCCAACAACTATATGCTTTTGCGAAATCGTTTGATTGGAAAGGTAAATTCAAGCGCAAAGCCCGAATGAGGAAACTTTTTTTTATGATGTGTATCGTGCGATCTACGATGGAGGGAGATGTGTTTCGTGCTTCTGTTCGTGAGATGGCGGAAATGGCAAACCGTAAATACCAGTTTGCGAGCGTATGTATGCGTGACCTGATTGGTGCCAAACTTATCCGGCTAGCTGTCCCCGGTAATAAATCAAATAGTGGCGCTAATGTATACGCCTTCGGTAAAGAAGTCGTACTTTCTCCAATCCTTGACAGTAATACTACCCCTTGCAATACTAATGTCAACGATTGGACACAACAAAAAATCACAAACACAGATGCGTGGAAGGATGTTTTTGGAAAACTAGGAAATGTTGCTGGAGAAGCCTTACTTTGCCTCCAAGCCGGAAGCTATACAAATATCAACTCCATTGCGAAGGAAATAGAGGCAGCATGGAGCAGCACTGATTGTGGAGTGGAGCGTTTGGTAAAGCACGGATTGGCGATACATAGTTTGTCTGAAGGGCTATATTACGCAGAACCTGTTAGTGAAAGCCAGCTACTTATGGTAGCGTTGAAATTAAGAACAAATGGTCGCGCGGAAACTCAACGTATTAA
>CAIWRB010000337.1 GCA_903914955.1 uncultured Chloroflexota bacterium | reverse complement strand
GTCAGCCATATGTTTGCTTCACCTGTGCTGCTAAATATTCTGGCAAATTCCCAACAGGAAACAGGTGCGCTCCAGAGTTTGAAGCGTGTCGTCACAGCGGGTGCGCCTGCGACAATTCCATTGCAGATAAAATTTAGAAAACTACTCGATGAGAAGACAGACCTCTTCGGCATCTACGGCGCGACAGAGACTCTTCCCATTGCGAAGGTTGAAAGCCGCGAGATATTCGCAGTGAAGGAAAAGTCTGAACAGGGTGCTGGCGTTTGTTTGGGAATGCCTGTTGAACATGTAAATGTGCGGATCATAAAAATCACGGATGATCCGATCGCGGAATGGCAGGATTCACTCACAGTGGAATCCAATGTCGTTGGTGAGATCACAGTCCAAAGTCCAGCCACGACGCGGAGTTACATCCACAGGGAGGAGGCGAATCGCTTATCCAAAATCAAATGTGGAGAAGATGTGATTCATCGCATGGGAGATGTGGGATATTTTGATGATGCTGGCCGCTTATGGTATTGCGGGCGCAAATCACAGCGCGTGATCACGACCGATGCTGTAATGTTCACGGAACAGATCGAGGGTATCTTTAATGCTCATCCTCTGATCTATCGAACCGCGCTGGTTGGCGTGAATAAAGCGCCTGTGTTGTGGGCCGAACTTGAAAAAGGTGTCAGGGGAAAAAAAGATAAAATCAAGAATGAATTAATCGACCTGGCCAGCCAGCATCCACAGGCTTCAAGGATAAAGGATTTTCTGTTTATGAAAAAATTTCCAGCCGACGTGCGGCACAACTCCAAGATCATCCGCGAGCAATTGACTTTGCTCGCGGAAAAGAGACTCGCGTGAAAGCACTAGTTACAGGCGCAACAGGTTTTCTCGGCGGCGCATTGACCCGCCGACTGTATAGTATGGGCTGGTTTGTCACCGCGTTGGGGCGCAATATTTCTAAGTTGAGTAAGATCGAAAACGAAGGCATGCGTGTACTCCAGATCGACCTTAAAGAAAAAGAAGCCATGAGCGATATCTGCAAAGATCAGGATATTGTTTTTCATTGTGCCGCGCTTCCATCGCCGTGGGGGAATTTTGAATCGTTCTATCAGGCGAATGTCATCGGCACACGCAATGTCATTCGCGGATGCGAGCAGCATAAAGTGAAACGACTCGTGCACGTTTCCACACCCAGCCTGTATTTTGGATATAAATCGCGTGTAAATGTAAAAGAGTCAGACGAGTTACCTGAACCTGTCAGCAATTATGCGGCGACAAAAATTCTTGCCGAGCAGGAACTTGACGAAGCCTTTGCGCGCGGACTCGCAACTATTGCGATCCGTCCGCGCGCGATTTTTGGGCCAGGCGACACAGTTCTCTTTCCGCGATTAATTCCGCGCCTGCGCTCTGGCAGGCTTCCAATTTTTGGCGATGGCGAAAATGTTGTTGACCTGACCTACATCGAAAATGTTGTGGATGCGCTTCTCCTGTGCGCCGAATCCCCTGCAAATACACTCGGAAAAAAATATAATATCTCGAACGATGCGCCCGTCAAAATTTGGGAATTGGTCGAACGTATTTGCAAAGAACTTGATCTGCCATCCCCCAGGGCGAAGATCTCATATCAAACCGCAAATGCAGCCGCAAGTGTACTTGAGTTTTTTTACAGACTTATTCCCAGGCAACCCGAACCGCCGCTCACGCGCATCTCTGTGAGTATGATGGCGAACAGCACCACACTCGACATCTCCGCCGCGAAAAATGAACTTGGGTATCTGCCGCGCGTCTCTGTG
>CAIWRB010000336.1 GCA_903914955.1 uncultured Chloroflexota bacterium | reverse complement strand
GCTCATGGCTCTTCTCCATTGAAAGTTGCCATAAGCTTACCCGACAAGGTTCGTATTTTGTAAAAGTTCTACTTTTTTACGCTTTTTCGATTTTTCGTTCCTGTTGCACAATACTTACGTTAGGGAAACAAATTCCCTTCCAAACCAAATTTTTTACACTCTTGGCATGGATATCAAAAGAAAAATATTTAAGACTCCAGGTGGTAAGAAAGTTATGAATTTACAATTCTTGTGGATTGTGCTTTGTATTACAATCTTTTATCGTATTGTCACTTAATCCTAATAAAATATCAGGAGGAATCATGTCAAAAAAATTCCCGGTTTCGCAGCCAACTGTATCACTTGGTGAAATAGATAAGGCTGTACTCTTAAGAGCCATCTATGACAAACTCGAGGTTGAACCGCCTGTTGGAGAAAGGTATCCGTTCCTGTTAAGAAAAATCATAACGAATGCGATCAATGAACTGGGAGTAAAACTAGCCAAACCAGATGAAGACAGCCTCACAAATGAGCTTTATTCTTATATTGCGAGCTACGGCCCGATCGAGCAATTCTTTAACGATCCTGAGATAAATGAGATCATGGTAAATGAGCCGGGTCAAATTTATATCGAAAAAAATGGGGAACTAATACTGACAGACGCCAAATTCGACAACAATGACCATATTCGATTTACGATTAACCACATCATCAATCCACTTGGACAATTCGTAAATCACAGACATCCTACCATCGACTCCCGCCTGCCAGACGGTTCGCGAGTTAACGCTGTCATTCCGCCAGCATCTCCCATGTCGCCTTGTATCACGATCCGCCGTTTCTTAAAGGATAAGTTGTCGCTTAATCAGTTGATCGAACTATCCTCCCTATCGCCTCAAATCGCTGAATTCCTGTCCATTTGTGTAAAAGCGCGCTTGAACATTATCGTTGCCGGAAATACAGGTGCTGGGAAAACAACCCTTCTAAATATTCTGGCCGCATCTATACCGGATTCTGAACGGATCGTGACCATCGAAGATTCTGCCGAGCTAAAACTGCTTCAATTTCATAAGATCACACTCGAGGCACAAGCTCCGGATTTTCAGGGTGAGGGCAAGGTTACCGTACGAGACCTTGTTCGAAATTCGCTACGAATGCGCCCGGACCGTATCATTCTGGGCGAAATCCGCGGCGGTGAAGCATTGGATATGCTTCAAGCCATGAACACGGGCCATGATGGATCAATGACCACCGTCCATTCCAATTCAGCGCGTGATACGATTTCACGCCTCGAGACCATGGTTTTGATGGCGGGTTTCGATCTGCCTGTTTCTGCCATTCGCAGGCAAATATCCTCCGCGCTCAATTTGATTATTTATTTAAATCGTTTTCCCGATGGGTCACGCCGCGTGACACAGGTTACCGAAGTGATCGGGATGGAAGGAGATGTCGTTACCATGACGGATCTATTCCAATTTCACCCGACCGGGATAAATGATAAGAAAAAAATTACAGGCGTATTCCACCCGACAGGGTTGAGACCCACATTTTCCCGTGATCTGGAAGAAGCTGGCTTTACCTTCCATCCCAGTATCTTTCAAAACTGAATTTTGGTATTATGTATTTTTGAGTTTATTGGCATTAATGCAGTAAAATAAAATAATGCGCAGTAATATCGAAGGAGTTTCCAAACACGTGGAAGATCCACCAAAACAAGGTGGAATTTATCAGCCAGTGGCTCGCCCTTTGAATATATTAATCGTTGAGGATGATCTGCTAAGCCAAAAATTATTGGAACTCATATTAAAGGATACTGGCTATGCCCTTAAGTTTGTGGACAACGGGCTTGACGCTGTTCAAATGGTTAGATCCCAAGAATTCGGCCTTGTTCTGATGGACATCCAAATGCCTCTGATGGATGGTTTGGAGGCGACTCGCCGAATTCGCGCATGGGAAAATGGAGAAAAACACCTTACGATCATCGGCGTAACTGCAATAATCAATTCTGCATATTCCAACTGCCTCCAGGCTGGAATGGATGACATTATCTCAAAACCATTCGACAATAAAAAACTTCACGCAATTATTAAAGAACGAATGGGCTCGAAAATAATAGTCGCTGAAGAAACAACAGGGGCTCAAGATCATCAAATAAATGAATATCCAATTTTGGATGTGCAGGGCGCTGTCAAACGATTTGCTGGCGATCAGGAAAATTACGCAGCCCTGCTGGAGGAATTCTCTCTATCATTACCCGGCAAATTCGATGAATTATTGACTGCCTACCAAACGGGCAACTGGCAGGTTATTTCCAGGCTAGCTCACAATCTAAAAGGACTTTCCGCAAGCTTTGGAGCCATGGATCTTTCAAGAAAGTATCATGAGCTCGATCAGCTAGTTAATGGAACCGAATATAGCCGGATAATACAAAAACTCGATGAGATCAATATTTGTATCCAAAATCTAAAAACTGAAACATTAACTTTCTTCAAGGAAATCTCTAACGTTCAAGGTAAACTGAATTAGTTGAGAGGAATTGGCCATGCGCATATTATTAATTGATGATGAACAAATGTATTACAAGATGCTTGTGAAGGAGCTGGAAAAAGCCGGTTACTTCCTGGATTACGCCCGCAACGGTAACGAGGGACTGGCCGCGGTCTCTTCCAAAAACCCGGACGTAGTTATTGTTGATCTTCAACTACCAGACATTTCCGGATTTGAGATTATTGAACGATTACGCGCTGATGCAATCTTTAGTCATATCCCCATTATTGTTATTACAGGCAAAAATGAATTAGACGAAAAACTTAAGGCTTTTTCTTTAGGGGCGGATGATTATCTGGTAAAACCCTTTGCCTTGGAAGAGTTGATCGCCCGCCTGGCCAACCTGGCCCGGCGCGGAACCGCAATGAAATATGTCCACAAATTGGAAAATGACAAAGAGAAGAAACCAACCATAATTTCTGTGCATAGCTTGAGGGGCGGGGTAGGCTGTTCCACTTTGGCGGTAAACCTTGCGCTGGCCTTAAATGAGCTTTGGACAAAACGGACACTGATCATAGACCCCAGCATCACGGCTGGACAAGTAGCCATGATGCTGAATACCTCACCGCGGGTCACCCTCGAAAACTATGCAGGCGTTCCGATCGAAGAAGTAGACGACTCTGTAGCAGACGACCTTGCCATTCTTTATAAAACCGGCCTTTACTACGCAATTGCGTCCAAGCTACCTGTTGCAGCAGATCTATATTCAAATGAGTTTTGGGCCAAATTGTTGGACTATTTTATCCATCAAAATGAATTTATTGTGGCCGATGTTCCCCATGATTTTTCGGATAATGCAATTCAATTACTAAACGCCTCGACGCATATCTTGTTGGTAATTGGGCCGGAACTTTCATCTTTAAGGGCTGCCACGAACGCATTGAATATTTACGATAAACTCGGCTTTGCCGAGACAAAGACTAAAGTTGTTTTGAACTTAACATCCAATCGCAGCGGCATCAAACAGGCACAACTTGAAAAAGCGCTGGGTTTTCCGATCGAGTACACGCTCCCGTTTGACGCTGAAAATGTAATTCGAGCTATCAATTTTGGAGAGCCATTTGTTCTAAGTAATCCGGAACTGCCCATATCGATGAAGATCGAAGATATGGCATACTCTTTAAGTGACGAAATCTTTAAAAATATTCCTCCTGCGATCCCCACTGCAACCTGGAAAAGAGTAACCAGCCGGCTGAGCGGCAAAAAATAACATTGGAATGAACCTTGTTTTATAGCCTTCACGGAGCTCAACTTGGCGCTATAATAAATCAGATATTATTGGTTAATACAAATATCTGATTTAATCTGTTTTGGGAAATATCTTTGAAAAACCTTTCAGTTCGCTATCTCTTAATTATTTTGCTCATCCTAGGAGTGAGTCTATCAGGCATTTTAAAACTAGGGATTTCCAGAGCTGAAGCGCTGGTTTCTCAGAATGAATCTTCAATTGGTATCCAGGATATTCCGGCCACAATATATGTAGTCAGTAATTCCTCGTTCCAACAACAAACTCCCCTTTCTATTCAAAGCCCTTCCCCCACCCCCACTGTATTTGTAGAACAACCCCGCACTCCCACACCCCTCGGATTATTTCAGGTGAACGCAGGAGATGGCCTGCAAGCTTTTGTCCATGCCCCTACAGGCCTGCTGGCTCAGCCATATGTCATCTTGACGGCTTTTGATTCGATTCCGGGAACCAGCATTGAGATCAGGGGATTTGAAAACTTAAGGGAATTCGTTTGTACAGGTTCTCCATGTGCGCTTTCCTTGCTAGGGAGTTCAACCATTCAATTCAGCGCGTACAGCACATCCGGTTCCCAAAGCCCTGAAGTCATTGCCCGTGTACGAGTAAGCGGGCAGGATGGTAGTTATTCCGTAGTGATCGACTCTGTCAACCAATTATCCCAATATCGCGATTCGTGTTCGAATATCTGGAATGTTAAAGATGTGTCAGGAGCATCGTGGTTAAAGTTTCCGGAATCGCCCTTTCAATTAAATACGAACAAAACAGAACATCTATTGGCGGCGCGTCTGATTGTCAATGGAATAGTTGATGCAAAGGATTGTCCGGGCGGCGGCATGGGCGGGGATTTGGATTTTCCGACAGGCTGCGGAATTGAACGTGCAAAGACAAAAATGATCGAATGGCAAAACCAGTACGACTTTAAAATATGGTCGACAAGTTTGGAAGTGGGGATACCGCCCAGAATATTAAAATCTTTGATCGAATACGAATCGCAATTTTGGCCTTCAAACCAGAGGTTTTATCTTGACGAAATTGGTCTGGGACAGATCAACCAGTTGGGTCTTGATGTTCTCCTACGGCAAAACCCCAGCTTTTATAACAAGATATGCTCAACCGTGTTTTCGGATTGTTCCCTGCCTTACCTAAGCCTTGACCCACCTACTCAAGCGATCATCCGCGGCGCGATCATCAACTCGATCGATGCCTCTTGCGCCTCCTGCCCCAACGGCATCGACCTTGTAAAAGCAAATCAAAGCATTCCGGTCATTGCCCAACTCTTAAAATCGAATTGTTCAATGGTTGATCTATTGGACGTGGCTGGAAAAACGTCAGTTGAATATGATGATCTGTGGAAATTCACCATGGCAACTTACCATAGTGGGTTAAGTTGTGTTCAGGATGCAATCACCCTGACTAAAAAGAACGATGAGCCGTTGGATTGGGCAGGTGTTTCACCTAATTTAAATTGCAAGGGAGCCAAGGGCTATGTAGACGGCTTCTGGAACAATCTCCTATCATTCGATACTTATTTAGCCAATTCAGGTTCCACCAGCCTGCTACAGGTTGCTCCAACATTTATTCCCACTCAAACACCGATCTCGATCCCGCTTCCCACTGAAATACCTTCAAAAGCAAAAGTTGAGGTACGTGTTTATTTGGATGCCAATGGCAATGGCCTGCCTGAAAAAATTGAATTATTGAATGGGATTTCTGTGGAACTTTTATTAGACAATGGAGTAAAACTCTCTGCGGTAACACTTAACGGTGAGGTGATATTTGATATGAACGGCTACCGGCCTGGAGCGAACGCGATTGTAAGCCTGCCAGGGTTATATCGTGAAAAATTATTCTTCCTGCCTAAAGAGGGTGTAGTTCAGGTTGACTTTG
>CAIWRB010000335.1 GCA_903914955.1 uncultured Chloroflexota bacterium | reverse complement strand
ATTATCCGCAGTTATATCGAATGGATATTGGATTTGCCGTGGACATTAATGACCGATGACAATCTGGATGTGCGGCACGCTGGCGGGATTTTGGACCGCGATCATTATGGTTTGCAAAAGGCAAAAGATCGTATTCTGGAATTCATCGCCGTCCGCTCATTGAAACCCAAAAAAGAACGTCAACCAATACTATGTTTCGTTGGCCCACCCGGGACAGGGAAAACATCGTTGGGACGATCCATCGCTGAAGCACTTGGACGCAAATTTGTCCGAATTTCGCTGGGAGGCGTGCGGGATGAAGCTGAAATCCGTGGACACCGACGTACGTATATCGGCGCTCTGCCCGGTCGAATTATTCAGACAATGAAACGCGCCGGGAGCGGTAATCCGCTCTTCATGTTGGATGAGATCGATAAATTAGGGAATGATTTCCGTGGCGACCCATCATCGGCACTCCTGGAAGTATTGGACCCGGAGCAAAATAATTCATTTAGCGATCACTACCTTGAAATCCCATTTGATCTTTCAAAGGTGATGTTTGTTACCACGGCCAATAATTTGAACACCATTCCGGAAGCGCTTCTGGACCGTCTGGAAGTGATTGAATTCCCCGGTTACATTGAAGAAGAAAAGATGGCCATTTCCGACCGTTTTCTAATTCCACGACAAATGGATGAGAACGGTATGCATGAAACCAATCTTCGATTTTCGGAGACTGCATTGCAACGGATCATACGCGAATACACGTATGAGGCGGGTGTCCGCAATCTCGAACGGGAAATTGGTCGAGTTGTTCGCAAGGCAGCCCGTCTGAAGGCAGAAAAACGAGAATATCCAACCATTATTACACCAAACATGGTGGAAAAATTCCTGGGGCCACCCCAGTACTTACGTACAGAAGCTGAGCTTCGTGACGAAGTGGGCGTAGCAACATCCCTTGCCTGGACCGAAAACGGTGGAGAAATCATGTCCATTGAAGTCGCCATACTGGAAGGTAAAGGCGGCTTGCAAATGACAGGTCAAATTGGGGATGTGATGCAAGAATCAGGACAGGCAGCCTTGACCTTTATTAAATCACGGGCTGAAATGTACGGTATTGAACCGGATATTTTTGAACGCATGGATATCCATGTACATATGCCTGAAGGAGCTATCCCCAAAGATGGCCCAAGTGCTGGAATTACACTCGCAACCGCCATTCTTTCGGCGCTAACCGGACGTCCGATTTACCGGGAAGTTGGGATGACCGGCGAAATCACCTTACGCGGTCGGATTTTGCCGATTGGCGGAGTGCGTGAAAAATTATTAGCTGCCCACCGCACTGGATTAAAGGTGGTCATGCTGCCCCAGAAAAACATGAAAGATCTGGTTGATGTTCCCAAACGGGTGCGGACTGATTTGAAAATTATCCCGGTGGAACATATGGACCAGGTATTGGAAGTTGCTCTTTACCCGGATGCTGTGGTCCAACCACCTCGTCCACGCAAACGCTCTGAAGATGCGCAACAGCAGGACAGCGAAGAAGATTGATCGCTGATGCACAAATTTCAACACTGAGGTGCGTATGCCTGTGCGGTTGAAAGGGAAAGTCGTAGTGATTACGGGCGCATCTTCTGGTTTTGGGGAAGATGCCGCTCGTTTGTTCGCAAAAGAAGGCGCACGGGTAGTCCTTTCCGCCCGGCGGGAGCATCGGCTTCAGGAATTGGCCAATCAGCTGCAATCAAGCGGTGCAGACGTTCTGGTTGTTCCGTTGGATGTGAACGAACCCACCAGTATTGACCAGATGGTGAGCATTGTTAAAGAGAAGTATGGACGAATCGATATTCTT
>CAIWRB010000334.1 GCA_903914955.1 uncultured Chloroflexota bacterium | reverse complement strand
TCCATCCAGGTCCAAAGTTAGTCATTTTTCATTCTCAGGCAGATTATACCTTTCCATTTTTTGAATTCTTCAAAATTTACCCTTGTTAGGTACATTTGTCAGCTTTTCTTATGACAAAATTCACAACTTCAAGACCAGTCCGAATGCTAGAATAATGCTACATTAGGAAGAGTCTATGTTTTAGCGTTGTCTTCCTTCAGAGTCACATCCATCTTTTTAAAAGAGGTGCATTCATGGAGACTAAAACGTTCGAAACTCCTGTGCTTTTCGGAGATCATCACGTTTCCGAGGTAAGGAGAATATTGCTCGAGTTGACGGGGGTCAGTGAAGTCTATGCCAGCAGCGCCTTTCAGATCATCGAAGTTAAATACGACCCCGCAAAGATTAAAGTTGAACAGATCAGCATGTGCCTTGAAGAGGCAGGATATCTTGGCGAGATGCCGATGCTGATCGAGACAGGCATTGCGGTTGAAAAGATTGGCGGGGATCATTTCTTCCGCCATACCGCTGTGTACGAAACCATTAAAGGAACGGTTTCCTTCGCCCAGCGTGTGGACTATAACGGACGTCCGCTCTGGCCGTGCCCGGGGTTGGGTGCTGTCAAATTGATTGACAAGTAGATGGAGGTGAATCATGCCAAAGAAACGTGAGATCAAAGATTATTCGACTGACCCCGCCGCGCAGCAAATGTTGATCCGTGCGGAGGAGCTGGGTATCGGAACCGCTTTTACACGCGCAGATAATATGGTGGCGTGCAATATCGGCGGCGCAGGGATGTGTTGTAAGCAATGCGGAATGGGCCCGTGCCGTTTGACCAAGAGCGGTGATGTAGGCGTATGCGGTGCCACAATTGACACGATCCAGGCGCGCAACTTAACGCGCGCCATCGCAGCTGGTTCCGCCGCGCATAGCGACCACGGCCGAGATATGGCTTTCTTGTTGAAAGCCACAGCAATGGGTGAGGCTCAAGGGTACAGCATCCGTGACGTGGCGAAATTGCGAATGGTGGCTGGTTATTACAACATCAAGGTGGATGGACGCAAACCTGAAGATGTCGCGAACGAATTAGCCGATCTATACATCTCTCAATTTGGTCAGCAGCGCGGCGAGATTGTCCCTGCCATCCGCGCTCCCAAAAAGAGACAGCAGATCTGGCGCGAGCAAAATGTCTGGCCGCGCGGCGTGGATCGCGAAGTGGTCGAGGCGTTACATCGCACACACATCGGCGATGACCAGGATCCCGCTCACATTTTGAATCACGCCATCCGCACCGCAATATCAGATGGCTGGGGCGGCTCAATGATCGCCACCGATATTTCAGATATTTTATTCGGTACACCCGCGCCGATTTTGGGGCAGGCTAATCTCGGTGTTATTAAAGAAGATATGGTCAATATCGTGGTGCATGGACACGAACCGTCCATGAGCGAAATGTTGGTCGCCGCGTCACAGGACCCTGAGATCATCGCGTATGCCAAGGCCGCTGGAGCAAATGGAATTCAACTTTCTGGCATTTGTTGTACCGCGAACGAAATCCTGATGAGACAAGGCATCCCTGCGGCGGGTAACTTCCTGCATCAGGAACTCGCCATTTTGACAGGCGCTGTCGAAGCAATGGTCGTGGATGTACAGTGCATCATGCAGGCGCTGGTTGGTTTGGCGCAAAATTTCCATACAGCGATCATCACTACTTCACCGAAGGTCAAGATCAAAGGCGCGACTCATATTGAATTTGACGAGCACCATGCTCTCACCATCGCAAAGCAAATCCTGCGAGTTGCAGTTGATAATTTCAAAAATCGTGACAACAACAAGACACGTATTCCGCAAATCAAGGAAGATCTAATTCCCGGTTTCTCGCATGAATACATCAACTACATGTTGGGAGGTTCCTATCGCGCATCCTTCCGCCCGTTGAATGACGCCATCATGACGGGGCGTATTCGCGGTGTGGCGGCCATTGTCGGATGTAACAATCCGCGCTCGTCACAGGATTATTTGCATAATGTGGTCGTGAAAGAGCTGCTCAAGCAAGACGTGCTCGTTGTGCAAACTGGCTGCGGCGCGATTTCGTCAGCCAAGCTGGGACTGATGTTGGGCGAAGCAGGCTTGAGCGAAGTCGGAAACGGTCTGCGCGAAATCTGCGAAACGGTTGGAATTCCTCCAGTCCTCCACATGGGTTCGTGCGTAGACAATACCCGCATCCTGACCGTGTTGAGTCAAATGGTTGAAGACGGCGGACTCGGTGATGACATTGACCAGGTTCCGGCAGTCGGACTCGCGCCCGAATGGATGAGCGAAAAAGCGCTTGCCATCGCGGCGTATGTTGTGGCTTCGGGCGGATATGTCATCTTCGGCGGTTCATCGCCTGTGAGCGGCATGGAGCGAGTCAACGATAGTTCTGAAGTGCTTCATTACCTAAGCGAAGGCTGGGAAAAATTGTATGGCGGCAAATTGGAATTTATCCCCGACCCCGCAGAGATGATCCGCAAGACGCTGGAACATATTGATAAGAAACGCGCCGCGCTTGGCTTGCCTGAATACGACCCGAACAAATTTGGAAAATCAGGCGATGCGAAGATGAATGAACTCGAAGCGCTACCGCTGGCTCAAAGACGCGAGGCAATTTATGGAGTAGTTGCTTAGTCAGTTGCTCGTTAGTCGTTTAGTCTCTTGCGCAATTCGCGTAAAGGCAAAATGACTACCAGGCTACCAGACTAAAGACTAGGAGACTAATATGTCAAAATATATAGCCACACGGGCAATTCGCGGTGCTAATGCGCTCGTCACCGAAGCCGACGTCATGCTCAATAAAGCGATAGCAGAAAAAGGCGCAGACACGCCCGTTTCATTTCCGAACACAGCATATTTTTTACCGACCATTCTCGGTATGACAGGCAAGTCCATTGAAAAAATTGGAGACTTGAAATCTGTCATGGAATATACGCGCGGATTGCTTCATCCAGTCCCCGCTGGCAGACATTGGACTCCCTATCTGGGCGAGACCTTGGATTCAGGAATGGCGACTTTGCTTGCGGCTGAAACAATTGAAGCCCTCCGCTTCGTCTATGGACTTCAGCCTGAACCGATGCCTGAAAGCTTTACCCTCGCTGGAGGGACGAACTACGGCGGCGCCAATGGACATGGTCACTTGAATGGTCCCATTGACGATATTCAACTGCGATCATGGGGTATTCAATTGGTGGATGGACGCATGCCTGGCTTTGCCGCCATTGTCGGATGTGCAAAATCAAATGCAGTCGCTGTCAAGATCGTGCGTGAGTTACAACGTCGTAATATTCTCACTTTCCTTTCAGGCAATGTGAATGGACGCAGCATCATTCATCAATTGCAGGAAGAAGGCGTGGAACTTGGCTACAATACTTTTACCGTTCCATTTGGTACAGACACCATTTCCGCAATTTATGCATTGGGATTTGCAACTCGGTCCGCACTGACTTTCGGTGGAATGAAACCTGGCATGTCGCGCGAAATTTTGCTATACAACAAAGAGCGTGTCTTCGCTTTCGTGCTTGCACTTGGTGAGGTGGACGATTTGAAATATGCCGCCGCGGCCGGCGCGATCAACTTCGGATTCCCCGTTATCGCGGATACAGTTATTCCCGAAATTTTACCAACCGGCGTAACAACTTATGAGCATGTTGTCTCCATGCCGTTTGATGCAATTGACGGCAAGGATGATCTGGAAAAAGCCGAAAGGCTCGTCCAGAAATGTATTGAGATTCGTGGCGTCAAAGTCAAAGTTTCGAATGTGGATGTTCCCGTTTCGTACGGCTCAGCTTTTGAAGGTGAAGTCGTCCGCAAGACTGATCTACGCGTTGAATTTGGCGGCAAGCACTCGCGCGCGTATGAATTTTTGCACATGGCAAAACTGGATGAAGTCACCGATGGCAAGATCGAAGTCATCGGGCCCGATTTCTCGCAAATCCCCGCGCAAGGTTCAATGGATCTGGGTATTGTCATCAAAGTTGCTGGCAGACAAATGCAACAGGATTTCGAACCTGTACTGGAAAGACAAGTTCATTACTTCGTCAACGGCGCCAGCGGAATTCAACACGTCGGTCAACGTGATATCGCGTGGATCCGCATCTCGAATGCCGCGGCAGATAAAGGCTTCAGTCTTGAATCATTTGGCAAAATTTTGCACGCAAGATTTCATGAAGACTTCGGCGCGATCGTGGACAAGGTACAGGTCACGATCATCACCGAACCAACCTTGCATACTGAATGGTTGGAAAAGGCGCGCGCCGCGTATGACTTCCGCAATAAACGGCTCGCCGATCTGACGGACGATAAAGTGGACGAATTTTATTCCTGCACATTATGCCAATCGTTCGCGCCGAATCACGTCTGCGTGGTCTCTCCCGAACGACTCGGTTTGTGCGGCGCGTATAACTGGCTGGATTGCAAAGCTTCGTTTAGCATAAATCCCACCGGACCGAATCAACCGATCAAACTTGGAAAATTAGTAGATTTCAAGAAAGGCTATTGGCAAGGCACGAACGAATACGCAGCGATGGGTTCGCATGGTGTGGTGCAGGAAGTCTCAATGTACTCCATCATGGAAAATCCGATGACGGCTTGCGGATGTTTCGAATGTATCGTGATGCTCATCCCCGAAGCCAATGGTGTGATGATCGTTAGCCGTGAAGACACAGCCATGACTCCCGCAGGCATGACTTTCTCGACCCTTGCAGGTATCGCTGGCGGCGGATTGCAAACTCCGGGCGTGATGGGTGTCGGCAAGTTCTATCTCATCAGTCCCAAATTCATTTCATCGGATGGTGGTTTCAAGAGAATCGTCTGGATGTCATCTGTGCTAAAGACCAGCATGGCGGATGAATTCAAAGCTGTCTGCACACGTGAAGGCGACCCTGAATTCATGGACAAGATCGCCGACGATAGCAGCGCGACAACGGTTGAAGATTTACTCGCATGGCTCGAAGCGCACAATCATCCCGCCATGGCGATGGAGCCGATGTTCTAACATCGTTGGCATGTTGGAACATTTCAGCGTCCCAACTTTTCAGCTTAAAAATAATGACTGAAACAAAACTCGTCCGCGACCTAATGACCGTTGGAGTGCCAACCTGCAAATGGGATGTTCCCATCGTTGACATTGCGCGATTCCTGTTGGAGAAAAATGTTGAGGCGATGTGTGTGCTCGATGCGGAAGGTCACGGCATTGGCGTGGTCAGTGAGGATGAATTAATCTGGGCGTACGCGCGCGAAGGATATGAAATGCTGACCGCCGAAGACATCATGAGCGAAGGCATCCCCGAATTGCCCGCTGATATTTCCCTCACCGTTGCCGCACAAATGATGAAAGATAAGGGCATCAGAATCGCATATATGTTGCACAACTCCGCAGGAATTATCTATCCTGCGGCTTTTATTTCCTATCGTCATATTTTGCGGCACATGGCAGCGAAGGATGAAAAGGATTTGAAGGATCTCGGTCTCGCGGCCGAAAGAAAAACACCGATCGAGCAGTTTATTGAAAGAAGAGATGAAGCCAGAAAAAGAGCAGGATTAATTTAGTGTTATTGCTCACCTGTACTAGCGTGCGACGCAAGTGTTGCGAAGTGCGCTCGCAATGACATAAAGACCTAAGGAGACACAAATGCCAATCGAAATTCCAAAAGACAAATGGCCTGGCAGTATCAAGATCGTCACCATCGGCGCGACGAGCGCAGAGGGTGGTACACGCACAAAGTCCATCAGCGTTGGCGGACAAGCATCTATGCCCTATTTGCATTACGAAGCGCCTATGCCAAACAAGCCTGTGATTGCGATCGAGATCAAGTCACGCAAGCCTGATGACTGGTCTCCGTTGCTGGTAGAAGCCTGGGGCGAGACGATGGCGGAACCCGCACAATGGGCGAAAAAGGCCGACGAAGCAGGAGCAGACATCATAGTCGTCGCTTTGACGCTGGCTGATTCACCTGAAGACGCAGTTCGGGTAGTCAAATCCGTATTAAGCGCGACTGGGCTCCCGCTCATCGTCTGGGGGCCGGGTCAGGTGGAAAAAGATAATGAGTTGCTGGTGCCTGTTTCAGAGGCTACCAATGGCGAGAAGATCGTGCTTGGCATTTGCGAAGACAAAAACTATCGCACCATTGTCGCGACTGCAATGGCGAATGGACATCTTGTACAGGCGCGCACGCCTATGGATGTGAACTTGTCGAAGCAATTGAATATCCTTATCAGCGATATGGGCATGCCCAAAGAACGCATTCTAATGGATCCGACTACCGGCGCGCTCGGTTATGGAATTGAGTATGGATATTCTGTAATGGAGCGTTTGCGGTTAGCCGCGTTGCAGGGCGACGCGATGACTCAACTGCCGATGATCGTCACGCCGGGTTATGAAACGTGGAAGACGAAAGAATCCAAAATTGGCGAAGGCGTGCCGGAAGGTTGGGGCGATTGGAAAGCACGCGCCATTAACTGGGAAACACTCACCGCGATCGCGTTGGTTGAATCAGGCGCGGATATTGTGGTGTTGAGGCATCCTGAATCGGTGAAGCGGGTCAAAGGCGCGATCGAAGAACTCGTCACTGTTTAAAAGTTTACAAATTCACAGGTTGGAAAGTTTGAACTTGCAAACCTGACAACGTAAGGAGAATATATGGCACTCGCTGGAATCCAGATCTACAAACTACTTCCACAGACCAACTGCAAAGAATGTGGTTTTCCCACCTGCCTTGCCTTTGCGATGAAACTCGCCGCCAAGCAGGTTGAACTCTCGGCCTGCCCTTATGTCAGCGATGCATCCAAAAAGCAGCTGGCAGAGTCCGCCGCACCGCCGATCCGCCTCATTACACTAAAGGCTGGTAGCGAAGTCAAAGCGGGCAATGAAGTGGTGATGTTCCGTCATGAAAAATCTTTTTACAATAAAACTGGCTTGTTCATTCGAGTCAAAGCCTCCGACCCAGACCTTGCAAAAAAAGTTACGGCAGCCGACGCATATAAAGTTAATTATGTGGGCATGGATTTTTCAATCGACGGTTTCGCCATCGAAGCGGATGGCGATTTAACAGCCGCCGTCAAAACAATTCGGACTGTGAGCAAACGTCCGCTTATATTGATGACGAAAGATTCGGCACTTCTTGACTCAAGCCTAAGCCTGCTAGCCGGCGAATCAGCATTGATCTACGCTGCAGACGCATCTAATTATGAACCTTTAGCGGATCTTGCGAAAAAGTACAAAGCCGCGCTCGTCGTCAAATCAGATTCGCTCGATGGGTTAGCAGACTTGACCAAAAATATTCAAGCCAAAGGTGTCGAAGACATGGTGCTTGACCTCGGCGGCAGGAATATGGGCGAATGGCTGGCGCGCTCTACGCAAGTCCGCAAGCTTGCGATCAAATCCAATTTGCGCGCGCTTGGTTATCCTGTCATTGCATTCCCTTGTGATGCAAAAGATGAAGGTGTTGCCGCGGCGCAGGCAATTGCAAAATATGCAGGCTTTGTTGTGTTGAGCGAATTCAAACCTGAATTGCTTTATCCATTGCTTGTTCTGCGCGAAAATATTTACACTGATCCACAGAAACCGATTCAGGTTCAACCGGGTATTTACGAGATCAACTCACCGAATCCCGAAAGCCCGGTGCTGGTCACAACCAATTTCAGCATCACTTACTTCTCTGTTGCAAATGAAGTTGAAGGAAGTGGATTGCCCGCCTGGCTGGTTGTCACAGACGCTGAAGGTATGTCTGTATTAACCGCGTGGGCCGCCGGTAAATTTGATGCGGAACGAATCGCGAAGGCAATCAAAACTTTTGACGTAGCCAGCAAAGTCAGCAAAAAGCGGATTGTCCTGCCCGGTCACGTCGCTGTTCTTTCCGGTGAACTCGAAGAAGAACTCCCCGATTGGGAGATCCGCGTTGGACCGCGCGAGGCAGTCGATCTGCCTGCGTTTATGAAACAGGCGCTTAATTGATGTTTACACGTTCATAAGTTGGCGCGTTATAAAGTTAGAACTTTCAAAAACGCCACTTTGCAAACCTAATGCAACACACAATCACTTTCACCTTCGACGATAAGCCGATAACGGTTACCGTCCCCACCAACACCATGCTCTCTGATGCTGCGCAACTGGCAGGCCTGGATATTGGTCAGCCATGCGGCGGGCAGGGACGTTGCGGGCGTTGCGCGGTTCAGGTGACAGATGGAAACGTCCGTCGCAGAAGCACGCTGCGACTTTCTCCCGGGGATGTAGGGCAGGGTTTTGCGCTTGCCTGTCAATCTGTGGTCGAAGGTGATGTTTCAATCTATGTTCCACCACAGGAAAAAATTGAACGGCGGCTGACAACTGACCGCGTCGTTGCTGAAGTCACTGTCCCGGAAGGATATGAATATCCTTCCGATCAAACAGTTCGGCGAATTCATTTGGAATTGACCCCGCCCAGCATGGATGACCAGACAGATGATTGGTCGCGTTTGCAGACCGCGTTGCGACTACAAGCGAATATCAACAAAGTAAATGTCTCACTTGGTCTGCTTCAAACAATTGGTAATGTCTTACGCGTTGGTGAATGGAATGTCACTGCTGTACTTGAATATCCGCTTGAAGATTTGGAACAGCCAGTGCGTTTGATCTCGCTGCAGCCGCATCATGTTGACGAGTATTCACCGCTCTGGGGCTGCGCGATCGACATCGGCACAACCACGGTTTCAGTCTGGCTGGTAGATCTGGTGAGCGGACAAGTGAGAGCGCAAGTCGCAGAATACAATGGACAGATCGTGCGCGGCGAGGATGTCATTTCCCGAATTATGTATGCAAACAAAAGCGGTGGCGGGCAGGAACTTCGTCAACGCGTGCTGGATACGATCAATGAATTGCTGGAGACAGCCTGCAAGCGAGTCAAAGCCAAACCTGAGGATGTGGTCAAGGCTACGATCGCAGGCAACAGCACAATGATCCATTTATTGCTCGGCATTCCCGCATCCAATATACGACTTTCGCCTTTCATCACTGCAGTCAATCATCCGCCGTTGATGAGGGCGGGTGATGTGGGAATAAACATACATTCGCAAGCCAGCGTGGATTGTCTGCCCGGCGTGGCTAGTTATGTGGGAGCAGATATCACCGCCGGTGTGTTGTCATCAGGGTTGGATGTAGCTGAAGATGTAATTCTCTTTCTGGATGTCGGCACAAACGGCGAGACGGTGCTTGGTAACCGCGATTGGCTCGTTACTTGCGCCTGTTCTGCCGGCCCAGCTTTTGAAGGAGCTGGAGTTGTCAACGGTATGCGGGCAACGACGGGCGCGATCGAAGAAGTGTGGGTCAACAGTGACACGTTTGAGCCGACTTATCGTGTCATCGGCGGAGGTAAGCCGAAAGGCATCTGCGGTTCAGGTTTGATCTCACTGCTGTCAGAAGCTTTTATAACGGGGATCATTGATAAGGCTGGGAATGTTAATTTAATGAAGAGCAGCTCGAGGCTCCGCGATGGAGCGCACGGTGGGGAGTATGTGGTGGCTTGGGGCACAGAATCCGAATCAGGTGAAGACATCGTACTATCCAGAGTCGATGTTGATAACTTGTTGCGCGCAAAAGCCGCCATCTACGCGGGCTTTACAGTATTGGCCGATACGGTCGGCATTCCATTGGAGAGCGTTTCAAAAGTGTTGATCGGCGGCTCGTTCGGAAAATATATCAATGTGGAAAAGGCCGTGCAGATCGGATTGTTGCCCGACATGCCGTGGGAGCAATTTGATTTTCTGGGCAATACGTCGGTGCGCGGCGCATATTACGCGCTGCTCGACTGGCGCAAACGTGATCAGATCACGGAGATCGCAAAGCGTATGACCTATATTGAATTGTCGGCAGATAATAGTTTTTATGAAGCGTTTACTTCGGCATTATTTCTGCCGCACACGGATATGAGCAAATTTCCGAGCGTAGCTTCTGCATTGGAACGTTAAAACATTCGAATATGTAAATTTGAAACGGAGGCGTTATGTACATCATAGGCGAAAATATTCACATCATCTCTGAAAAAGTGAAAGAGGCACTAGCCGCAAGAGACCGCGAATTTTTTATAGATCTTGCAGTGAAGCAGGTGGAAGCAGGTGCGAAGGCGGTTGATATTAATCTCGGCCCGCGCAAAAAGGATTTTGCAGAAGTCTGGCCGTGGATCATCGAGACAGTTGAAACCGTTGTGGATGTGCCGCTCTCGATCGACACAACCAACATTGACGGAATGGAAGCCGCGCTTAAGACCATCAAGAAGGCTCAGCCGATCTTGAATTCAACATCTGCTGACCCGGACCGTTTGGAGAAAGTGCCAGCGCTGGCGAAAAAATATGGTGCGAAGGTCATCGCCCTTACCATGCGCCCGGAAGGAATCCCGATCGAGGCGGATGCGCGCGTCACCATCGCGGTCGAGCAGTTGATCCCGCGCATGATGGAGCTTGACTTCGGGATGGAGAATCTCATCATTGATCCGCTCGTGTTGACAGTTTCTGGCTGCCAGCAATATTGCCCGCATCTCATCGAGACAGTGCGGACTTTGCAATACGCCTGGGATCCCGCGCCGCAAATTTCAGTGGGGTTGAGCAATGTTTCTAATGCTGTCCCCAATGAGAATCGCCCGCTCATTAATCGCGTGTATCTCGCCATGTTGATGGGCGTTGGCTTGCAGATGATGATCGCCAATCCGTTTGACAAAGACCAGAATGACGTCATCAGATGGATAGAGACAAAAGACACTAGCAATTCGCTTGCCAGTGTCTACAATAAGATTGCAGACCGAATTGCGACTGGCGAAGAGCCACAATCGGAAGACTTCAACATGTCTGACCCTGAGCAATCTGCAATTTGGAAAACGACTCAGATCCTGTTGAACAAAGTGATTTACGCGGATTCGTATTTGTTGAATTAACTTCACCCCTTTCCCTCTCCCATGAGGGCTCGGAAAAAAGGAGTATCCATGCCCATATTTACACCCGGTAGACGCTGGCAGCCAGCCTACTCACCATTTAAAAATGAACCCCTCAGCCACAAACTGATGGAAGATTTCGAGTACATGATCAAGGGACCGCTCTTCGGTTGTCGCATGTGTGGCAACTGCCTGCTACAGGAAACTGCGTTCATCTGCCCGATGGAATGTCCCAAAGGATTACGCAACGGCCCGTGCGGCGGTTCTACACCCGAATATTGTTATGTGGATAAAACCCGTCCCTGCATCTGGTACAAAATTTACGAGCGTTCATTTAAAATGGGACGGGAGGAAAAACTCCTTGAAGTCCTTCCGCCGTTAGATTGGGAAAAGGTCGGCGAAGAAACGTGGACAGACGTCGCCGCGTGCGTGAAAAAAAATGGTACTGGCAAAGTGATGAAGAGTCTCATGTTTGACCAGGGCGAGAATCGATATAAAACCTGGGAGCTGATCTTCCGCACGGTACGTCAGCCTGAGTGGTGGCAGGGAGATGACAAATACCACGCTCCCGCCTACACCGAACCTGTCTCAGCGTTAGAGAGAGGACTCAAAGCTGGAGAATTTGTCGTCGCCTGCGAGATCGCTCCTCCGTTGAGCATGTCCACGAAGAAATTGATCGAGAACATTAATCTCGTCAAGCCCTATGTGACGGCCATCAACTTCACCGATAATGCTTCCGCCACCCCACGCATGACTTCTTGGGCATGCAGTAAATTCGCCCTTGAAAATGGAGCGGAGCCTGTAATGCAAATCGCTGCGCGTGACCGCACACGAGCCAGCTTGCAAGGCGAGATTATCGGCGCGACCGCAATGGGAGTGCGTAATGTTTTGTGCGTCACAGGTGACAGCCCCGTCCTTGCGCCTCAGCCGCGCGGACGCATGGATATCAACGATATGGATGCCATCCAGATGATCTGGATCCTGCGGCGTATGCGCGATGAAGGTCACTATCTCGACGGACGCGAGATCAAATTTCCGCCGAAGTTCTTCCTCGGCGCGGCGGCATCTCCTTTCGCATCCGACCCGAAATTCCAGGCCTTGCGTGAAGAGAAAAAGGTTAATGCAGGTGCACAGTTCTTCCAGACTAATCTTGTTTACGATCCCGATCGCATGGAGATCTGGCTCAATGAAATTGCGAAGCGCAACATATTGGATAAGGTCTTCATCATGATCGGCATCACGCCGCTCAAGAGCGCCAAGATGGCGCATTACATGACCCAGGTGCCGGGCGTTTATGTGCCGGAACCGATCCTCAAACGCATGGATGATGCCAATGAAAAAGGCGGTCCGCAGGGCGCGCAGGAGGAAGGAGTGAAGATCGCGCTTGAGATCATTGAGAAGATCAGAGGCAAACAGGGCATTCATGGCCTGCATATCATGCCTGTTGGCTGGGAGGAGATCGTCCCGCGCATCGTCACCGAAGCGAATCTTTTGAAAACGGGATCGATTGTCCCAGACGCGCAGAAAGTCATCGCATAAAGAATTAAGTTCTACATCCCGGGAGGGAATATGCTTCCTGAACAAATCAAGAACTTTCGCGAAATGGTCACGCTAAAAGATGGCGCGTATGTTTTGTTGCGCCCCATAAATTCGGAGGATGAAAAACATCTCTTAGAATTTTATTCCGCTGTCAGTAATGACGATATGCACTTCTTTCGTCACAATGTTAAAGATCCCACGCTCATCCATAGCTGGTGTGAGAATTTGGATTACAGCAAGGTGCTGCCGATCCTCGCTTTCGTAAAAGATCATGTAGTAGGCAGTGTCTCGCTCCATTTTTTCGAAGGTCCCAAGCGTCATATCGGCGAAGTTCGCCTCTTCCTTGCGAAGGATTTTCGCAAACGAGGTCTGGGTATGAAGATGATCAAAGCTCTGATCGATGTTTCGCGCAAACAGGGTTTGAGCATCATGCAAGCGGAAGTGATCGCTGAGCAGACCAAGGTTGTCAAAGCATTCGAAATGTTGGGTTTCAAATCACAGGCCACCCTCGATGATTACTTCCTATTCCCCGATGGCGACTCGCGCGATGTGGTTCTCATGACCTTGTCACTGCACGCAAAAACGGATGAATTCTAATCATGTCATTGCATGGTGTCGTAAAAAAAAACAGCGGTCAGGATGTTTATGTTTGTCATGCCTGCAATGACTGTGATATCGATGTCCATGATGAAATGGATATCCCCTTGGCGAGTCTGGTTCAGCTCATTTTGCTAAATGATGAAGAAGCGCTTCAGTCTCGCACACTCTGGTCTGATTCTGTTTTAGAGGCATCTCGCGGCGCCTGTAAACACGGGCTTGATCTGCATGCGGTGATGACTGCTCTTCGTGAGGAATCAACACGTCAGGCAGGAAAATAAAGTTGTAAAGAGGAGGAAGTTATGAATACTGAAGAGCTGCTTGCGAAAGCAAAAAAGCCTTCTGCGGATGCCATGAGATTGCATCCATTCTATCGGGGGAAGATCGAAACTGCGGTGAAATGCACAGTTCACAGCTTCAATGATTTTGCGATATGGTATACGCCCGGTGTAGCTGCACCCTGCAAAGCGATCCAAGCCAACCCTGAACTTGTCTACGAATATACCAACAAATGGAACACGGTTGCCGTCATCAGTGATGGGACGCGCGTTCTCGGCTTGGGCGATATTGGACCCAAGGCGGGTCTGCCGGTTATGGAGGGTAAATCCCTTTTGTACAAATATTTGGGAGGTGTGGATGGTTTTCCGATCATGCTCGATACCAAGGATCCCGCCGCCATTATTAATACAGCGCTGATGCTCCAACCCGGTTTGGGTGGTGTCAATCTCGAGGATATTTCACAGCCGAAATGTTTTTACATCCTGGAAACTTTGCGCGAAAAAGCAGAGATCCCCATGTGGCATGATGACCAGCAGGGGACAGCTACTGTGACATTGTCAGGGTTGATGAATGCATTGAAAGTTGTGGGCAAAAAGAAGGAAGATGTGAAGATTGCATTCATCGGTGCTGGCGCATCCAATATTGCCTGCTCTCGTCTTATTTTCAAATGGGGGGTTGACCCTGCCAAATGTTATATGGTGGATATCAACGGTATCCTTGGTAAGAACCGCAAAGATTACGAGATGCGTAAAGCCGAGTTCAAGGATGCTTGGAAATATTGCAACATCACGAATGAAGATGCGCGTGAAGGGAGCATCAAGGAGGCACTCAAAGGCGCGGATGTAGCCATTTGTTTTTCCCAATCTGGTCCCGGCGTGGTCCTGCCCGAATGGATCAAGACAATGGCTAAGGATCCGATCATCTTTGCATGTGCAAATCCTATCCCTGAGATCTGGCCCTGGGAGGCGAAAGAAGCTGGCGCGGCAGTTGTCGCTACCGGTCGTTCTGATTTCCCAAATCAAGTTAACAACTCACTGGGTTTTCCTGGTATCTTCCGCGGCACGCTTGATGTTCGCGCACGCACGATCACTGATGAGATGTGTTTTGCTGCGGCCGAGGCATTGGCAAACCATGTAGGGGATAAACTGGCTGCCGATCATCTTCTACCGAATATGGATGATTGGGAGGTTTTCCCGCGTGAAGCCGCTGCGGTTGCCATGAAAGCACAGGAACAGGGACTGGCTCGCATCCAAATGACATATGATGAGGAATTTGAAAATGCCAAGCGCATTATAAAGCGTTCGCGTGATCTGACGGAGATGATGATGGAAGAACACTTCATCGCCGAGCCGCCGGCAGATGAAGATGAACATCGCGTTGATTTGGCGTCGGCTCAGCCTGCTCATTAATAATAGGAAAGGAGAACTTCATGTACGATCTGATCATTATTGGCGGCGGCCCCGCCGGTCTGACGGCTGCTATTTATGCCATTCGCAAACGATTGAATATCTTGCTGATCTCCAAAGACCTGGGCGGCAAGACCAACTATCATCTTGCTTTGCCGTGGGTTGAGGATTATCACCAGGTCATCAAAGGTTTGGAAGTTGTCAATAAATTCCGTACCGAGTTGGAGTATCTCGACTTTGCCCGTCATATTGAAGCGGTTGAAAAAGTCGAAAAGAAGGATGAACATTTTGTCGTTACAACCAAAGGCGGCGCAGTGTTGGAATCCAAAGCGGTGATCCTTGCCACTGGCACTCTTCAGGTGCGCATGAACGTTCCCGGTGAAAAGGAATATACAATGAAAGGGCTGTGCTATTCCGCTCTTTCCTACGCTCCGCTCTTCATTGACAAGACCGTGATGGTGATCGGCGATGCAGATCTTGCGCTTCGTTCTGTCGGTGAGCTCGCCACTGTTGCCAAAGAAGTGATCATGATCTGTACCGACGATAAAAACCTGGATTCTCCGCTTGGGCATAAACTTCAGCAGGCTCAAAATGTTAAGATCGTGAAGGGCTGCGAGATCGTCGAAGTACAGGGAGATGAATATGCCCGCAAACTTATCCTTAAGGATAAGGACGGCACTATCAGTGAATATACGGCCGACGGTATGTTCGTGGAAAAAGCTCTCATGCCAAATAACAGTATGGTTATTGACTTTGCCCTTCTGGATAAACAGGGACGCATCGTCATAGACAACGCCTGCCGTACCAATGTCCCCGGTTTGTTTGCGGCGGGAGACGTAACCAATAGTTATGCCGAGCAGGTGTTGGTCGCCGTCGGTGAAGGAGCGAAGGCCGCGCTAAGCGCATACGATTATTTGCTTCCGAAACTTTAGACGGTCATCACATCCTCAAATTGGGATATACCATTCCCCACTTGACCATTCCAAAAGCGGATTACCAGATCACTTCAACTTCATACTTACAAATCTCTGCATCTACAGAAAGCAATGGCATTGACTCGGTTTGACTTTGTGCGATCAACATCCTGTCAAACGGGTCATCATGATGATGTGGCAAGTCATATACACGAGCGGCGTGGCTGATTTGGATAAGCAAAGGCTGAAAACGATACAATCCCATGCGATTTGCAATATATTGGGCGGGCGGCTCTGGTAAAACCAATTTTCCTTTGGCGGCTTTTATAGAAATTTCCCAAACACTGGCGGCGGAGACAAAAACTTCATTTTCCCCGTTGGCAATTATTTCTCTGGCATGGGCTGATAATTGCGGGTCTTCCATGTTCCACCAAAGAAAGGTGTGTGTATCCAGCAATACTCTCATAGGTTAAACTCAGGAAGAGGCGCGTCGAAATCAGGCATGATGAGTACCTTGCCTTTGTCAATTCCTGGAAAGCGTGGAGATAAATCTTGCGCTACAAAAGGTAATATGCGCGCAACAGGTTTACCCGCCTTGGCAATGACTACTTCTTCACCGTTTATCACAAGCTCAAGAAGTTTGGAAAAGTGGGTTTTCGCGTCGTGAACATTGAATATTGTCATTTTGCACCTCTGAACGCATTTTAGACTAACCAGTGGACTAAGTCAAGTCCTGATGTCTTTCAGCTTAATCTCAATCGCGCGGACCACACCCGCAATATTATTCTTTATTTGTTTGTAATCTACTTAAAACCCCTGCGCCACGTACTCGCCCCATACACCTCTCAGCGTATTGCAGATCTCACCGAGTGTGATGTCATTCTCCACGCACTCAATAAACAGCGGCATTAGATTCTCTGTGCCTTTCGCCGCATCCACTATTTTCCCTAATAACTGATCAACTAATTCCTGATTCCTACTCTCCCGAAGCGCTTTCAACTTTTCCTTCTGTCCCAACTCAATGGAAGGGTCAACCTGCAAACGTTCCAGCGTGAGCACTTCATCCACTTGAAATTGATTGACGCCCACCACGATCTGCTCTTTGCGTTCGATCTCCTGCTGCGCGGCGTAGGCGGCGTTTTGGATTTCGTTCTGCATGTAACCGCGTTCAATGGATTGCAGCGCGCCGCCCATCTCGTCAATTTTGGCGATGTACTCGAGCGCGCCTTTTTCGATCTCATCGGTCAGATGTTCGATCAGATACGAACCCGCCAGCGGATCCACCGAATCAGCCACGCCCGATTCGTAGGCGATGATCTGCTGTGTGCGCAAGGCAACGCGGACCGATTTCTCGGTCGGCAGCCACAGGGCTTCGTCCATGCTGTTGGTGTGCAGACTCTGCGTGCCGCCGAGCACAGCGGAAAGAGCCTGAAGAGTCACACGCACCACATTATTTTCGGGCTGCTGTGCGGTGAGCGTGGAGCCTGCGGTCTGGGTGTGGAAACGCATCTGCCAACTGGCTGGCTTCTGCGCTTTAAAACGTTCGCGCATGATCCGTGCCCACATGCGGCGCGCAGCGCGGAACTTGGCGACCTCTTCGAGCAGGTTGTTGTGCGCGTTGAAGAAGAATGAAAGCTGCCCCGCGAAATCATCGATATTTAAGCCAGCCGCGAGCGCCGCTTCGACATACGCGATTCCATTCGCCAGCGTTAGGGCCACTTCCTGCACGGCAGTGGAGCCTGCTTCGCGGATGTGATAGCCTGAGATCGAGATCGTGTTCCAATATGGAACTTCCTTCGCACAAAATGAAAATATATCGGTGATCAGCCGCATCGAAGGAGTGGGCGGGAAAATATACGTGCCGCGCGCCACATACTCCTTGAGAATGTCATTCTGGATCGTGCCGCGCAGTTGGCGCATGTCCGCGCCTTGACGCTTCGCCACCGCTATATACATCGCCAGCAAAACACCCGCCGGGGCGTTGATGGTCATCGAGGTCGAAACCTTATCGAGCGGGATCTGATCGTACAACTGAAGCATGTCGTGAATGGATGAGATCGACACGCCCACCTTGCCCACCTCGCCCTGCGCGATCGGATCATCGGCATCATACCCAATTTGAGTGGGGAGGTCGAAAGCGACACTCAGCCCCGTTTGGCCCTGCGCCAACAAATAGCGATAGCGCTTATTGGATTCCTCCGCTGTGGAAAACCCCGCATACTGACGCATAGTCCAAAACCGCGAACGATACATCGTCGGCTGGACTCCGCGCGTATATGGATATTCGCCAGGGAAGCCTAATTTATCTAAATAGGATTCTTGGTGGTCGAGTAGCCCCGCATGCTCGTCGCGGGGCGTATCGAGACCACCCGTCGGTAATGCCACGCGCGGCATCTCGACGCCTGCTGAAGTCTCGAATCGCTCTTTCCTCTCCTTGAATTTTTCCAAAGACTTCTTGAGCGTGGATTCTTTCCATTTGTTGTATTGGGTTTGGAGGGTCATGTTATTCCTTTTTTGCACTGCTAAGCACGCTGAGATCGCTAAGAAAACTCCTTTAGATCTTTGCGTCCTTTGCGGTTAATTTTAGCCTTCCTCAAGTATAAAGCCAACCATATCTCCTGTGGTAATTAACAGGATTCAAATTATCTGTCCTGTTGTAAAATGGAATCAATGCCGAACTCAAACGAACCTCTGGCCAGTTTGCAGATTGCACTTGCCCAGTTAGTGGAGCAGGCGCAAGCCTACGAACGCGCGTTGCCAGCGAATAACTATGCAGCGCGCGCGGCAGTCGCGGCGTTGACCCTTCTTGCAAAACAGGCGCAAAGCGAAGCCGTGAGTTTGGAAGAATCTTTGCAACCGCAAATAATATCCGAACAGCCCTTCTCGCCGCGTGAACATGAAGTCTTGACTCTCGCCGCAGGAGGACTAACCAACAAAGAGATCGCTTATCGTCTCGGGATCAGCGATAGAACGGTTCAATTCCACATCAATTCAATTTTCCATAAAACGACAACCAACTCCCGCACCGAGGCAGTTGCTCTTGCTTTGAAGAATGGATGGATCCATGTCGCCGCGAGGAGAACTTTGCCCGGCGAAGCAGTCTAGGGATTGCTCACTGCACTGGCATGCAGCGCAAGTGTCGGGCTAATGCTCTCGCAATGACCTATCAACCACCTGTGGTAATAGCCGATGTGGAAACATAAAAATCATTGTAAGATGGGAATTATTCAGAAAGGAGAATTATCATGTCCACAAAAAAGAAACAAACAGCACTTGCATTGGTTCAACCATTTTTGGACGACCTTCAGGTGATGGAAGTAATGATCGATGGTACCGAAAGAATAACAGTTGAGAAACGCGGCAAAATTGAAGATACGGGTTTGCGCTTCAAAACCAGCGATGAAGTAAAAGCTCTCATTAAGGAAGCCCTCAAACTTGCAGGTGTTGAGATGGAAGAAGGCAAGACCATATACGAAGTCCGTTTGCCTGATAATAGCCGTATGATCACCGTTCTTTCGCCGACCGCCATCAACGGGCACTGCGTTATTTTTCGCAAGTGGATGCTGAACCAACTATCATGGGACAAGTTGTTTGAGTACAAGGCAGTCACACTTGAAGTGCGCGATTTATTCCAAAGCGCGATCAACGCCCATGTTGGAATTCTCATCGCTGGCGGGACGGGAAGTGGTAAGACGACGGTCGCCAATCGTGTCATTGAGTTGATCCCGCCCGATGAAAGGATCGTGGTTGCAGAAGAGACTCATCAATATCAATTTACACATCCACGAGCGGTTCTGCTCGAAGCACAAAGAACTCCAAACATTTCTATGAACGACCTGCTCACTGCCGCATCCAAGATGCGGCCTGACTGGTTGGTGGTCGGCGAACTGGAAAGCGTCGAGGCAATGCGTGCCATGCAGCTTTTCAGCACAGGCTACAGCGGGCTCACGGTTATCCATGCCAATAGTGCCGAGAACGCCCTGACTCGTTTGGAAACCATGTGCCTGATGGCAAATTTTGGGCTTGGAATGGAGGATATCCGGCAGGTCATTATTTCGGGATTGCGGTTGATTGCTTATCAAGAGCGCCTCCCCAGCGGAAATCGCAAGATTGTACAGTTGGTTGAGTTGAAGGGATTGGAGAATGGACGCTATATTCTGCAGCCACTTATGCGTTACGATGCGAAGAAAGATGCCTTTGAAATGACTGGTGCAAAGCCGAGTTGGGAGAAGTAGCAAAACAAAAAAAGAGCAGGTGCTTACCCGCGCTTATTTTGTTACAGTAAATTTTATATTGTCGCTATTTCACTCGCGTAATAACGATATAAAAACCATGTCGATACTGCGCCGAGAAGATGCCAGATGGCATGACCTTGTAAGAGGCTGTTCTCAAAACAAATTATGCGGGTGTTATCCAACATCCATATTATATATGCGCCTGCCAGCAGGCCAACGCCCACGCTTAATAATCGCACATCAATTTGCGGTTTATTCTTTACTCGGAAATAATATTCAAATAGCAATGCAATAACCAGCACGATCGCGAAGGCATATCGGCGCGTATCGGGGATGGCGATCTGCAGCCAGCTAAGAAATATATTGAGAATTAAATACAGGGTAAGTGTTGTGCAAGGTTGAAATTTGTAGATCCGCTCCCATGCGTAGACCATTGCGAAAACCGCCAGCAGGAACATCCCGAATACATCGAAGAATTGCCCGATGAACGTCAGCGAGGCATGATAGAACGCGCTCCCAACTCCAACGATTATGCTGGAGAGTCCCATAAGAAATGAATACCCAACTGATAAGCGATTCCTCTTGCGTGCATAAGCAAAGATGAACACACCGCTGAATACAAATGCCAGCGATGAATAAGTATTCGCCGCCTGTCGGATGGGACTTTGCGTATCGGAGGCTTCGCAGAAACAACCTGTCTTCAAACAAGTGGCAGGTTTCCAGCTTTCCCAGGTATTTGGAGTCAACATAAGAAAAACAGTGATTGTCAACGCCGAGATCAGGATGGCTGCCAGGAGGGGAAGTGCAAAGCTGAAGTTTTATTTCATATCCTTCTCAAGTATAAGTCCAAGCCGAAATAAACAGGGGACATGCTATGTTTGCTGTTTCAAATCCCACCATATTGGTAAAAATATCAGGACAAATGTCAATTGCCCGAAAGAGACGAAAATGCTAAACTTGGCGTATAGTAGCTGAGGAGAATTAGATATGAATAAAACAGTTCTTTATATTGGCGCAGGTATATTATTTTTGATCGGCCTGTGTCTCGTTGGCTATGGAGCATTGAGTGTCGTTGGCTCCACATCATCGCAGGGAAGTTCCTCATGGCTGAGTTTTGGACTCGGCTTCGGATGCGTGGGCATTTTATTTTTTGCCGGCGGTGCGGGCATGGTCATTGCCGCCATGCGCGGGACAAAGACCGAAGTGATTCAGCAAGTCACTATGAAAGTGGACCTGCCTGGCGAAACAAAGATCGAACAAGTGAAATGCAAATCCTGCGGGGGCACATTGAGCGCAAAAGACATCACACTTGCCAATGGCGCACCGATGGTCAACTGTCCATATTGCCATACCATTTATCAACTCACCGAAGAACCGAAGTGGTAGAACGATACTTCGGCAAGCTCAGTACAAGTTGACGATTTGAGAATTATAAGGAGACACCTTATGAAACGAAGATTACTAATCATTGCCTTTGTACTCATTCTAGCTTTGGGCATTGTCATCCCTGTTGGGGCTCAATCCTATTCATTCAGCCTAGATAAAGAGATCGTGAATGTATTTTGGAATGCAGACGGCACACTGGCGCTGGATTATCAACTCACATTCACAAATTCATCCAGCGGACATGTCGTTGATTTCGTGGATGTCGGCGTTCCCAACGGTCAATTTTCGGGCACGTCAGCAGACATGAACGGTAACTCGCTTTCGATTTCCTCCGATTTTCAAGGCGAAGGCGGTTCAGGCTTCTCTGTTGATATGGGATCGTTTGCCATTCAGCCCGGTCAAAGCGGAACTGTTCATGTTATCGTCGGCAAAGTGGAAGGAGTTATATATCCAGATGACAATGATCAGGCTTACGCCAGCGCCGTCTTCTCTCCGAACTGGTTTGGTTCCCAATTTGTAAATGGAAACACTGATCTAACGGTTGTTTATCACATGCCTCCGGGTGTTCAGCCGAGTGAACCGCGCTGGCACTCTGCCCCGTCAGGATTTCCGTCAGAACCGCAAACAGGCATCGACGCTCAGGGACGCGTCACCTACCTCTGGAACAATTCATCAGCCAGTGGTTCCACGCAATATACGTTCGGCGCCTCATTTCCTAAATCCTATATACCAGAAACTGCCATAGTCACCGCGCCTCCTTTTGACTTCGCGAGCCTGATCGCTGGAATCATTGGCAGCCTGGGCCCTTTACTTTTTTGCGGCATCTTCGCGTTCATGTTTGTTGGCATGCCTATCATAGCCGCAGTGCAAGGCAAACGACGCAAGATGCAATATTTGCCGCCCAAGGTTTCAATTGAAGGTCATGGTATTAAACGTGGACTTACCGCCGTTGAAGCCGCGATCTTAATGGAAGAACCGCTTGATAAAGTAATGACCATGATCTTGTTCGGCACGCTCAAGAAGAATGCCGCTGAAGTGATCACGCGCGATCCCCTTGAGATTAAATCCGCTCCGATCTTGTCGGATGGTTTACATGAATATGAATTGGATTTTCTAAGAGTCTTCAAAGTGGCCAACGCGAAAGAACGTCAGGCCGCGCTGCAGGAAACCATGGTGAAACTTGTTAAATCTGTCTCCGAAAAAATGCGCGGGTTCAGCCGCAAGGAAACTTTGGATTATTACAAATCTATCATGGAAAAAGCGTGGCAGCAAATTGAAGCCGCTGACACACCCGAAGTCAAAAGTCAGAAATTTGATGAATCATTGGAATGGACGATGCTCGATAAGGATTACGATAACCGCACGCGGCGCGTTGGACCCGTCTATATGCCGATGTGGTGGGGAAGATTTGACCCGGGCTATCATCCGCATCAATCCTCGGCTGGTGGCGGGCTTCCGTCAACCATGCCGGGCTCCTCTTCTGGTAGAACCGCGCTACCCGGTGCAGACTTTGCAGCATCAATGGTAACAGGTGTGCAGACTTTCTCTTCGAAAGTTATTGGCAACGTCAACACATTCACTGAAAAAATCACGGGCGTGACCAATCCTCCGCCCAAGTCAACTTCAAGTGGAGGCAGCGGCCGCAGTGGCGGCGGATGTGCGTGCGCGTGTGCATGTGCCGGTTGCGCCTGCGCCTGTGCTGGCGGCGGAAGATAAATTGATTTCCGATTAGAGGTAGATGATGACTTTATTTGACACGCTAAAAAATGTGTTTCAACTATCATCCACGGTCAGCGGTCTATCGGCTGGCCTTTATCACTTCACGCGCGAGACCGGGCAGGAAAAATCACGCATCCATTTGCGGATCGATACTGATGGTACTGGCACGCTGATCGTCAATGCAAACCGTATCATGCACCTGAATCCAACCGCCGCGTTGATGGCTTATCTGATTCTTGAAGAGAAGCAGGAAAAGGAAATCATCTCTTTGATCACGAAACAATATCGCGTCAATAGTTCTCAAGCAATCACCGATCTTTCAGCCTTTCGCTTTCAGCTTTCTGAACTTCTTCGCCCTGATGGCGCCTGTCCCATCCACGAGCTCGATCTTGAATCGATCATGCCGTTTAGCGCGCGTCCTTCCGCGCCTTATCGCATGGATTTGGCTGTCACCTATCGCTGCAATAACGATTGCGCGCATTGCTACAATGCCCGTGAACGGAATTTCCCAGAACTCACAACTGATCAATGGTTCAAGATCATGGACCAGCTTTGGGCTCTCGGTGTTCCGCACATCATCTTTACTGGCGGAGAGGCGACCTTGCGCAACGATCTGCCAGAATTGATCCGACATGCAGAAAGCAACGGCCAGATCACAGGGCTGAACACGAACGCCCGTCGTTTATCCGATGAAAAATATGTGGAAACTCTGGTCGATGCGGGGCTTGATCATGTTCAAGTCACAGTTGAATCTTGGGATGAAAATATCCACGATGAAATGATGCAAGCCAAAGGCGCGTTCAAGCAAACGATCCAGGGATTGAAGAACGCGCTGAACAGTAAGCTTTATGTAATGACCAACACAACGATGCTGCGAAATAATTTCTATAAGATTCCCGAGACATTGGATTTCTTAGCGGAGATCGGTGTGCCGACCATCGGCTTGAATGCCTTGATCTATTCGGGCAATGGCTTGACCGTTGGCACCGGCCTGCGCGAAAATGAATTGCAACCCATCCTCGACATTGCCACACGCAAGACCGCTGAGCGTGGACAAAAGCTCATCTGGTATACGCCGACTCAATATTGTGAATTTGACCCGACCGCGAATAATCTTGGTGTGAAGGGTTGTACCGCCGCGTTATACAGTATGTGCATCGAATCAAATGGTGACGTGTTGCCGTGCCAATCATATTACCAACCACTTGGCAACATGCTCACTGACTCATGGGATTCGATTTGGAATCATAAATTGTCCACAAAATTACGCGACCGCCAGGGTCTCCCGTCCAAGTGCGAGGGTTGTCCTGTTGTTTCTGAATGTGGCGGCGGATGTCCGTTACAGTTTCAAGTTGAAGGTTTGCAAGTCACAAGTTAACCGTTGACCGTTGACTTTTGACTTTTGAATTTTAAATGGAGCTATCATGAACGAACATGCATGGATCAAAGAATTCCCCGCCGCAATCACTGTCTGTGATGAAGAAGGAGTCATCCTTGAAATGAATGACAAAGCCGCCAAAACATTCGAGAAGGATGGCGGATACAAACTGATCGGCTCGAATATGTTGGCTTGCCATCCTGACTCCGCGCGCGAAAAAACAGAAAGACTGTTGGCCGCGAAAATTAAAAATGTTTACACTATCGAAAAGAACGGCGTGAAGAAAATCGTCTATCAATCACCATGGTATAAAGAGGGTTTGTACGCAGGTTTCGTGGAACTCTCCCTCGAAATCCCATTGGAAATGCCGCACTTCATTCGCACATAAACACTTTTCACTTTTACTTCTTAATCTACTCGGCCACAACTGATTACTGAATTATGGAAATCTGCTACCTGATCGCCTTCCCCGATGCTGACGATGGCAAAGCCCCAGTCCCTGAACCATTTAAGGGATTGAAAGACGCGCCCTATTTTCAGCCGATCGATATTGACCTCGTCACGCTTGGTGAAGAAACCGTGCTGATCGAAGGCCACGCGGTATTGGTGATTCGTCAGCGCTATGATGGACGTGTGCAAATGGTCGAATGTCGCTTTGAATTGAAAGAGCCATTTGCCGCCTCAGTCCTGCAGGAACGCGCTAAAATTCAAAACGCCCTCGAAAGCAAATTCATCCCAGCCGAATATCGTCAAAATGGATTATTCGAAGAATACACTATTCTGCTGGTACAACAAGCCAAACCGTCGCCCGATAAATGGATAGAAAAGAACTCCACCGATCTTGCAAATTTCATCCGCTCTCAACGTGAAGTGTTTGATAAAGAGGAACTTAATGAGATTCTCGCATCACGCACGCGCTACTCCGCAGCGGAACTCACTCTCGTCGATTGGGAAGGCGCAGTCATCATCGCGCCCAACGAAGATTACCAATCCGACATTGCCCTGCTGAAAATTGGCAACTATCAACTACTACGCTATCGCATGTTGGACCAATCCATCGACGCCATGCTCGACAAGATCAGCGCCACTTTCTTTGAAAACAAACGCCGTCCACGCCCAACCAGAGGCGTCATTCGCCAGATTGCGGAACACAAACTCGAAGTCATGCTTGACTTTGAACGCGCCGAGCAAAACCTGCTCCTGATCGGTGATTGGTATACTGCAAAACTTTACGAAGCCATCCAAAGCGAGTTCTATCTTAAAGATTGGAAAGAGAATCTAAAGAATAAACTCAATAATCTCGAAGGCATCGTCCAAACCATCAAGGATAATTTCTCGCTCTCGTTGGAAACTGTTTGGGCAAGGATCGAAATGCTGGCCTGGGCGCTCATGCTGATCGGCTACATTTACCTTACCTTTGTAGATCTGGGTCTGATTAAAAAATAGGAGATTTTTATGAACCTGCTCAACCGCATTTCGGATCATTTTTCAAAAGTGCAAGCGCTCCCGATTGGCACGTATCACATGCAAGCCGCAGAAGATGAAAAACCTTATCGCCTCCACCTGCGTCTTCAAAAGGATGGAAGGGGTCTGCTTATCCTCAATGCGTCCACGGTCATGCAGCTTAACCCCACCGCCGCCGAATGCGCCTTTCACTTCATCAAAGGCACAGCGCCTGAAGAAGCCGCGAAACAAATTTCCGCGCGTTATCGTGTGGATATGAAAACTGCGCTGGCAGATTTTTCAAACTTCGCGGATCAGATCCAGACCCTGATCTCCACGCCTGATCTGGATCCCGTCTCTTTCCTAAACTTTGAGCGGGCCCAGCCTCATTCGACAGATTCCACGCTGCGGCTCGACTGCGCCATCACCTACAAACTTCCTGCCAACGCTCAGGCTAACTACGCACCTGTCAAGCGGGTTGACCGCGAACTCAGCACCGAAGAATGGCAGATCATCATGGACAAGGCCTGGCAGGCGGGAATTCCTCACATCATTTTCACTGGCGGCGAAGCGACCTTACGCGAAGATCTTCCACAACTCATTGCTCACGCCGAAAAAAATGGACAAGTCTGCGGCTTATTGACCGATGGCTTGAAACTCGCCGACAAGGATTATCTTGAACTTCTACTGCAAACAGGCCTGGATCATGTCATGGTTATCCTGCAGCCGGATGAACCACGTTCATGGAAAGCGATTGAAACCATCGTCCCGCAAGACCTCTTTCTAACCGTTCATTTCACACTCAATAATGGAAACGTGAATGAAGCCAAAACCATCCTGCATAAGCTCGCGAATCTGGCTGTCGAAAATATTTCCCTAAGCACCTCAAGTAATGACTTGCTCGATGAAATGCTGGAATTGCAAAGTGTGGCAAATTCCCTACGCCTGACGATTCGCTGGGATCTGCCTGTGCCGTATTCCGCGTCAAATCCTGTAATGATCGAAACAGCGGATGACGATGTCCCTGCAGGCGCAGGCAAAACCTGGATGTACGTTGAGCCTGACGGGGATGTTCTTCCCGCACAAGGTGAAGCAGATAAAGTTCTCGGCAATTTCTTAAAGGATGATTGGGAAAAGATATTCAAGTAGAAAAAAAATATTCTGCCCAGTAACCGGCAGAATATTTTTTTTATTCAGTTGTTATGGTATCCTTGCCAAGTCTTTAAAAGGATGGATCATGCTGCGTATAAAAATACTCCTTGCTGTTTTTATAATTCTCTTATCGTCATTGGCCTGTGTCACCTTGATGGGCAAACCAGCAACAGCTATTTCTGATGTTCCTGAGCCTCCCGCAGTTACCCAAGTCTTTGTCACAGAACTTCCCGCAGAAGCTCCTACTGTAATTCCAACCGTAATCCCAACCGAGATACCAGATGAAATTGCCTCTTGTCCCGTAATCACAGATCGGATCATCGAAGCGAATTCACCTATGATCGTGGAGGGCGATGCTGAAACCATGGATTTCGGTAGTCGTAGCGAAGATAACATCACTTACATTGTGACCTATTATATTTCAGGTAACGAGATCAACAACCCCAGCTTTGAGAGCGTCCCGTCTGATCTACAGGATGAACAGAATGATACTGCCACGCATCAAAAGCTATGGGGTTATTTTGCGGCTCTCATTCCGCTCGAAAGCCGTAAGAGTCTTGCAGAATTTTCCGTTATGACCGATGGACGGGATAATGTGCTCGCTGCTGTCGCTCAAACCAATGACGACCCAGCTCTCTGGGGATTGGAAGTGGACATTGCCGATTCGCAGGATTATTACTACCTCAGCTACACCTTAGTCCACGAATTTGCCCACTTGCTGACACTTGGCTCGGATCAAGTACCGCCAAGCGAAGCCATTTTTTACGATCCTGAAAATAATGACATTTATCTAAATGAAGTATCCGCTTGTTCCAACTTCTTCCCCGGCGAGGGTTGTGCCAACAGCGACTCATACATAAATCAATATTACGATCAATTCTGGGTAAATATTTATGGTGAATGGAACAAAATCGATCTCGAAGAAAATGACGATATTTATTACGAACAGCTTGACAAATTTTATTACAAATATCAAGATCAGTTTGTAACTGATTACTCAGCCACGCATCCCGCGGAAGATATTGCGGAAGCCTTCTCGTTCTTTATCTTTGGCGAAAAACCTGTGGGTGATACGATTGCTGAACAAAAAATACTCTTCTTTTATAATTATCCTGAACTCGTTGACTTGCGTACAAAGATCATCGGCAATTTATGCGTGGTCTTCCCGGGATAAATAAACTTATTATTCAAATGACTCAAATTCCAATTATTGAATCCTATTGGGTTGAAGAAAACAAATTTCTGGCTGGAGAATATCCAGGCAGTCATGGTTCTGAAACCACGCGTCAACGCATGGATATGTTTCTCGAAGCTGGAATTAACACCTTTATTGATCTTACGCAACCACATGAACTTGTTTCTTATGAATCCATGCTAATAGAACAGGCGCAAATTTATCATATCAACGTGTCCTATCAGCGATTTGCCGTTCGTGATCACAGCATCCCTTCGACCGAAATAATGACGTCTATTCTCAACACCATCGATGATGCCATTGATAACGGACGTTGTGTTTACGTTCATTGTTGGGGCGGAATTGGACGTACGGGCATCGTCGTGGGTTGTTATCTTGTGAGGCATGGCGCTACGAATGAACAAGCCGTGAAGCAAGTTGATAAGTTATTTAAAACCAGACCCGCCAATTCTTATTATCCGCATTCGCCGGAAAGTAAGGAACAAATCGAGTTTATTCTTAATTGGTGGGAAGCGCCTGACACCTTGTATAAAAATAATCAGAAATTTTGTGAAGGATGAACTGGCATTCGCGTTATCTTCAGCAAGCCGCGTGGACTCGCGAATTAAGAATCTATCTATTTGAACAGGCGGGATTGACAAAGGCAAAGCGTATTCTTGAAGTTGGATGCGGCACTGGCGCGATCTTGCGCGAGCTAAATACACCTTCCGCGCTGCATGGTCTTGACCTTGACCCTGCCGCGCTCGCTGAATGCAAAATCAACGCGCCTGTAGTTTTACTAGCGCGCGGCGATGGGCATCATCTGCCATATCCGGATAAATATTTTGATATTGCATATTGTCATTTTCTTTTGCTTTGGGTGAATGATCCATTGCAAGTTGTTCATGAAATGGCGCGTGTGAGTCATGCTGTACTGGCTCTCGCTGAACCGGATTATAGTCAACGTGTGGATGAGCCAGAGGCGCTTAAAACTCTTGGAAAATGGCAAACAACGTCATTAACGCGGCAGGGAGCAAACCCGTCTTTTGGCGCACAACTCGCAGAGACTTTCTTTCAAGCTGGGATACATATTGTAGAAACAGGTCCCATTCAAAGCCAGGCAGTCATCCGCACTTCTGAAGATTGGGAAAATGAATGGACAGTGATACAAGCCGATTTGGGTGGGAGTATTCCTGGTGAGGAAATCCAGAAAATGAAAGATATTGACGAAATAGCGCGTAGGCATGGACAACGTACCTTACAGATTCCTACTTATTTTGCCTGGGGTAAGACATAAGTGCCAGTGAACTTCGAAAAAACAAAGGTATAATTTTGAAAAGTTATGGAGGTGTGTTTGGAAAATTTACAACATGAAGAACAAGCTGAATTTCAAGAGCCTTTGGTTGTTGGGCAGGCTAATGGGGAAGAAGTCGTTGGAGAGGAAAAGATACACTGGGGCCGTTTTGCCCTTGATATTTTTGAAACCCTGATTCTGGCTGTTATTTTATTTTTAGCGATCAACGCAATGTCAGCCCGGGTCCGGGTGGATGGTTTCAGTATGCGTCCAACTCTTGAGGATGGCGAATTTGTGCTTGTTAGTAAAATGAGCTATCTTTTTGGGAAAACACAGCGTGGTGACATTATAGTGTTTCACTTCCCGATCAATCCTGAAGAGGAATTAATCAAGCGTGTGATCGGTTTGCCCGGGGATCACGTAAGTATGCAGGCTGGCACTTTAAAAATAAATGGGCAAACGGTGGTTGAGCCTTATATTGCCGATACGCCGGCTTATTCGGGTGAGTGGGATGTTTTAACAGATCAACTTTTTGTTCTGGGCGATAATCGTAATAATTCAAATGACTCAAAAGATTGGGGTCTTTTGCCTGCCAAAATGGTAGTTGGCAAAGCAGTACTCATTTATTGGCCGCCGCCTTTGTGGGATGTGATTCAGCATCCTCAATTAATTATCTCGCAATAAGGAATTGAGATGAGTGAACCTGATAATATTCCTCTGCAATCACTTCCATGCAATGAATGTCACGCAGGTATTATGCGGCCACGCCGCCTTACATATTTCACCTGGCTTGGCGATGAACTGATCACGGTTCCTCATTTCCCTGCCTGGATTTGCGACCTTTGCGGCAGACGTGAATATGATGAGAAGGCGATTCTGTGGCTCAACATGATCCTGGATCCGAATGCCGGCAAACCTACTAGAAATCAACGACGCACCCCGCCTCGTCCCCGACCTCAAACAGGCGTGCCCCGTCCTATTCATGATTCTTAGCTAAAAGAGGATTCCCCCATGTCGATGGATACATCCCCCCGCACGTATCGTTTTCTACCCGCTGATATTTTAACATCCGGATATAGAGCCGTTGGAAAGATCATGGTCACAAGCCATGGCGCCATGGGGATGTTAAATGATCCAACACATTCAGCTATCGATGTAAATGATGCGCGTCTGGCGCGATTACATATGCCTACAAAACTTGTAGATCATTTTGAACTTGTGCGCATGATGAAGAAACACGTCTATGCTGTCTGCATGGCGCGTCGTGAGGATCTCGGTCCACAGGCGCTTGTTCGTGGCGGGTTTTCAAATGTAATTGAATATCCGATTCGTATTACAACTCAAATGTTTGAAATAGAAGGGATCATGGAACTACCGGGACGATTTGATTTTGTTTCACTTATTACCGAAGGTACGCGTGAATTCCTGCCAATTTTTAACGCCACGCTGACGGGAATCCTAATCCCGAATTTACGCATTGAAGGCGCAGGCATGCTGATCAATCGTAGACAGATCGACCTCATGGCTTTGCTTAATCAACGGGTAAAACCTGAAACTCAGAGCTGAAATCGCTTGACTGACATAAAGGGGGATGATAAAATTCGCCCGCTCAAAAAAAGCCCCCATCGTCTAGAGGCCTAGGACGCGGCCCTTTCAAGGCCACGACCGGGGTTCGAATCCCCGTGGGGGCACTCTCACATACGGCAGGTAAAGCATTGACAATCTCTTTGAAGGAGTGAACATGCTGCCTGCCGTTTTTACTAAAAACAAAAAGAATGACGCTATGCCTGATCTCGCAGAATTCATGACAACAGAAGAAGCCGCAAATAAATTAGGCTTTACAGTTGAGTCTGTCCGTCAAATGGTGTTCAAGAAAAAACTTGAAAGCACACGATTCGGGCGATCCATTCTCATACCTAAAAAGGCAGTTTCAGAATACCTGGAAAAAACAAAAGGAATGAGTAAGAACGACCCCAGGCGAAATCTAAAATAAAAGCATTTGTCACTTGACGAATGCTTTTATTAGTCTTATACTGATAACGTCACTTTATAAGTACAAGAGCGCCCGAAAGGGCTTATTTTTTAGACGGTACTTATAATGTCATATTACTAGTACATTACCAACCAAATAACCGATCATCGAATAACTTTGTGATGAGCATAGTCAATGATGCGGCGGCAAAAATTTATAACAGAATGGAGGTGATAAAAGGATGTGTAACGATGAAAAAATCAAACCTTGTAAGTCTTGCATGAAGCACCCAAGTTTACATGGTCCACGATCCGATCCTGATTGTGATAATGGAATTTGTGAAGAGTGCGATCAGTAGCCGAAGGGTAAACTACCCTGGCAAAACAAGATTTACTGGCTTATTTTCGATATTTTTTCGGAACAGGTTACGAAACTCATTACTCGGGGGATGTAGCGCTATGCTACACCCCCGATTTCGGACAAGAAATGAAAAAAAGATGCTCACCTCAGTTAGTCAAAAAAATACATGAGCAAACCCAATCCTGGAGAGGAGCTGCACAAAAAATTGATTTGACGTGAGGTCGTAATTGTGGGATTACGTTATGTGGATTCCTTCAGGGCGCGTTCGAGCAGGTCGGTAACTTTGAGATCCGCTGCCCATTTTTTCAAATAGCCAAGATCGAGTTCACCGGCTCTTGTTTTTAATACGCCGAGGGTATCGCGCCATTGCCGATCTGAGACTTCGCCGCCCAAGCGATACCATTCAAGTTTGGAAAGAATGGTGTCTTCAGGGCTGGCAAAGTTTGCACCAATCTCTGTTTCAAGTTCAAAGGTTTGTCTTTGGGCGCGCGCAAGTTGAGAACGCTGGAAGAGACTAGGTCGCGGGACAAAAATGTCCACTTTGAATATGGTTTCGCGATGGATGATGTTAAAACTGGAGTTGTGTTGAATGGAATCGGCAATCATTTCTTTGTCAATGAAAAATTCGTTTTGCAAAGACAAGACAAATGGCTGGATATGTTCTGGGCGCATTTCAGTGATGATGTCCGAATCCTGTGTGGTACGTACCATGCCGTAAAGTGTGCTGGCAAGCGAACCGCCAATGACATACGGAACTCCAAGTTTTTCAAGAATGCCCGTCACTTTCAGTGTGACTTCAATGGGTTCATTTTGCATGGCTCAATTCTCCGTATACCTTGCGCGCCAATTCTTCGCCCAATAATAAACCTGCCAGCCTGCGGCGTAGTTCGGCTTCATTCGCTTGTGGATACCTTGAGCGCAGACCCATCAATGCCAACGTGTGCGCCGAGGAGTTGAGCTGCGCCAGCATGTGCATTTTACGCGTGGGACTTGCCTGTCGCCATAATTGGATTTGCAGGGCTTCCATTTTGGGGTGAGTATCGGAAGATAATACGCTCATGGTTTGTAATTCTACTCCAGGCCGGATAGGTTTTATCGTGACGCGAGGTGGGAAAGGTGTCGCGGAAACCTATCAATCCTTTTCACAACTCTCCCTTAAACGCCTTGTCCGGCCCTTCGACAAGGCTCAGGACAAACACGGACGGCAGCAGAGTCCAAAGGTGCAAACATTACAATAAACCAGCGTGGCGAAAGCGTTCTAAAAGCGCTGTGCTCTTGCCGTACTTTTCCCGAATATATTTGAAACGTTCGATAAACTTGTTTTTTCTTTGCTTGAATTCCGACATATCGCGCAATTCAACCAGGAGGTTTGTAGCCTCGTCATAGGTTGTGCCGCGTTTCTGCTCAAGAAGTTTTTCTACGTATGCCCAATGGGTTTCTTCTTCTTGTGCGAGTTTTTCCAATCTCTGAATCCTCTTGTGTTCGGCTTCCTTCTGCGCTTTGCGATTCGCTGCCATTTCGATTTTCTCGGCTTGTTCGAACAATTCATTAGCAGTACGCGTTGACTGGAATTGCGAAGGCGGTTTTCCTCCGCTCAATTGACTAAGGTGTTTTTTCAAAGACAAGACTGCGCCAGATTCGCCGCGAACAATTTGAAGCAGGTGGGCGTCGCTTTCTGCGCGAGTCAATTTTGCAATCGCAGATTCGAGATCTGGCTCGGGAGAAGATACCGCGTTTTTGCTGGCAGCAGCTGCGGCAGTGATAAGGTGCGAGTCTATTTCAAAGAATTCTGCAAACGCTTGCAGGCTGGCATTCAGTTTTTTCAATCCTGTTGGCACAGGTGGTTCGAATTCCTCTTCCACTTCTTCGGGATCATCCATTGAAATAACTTTGAGCCAGGCGAGATATAGCATCCGCGTATCGCCTTGCAAAAGTTGATCACGCAGGGGCGTGAGTTGACCAAGTACGCTATCTGATTCGACCCATTCAAAAAAATCTGAATCTTCGCTGAGCTGAATCTCGAGAACGAAGTATTTACCATGTTCTTCAAGCATGATCTTATCTTCAAAAAAATATGGCTGGATGGATGAAACATCCATAAGATCTTTGGGCAAACGGAACATTAGCCGCCGCACGCCAAAGTTTGAGTCATACAAGAACGCATCGAAGAATTTTAGTAATATTTTTTCGGGGTCATGCTTGAAATCTCCCCACGAGTAGGTCACGACTGCCTGTGTGGACGTGACTGTATCCATGTGGCTGGAAAGCCCGTCTACTTCGCGTTGTTCAGACGCAGTCAAGGGACGGTCAATTGTTTGCCATTCGTAATATTGGTATTCACTCATAGTTCTCCCTTGATAGCTCTATCCAGCACGGACGGTAACAACGCGGACAATTCCTCCCCCGTAGCGGACTGTAATATCACCCCCTTGTGGGTCTCCCTCAACGATACCCAGCCTCGCTTGGGCACTGACTTAACTCATTTCCTCGCGCCATTATTTTTGCTCATCCCACTTTCCGCGTACACCGTCAAACACAAGGCGAAGGTTGTTCAAAATGTTCCTGCCTAAAATCCCAATGGGACGGTCAATCAGCAGGTATTCCCCGCAAATTTTTTATCGAGAAAGAATAGTTCCAATTTCGCTAACTGCAGGCGTTTGGTTTCGCCGTCGAACACTTGCACTTCAAAATCAGAGTCCGCTTCAATTTCCACGCCGATTTTCTTCACCGCACTGGCTGGCAACAAGGTGGCATCCGCGCCTGTGTCAATCAACATGGGCACATCGGGCAAGACAACGCCTGTCGCGGGGTTACGGAGAACCACAAAGGCGACAGGCGCAGGCGGATCAAAATTTTCAGCGTCATATTCTGACATTGGGCTTTTCCTCGGTGACAGTCAACTTAAGGCGCGCTGCCTGTTTTCGGTTTGTCAAGCGCGGCGACAATATCTGAACGGGCTTCTTATCGCCGAGTTTCACGTCAATATCGGCGACAATCACATATACCTTTGCATTTTCAGGAAGTTTGATTCCTGTCTGCAAATGGATTTTTCCTTTTTTTACGACGCCTTCGTACGTTGAGATACTCATACTTTGCCTCTGATTCTAGTTGGGAAATGTTCTTTATTATACCTGCGTTAATAACTCGACTTTTGCAGCACCTTAACAACCAAATACTCTAACAACCAGGCAAAAAGTGGGAGAAGAAGTTGTACAATTTAGAAAATCCAGATTCTGGAGGTACAAGATGTTACCCTTGGTGGAATTTCCTAAGTTGGTACAACACTATGCGCCTTTCTTTGAAGATGTTATTTCTGAACCAGCTTTCGTTGAATTTCAACGCTACGTGAGCGGATTGATTGTTTCAGAGAATAAAACCATTGAAGGCATCAACCGCCTCTTCGTGAACGAGAGCCGCAATCAGAGCAGCCTCAATCGCTTGTTGACTGA
>CAIWRB010000333.1 GCA_903914955.1 uncultured Chloroflexota bacterium | reverse complement strand
TCCTTTTCCTCCAGGTGGGCTCGGTTTATTTTATGAATTCTCACTGGGATCATTTGGATAATCGTTTTCTGGAAAACACACCGATCACAAGCAACAAAACACAATTCGATTTCATATCCTGATCATCGATAAATAATATTCACCCTTGATCGTTAAAGCCTTGAAATAAAAAAATGCGCGTCAGTTCAGATATAACGCACGCGCATAGCTGTGATGCAGTCCCCCAAGAATCGCCTTCGATGTGACCTGCCCTCTCATTGGCTTTGATCTTGTCTGATCATACTGGTCTGGGATTCGCTGTTCAATCCCCTGATGCGGTCGTTCCTGATTAAAGTATGACATTGTATATTCCGTAGTTGCCCGCTCTAAATGCTTATCATCATGGATCAGGATATGATCCAGACATTCTCGCCGGCAGACTGCCCATGAACCTTTCACAAACTCCATTCGCCTGCGGCGTTCGATACGGCGTCTCCACTTCTTTGATATTTACGGCTACTGCTGAAAAGTGTGTCGCATATTTGCTGTCGCGATCGCGAATTAGATACTTCGGCCCTTTTCCCCACGGTGTCGCTTCTCGTAATTGTTGTGCCGTCCATTCATAGGTCGGGTATTTTGTTACTCCCGTATGTATTATCCGCCGCGTTTTCAGTTCCATCACCACAAATACATACCAAGACCGGAACAACCAATCGGATACTACCGTGAAATCGCATGCCCAGGTGTTTCCGGCTTAATTTTCAAAAAGGTCGCCCAGTGTGGCTCGTTGAATGTTCCTTCCTGTCTTTTGGCAGGTATCTCTGGACGGTTCGTTTACTCACTTCAATCCCCAACTTCATCAACTCACCCCGTATTCGCTCCGCTCCCCATAACTGATTCTCCCCTGCCATCTTTTTAATCAAGGCGATCGTTTCTGGCGAAATCTTTGGCTTGCCTTGCGATTTCTTCTGCCAATACATTCCAAATAGTTCCCGATGCCAGCGCAGCAAAGTATCCGGTTGAACGATATGCAGGGCTTGTTTCCAGAACTTCGTAAAGTGCGAAAGAAACACCAGGCGTAAACGATCAAGGTTGGTTAGCTGTGGTCGCTTAACCTGGCGATTCAGTACGATCAATTGTTGGCGCAGTAGTGCATTTTCTACCACCAGATCAGCATGGCTGCGTGTCAGGTCTGAAAGGGCACCGATGATTAGGACTGACGTAGCCGGTTTTGTCCAGAGTTTGACGCGCTCTTGTAGCCAACGAAGGATTTTGCTCATTTTGCTGCTCCCAGAAAATTATGAGGGTAAAATAGCATGATAACCCTCTTTTACCTCTCAAATCCGGGCGGATGAACCAAGTAGCCAGCACAGGTATTTTCTCAAATAATTCGACATATGGCCATGCTTGTGCGCTATATGTAAGCACGTATAGAACGCGGCAGAATAACTGTCCATATAATCACGCCGGGAGTTTTTCAGCAGGGATGATTCGGGGAGTTTCGATTATGTGGTTTTCATCAAATCTTTCGGATTGCATCTGCCAATTCAACGGGATTTTCCTCGGGGATGAAATGTCCCGAATTTGGAAAGCGAATCACTCTGGCTTTCGGGAAAGCCTGAATCCAGGTTTGCAGTTCCTTCTCTCGAAAGGCAATATCTTTCGCGCCCCAGGCAATGAGGGCGACCTTATCCGTCAGAACTTGTCGCTGATTCCATAACGATTCCAGCCAATCAGATGCGCCGATGATTTGTTTTGGGAAAACCCAATTGCCTTTGCGTTCTTCGGGATTTGTAAACTGCCGGAGATAATGTTCATGAATGTGCGGCGTGAGTTTGGATTTATCGCCAAACGCCATATAAACAACGTTTTGGGCAAAAAAGTTCTTATTGCGGATCAGCCAACGCCCCAGCGCGCCACCCATAAATCCACTGAAGCCCTGATAGTACCAATCGTTTTTTACCGACCATAACCATGTGTTTGTGATGACAATGGATTTTATTTTTTCATGATGCGCAATCGCGTAGGATAAACCAATCGGACCGCCCCAATCACCGACGACCATTGTGATTCGTTCCAAGTTCAGCGATTCCAGCAGGGCTTCCAGATTCTTCGCGTGTTCTTGCGGCATGTAGGAAAAATCCAATGGTTTATCGGAAAACCCAAAACCAAGATGATCTACCGCAATGCAACGATATTGTCCCGAAAGGGATTTGATCATGTTCCTTGTTTCAAACGACCAAGAAGGGTTGCCGGGTACAAAAATAATCGGGTCGCCCGTGCCTTCATCCACATAATGCATCTCGCCATAGGGCGTTGGGAAAAAATGCGATTTGAATGGATATTCGTTTTCATCCAGCCAGTTTGGTCTTGTCGTGTTTTTCATGTTTGCTCCTGAATTTTGGAAATAATTCCAGCGACGGTATTTTACCCTGCGCCAATCGTCTCCAAATGCGTGTGCTTGAACGCATCGGGATATTTCAAGCCGTAGCCCAGCACGCGATCCATGCTGGAGTGACCAAAGAGAATCAACCCTGCCAGTTGCAACGGCTGACTGGCAAGGAAAACGCCAGCAACGAAGATGCTAATGCCCAGCGCTTTGAAGTGGATAAAGTTATAGGTCATTGCGCCGACTTGCGTATTGACGAGATAACCGAGCATGCTCAGGTCAGGTGTGAACAACAACGCGGGATACACCCACCACGCAAAACCTAGTTTTGAGAAAAAGAAGATGGATAAGCCGAATATAAATAATTCTTCGAGTTTCAGTAAGGTTTTCATTTTGTCTCCAGTAAATAAGGTTTGTAATGTTGAATCATGATCTCCAGTGCCTGCGCTTGTGCAGCCTCATCGATTTTTTGGCCCAGGCTTTCGTTGTAGGCCAACAAGGTATTTCCCAACACCCAGCCGATCAGAACTACATTGCGTAATTCTTCGGGACTCAAATTACCTCGCACACCGCCCGAAGTCGCCAACCGTTTCATCAGCGCTTCCTGCTCATCCATTCTCTGCGCGTGAATGGCGCGGAAGCGGTCTGCCAAGGTCTCATCGTTGCGCAGGAGCGCCCCTTGCTCTCGATAAAAGAAGCGATATTTCCAAACCAAATGAAAGTGAAGGCGCATGGTCTGGCGCAAAATGTCCAGCGTGAATATGCCCTCGATGGATCGGTAGATGCCATCAAACTGCCTGAACATCTCCTCCAAAATCGCGCGGATCAGGTCTTCCTTGCCCTTGTAGTGATATTGTAAATTTCCCGCGCTGATGCCAAGCGACTCTGCCAGTGCGTTCATCGAGACCGATGCCGTGCCGTGTTCGTTGAAAAGTTCAACCGCCTTTTGCAGGATGGAATTTTTGGTTTGTTCTGAAGCCTTATATGTTCGCGGTGACATCTGCGCTCCTTTTTTTAGTATGTGTATACTAATTTAGTATATATTTACCAATTTGTCAAGGGTCAAAAAAACCGCAACCATGCTGCCGGTTGCGGGTGTAAGAAGCGGGCTATTGTTTGTTTTCACACCATTTCTTCAACGTAATCTTTGGCGCACCGAGCAGACGATTCGCTTCGTCAGGTGAGCCATCTTCGCCCCACTTCTCATAATGAGTCATCAGCGTTGCTGTGCTTTTCCATTCGGTGTTAAAGGACAACATTCCCAACCATCCCAACATGCTCGTGGACATTTTGGAAACTTTCAAACCTTTGCGCTTGCCGAAAATTTCCAACGCTTCGCCCATCGTATATGCTTCTGGACCAAAAATGTAAAATTCTTTATTGAGCGTTTCATCGGTCTGATAACTTTTTGAAACCATGCGCGCATAATCATCGACGGCGATCCAATGCAGTGGGTGGACCTGGTTCCCGATCAGCGACAGGCTTTTTCCCTGGATGAACAGCGGCAGTGTTTCCATAAACCACGAGGCGCGGAAGATCGTGTACGGCACACCGCTGGCTTTAAGAGCCACTTCGCCTTTGACCTTGGTTTTGCTCTCTGGCGTATCGGCTTTTTCTACGCTGACAGCGTACGCCGAGATCAACGTCACGAGCCCCACGCCGACAGTCTTCGCCGTCTCTGCGATGCGCTTCACGCCCAAATGATCGGCGCGCTCAAAGTCCGCTTCGGTGGGCCCGCCTTTCACGTTGATGTGGACTCCGTCACAACCCTGCATAGCGGCTTTCAAAGACCCCGCGTTTTCGTAATCTCCTATGACATATTCGTATCCATTTCCCAGGCTGGATTTTGCCTTTTCAATCGAGCGCGCCAAAATGCGTACGGTGAATCCGTCAGCGTTAAGTTGCTGCGCCACCGGTTTGCCCAGCATTCCTGTCCCGCCGATGACGAGAATGGTTTTGCTTGAGTTTGTCATTTAATTGTTTCCTTTTTACTCATCAAAATTATGGAAGTAATGATGACCACGTCCTGTACGAAGTGGATTGCCCATGCGAGAAAAAGTCCATGCGTTTCAACGAGCGACATTGCCAGCAGCCAGCCGAGAAAGCCAGCCATTATCACGCCAATGATTCCGCTGGGCGTGCCGAAATAATGCGGCAAACCGAAGAGCGCGCC
>CAIWRB010000332.1 GCA_903914955.1 uncultured Chloroflexota bacterium | reverse complement strand
TGGCAGATAACCCGTTAAAATCGCAAAATATGCCATATGTGGACGCATAATTCGCCGCAAAACGCGCCTTAAGCATCATTTCGTCATAAAACGGATGAGCAGACCCGCCAGATACAGGGTATGTGTTCTTATTACAGGCATATCCGGCACACATACCCCGTGAACGGTTACTTATTTTCTTCTCTCTTCCAACGCCTTCACCAACAACTCCTTCGCCACATTCGGGTCAGCCTTGCCTTTGGTGGCGCGGGCGACCTGCCCCATGAGCCATTGGATGATGGTCTCTTTACCAGCGAGGAATTGCTCCACTTCTTTGGGATTGTCACTCAGGATTTTTTCGATAGCTTCTTGAATGAAGCCTGTATCTGAAACCTGTGCGAGATTTTTCACTTTGACAATTTCCTGCGGGTCGCCGCCGCCGCTTTTGAGCATTTCATTCAGCACGATCTTACCAGAGTTGCCGCTGATGGTTTTATCGGTCACCATGTCAATGAGTTGCGCGAATTTTTCAGCGGGCAAATTAATTTCTTCCAGTGCCAATCCTGAATCATTCATGTACCGCATGAACTCGCCCGCGATCCACGAGTGGATCGTCTTTGTGGAACTCTTGGAATTTGCAACTATACTCTCGAAATAGCTGGCAAGGGTTTGCTCGGAGGTAAGTAAATGCGCTTCGGACGGAGTCAGCTTGAAGTCCGAAATGAAGCGGGCGGTTTTTGCATCAGGCAATTCGGGGAGTTGATTCTTTATATCATCAATCCACGTGCGTTCCAGTTGAAGCGGGGGCAGGTCGGGTTCGGGGAAGTAGCGATAATCGTGAGCGTCTTCCTTGCCGCGCTGCGAAACAGTCACGCCGTGCGCTTCGTCCCAGCCCAGGGTTTCCTGAACAACTTCACCGCCATTTTCATAGACTTTAATTTGACGTTCGATCTCATACGCAGATGCGCGAGTCAGTGCGCGGAAACTGTTGAGATTCTTGATCTCGGTTCTTGTTCTTAGCTCTGAGCTGCCACTCGGTCTGACGGAGACATTCGCCTCGAAGCGCAGCACGCCCTTTTCCATGTCTCCAGAGTTGACTCTGAGATAGCGCAGGATGGCACGGATTTTTGTCGCATAGGAAAGCGCGGCTTCCACGGTCCGCATATCTGGTTCGGAGACGATTTCGAGCAGCGGCACGCCCGCACGGTTGAAGTCTACGAGGGCGTAATTTTTTTCGTGCGATAACTTGGCAGTGTCTTCTTCCAAGTGCACGCGGCGCACTACAACTCGCATCGGAGATTCTGTGTCATCCAAGATATCCAGAAAACCTTTGGATGCGATCGGCAGATCATATTGTGAGATCTGATAACCCTTGGGCAAGTCGGGATAAAAATAATTTTTGCGCGCAAAGGTATTGAATTCGTTGATGGAGCAATTAAGCGACAAGCCAACCAATATGGCTTGTTCAATAGCTTTCTTGTTGAGGACAGGCATGGCACCAGGCAAGCCCGTACAAACGGGACAAATAAATGTGTTCGGTTCTGGCGCGTTGGAATAATCTGCAGAGCAGGAGCAGAACATTTTTGAGTTGGTCTGCAACTCAGCGTGGATTTCAAGTCCGATGACGGGTTCGTATTGGGTCATGATGTGCCTTCAAGTTATATTATTGTTTTACTATGATTCAATGAGTCGTGCGCGGACTGCGTCCAAGTCTAACTGGCTTATGCTGCCTGAAAGGAGGTAGTCGTCAATATTGAGCGATGTGAGGGTGGAGAAGATGACCTCGCGGGTGGTGGTGTGTCTACCTGCCAGAATTTCTTCGCGTACAGGGTCAATACTTAATTCGTAATCGGCAAGGATGTCATCTTCTGAAACACCAGCGAGCGCAAGTAATAACAAGGCAATGATTCCGGTTCGATCGTATCCGCGCTTGCAATGGAATAAGACTCCGCCGGGTTGAGCCTGTGCAATAGCCCTGATAACTGCAATATGCCGTTCGGGCCAGCGTTTGAGGGCGTCACTGTAGTAAAGAGGTGTGCACCATAGGTCGGTATCAACCCATTGTTTTATAAACTCGGCATCGGTAAAGTCCTCAATGGCTGCTTCGATGCCAGTGATGTCCGCCAGCCGCGGAGTGGTATCGAGATAATCTTCTTCAACCAGCCCCTGTGTACGTAATGAAATAATGGTGCGGATGCCGTACGCATGGAGTTGTGACCAACCGTCCGCTGTGAGTTTGGCAGGATGGTCTGAGCGAATGACTGCACCCCAACGGGTTTTGTTTCCAGTAGATGTGGTCAAGCCGCCGAGGTCGCGGACGTTGTTACAACCATCCCATATCAAAACTCGATTTGAAGTCATTTATTCGCTCCGCAGATTATTTTAAAAGTATTAACTTAGAATGCAGTTACGATGATACCAACAATTGCTGTGATAATTCCAAGTCCTTGAAGTTTAGTAACTTTGTCTTTCAGGAAAATAATAGCCAGCGTTATGGTCACGATTGACAAGGCGGAAGCGATGGGTGTAATTAATATCGCGTCTCCAATCGTCAATCCATAGTTAACAATCGCTACTGCGCCAGCCTCAATAATGCCCATCAGCACGATCGTATATATTACTTTTGCAGAAGTTTTCGTTATGCCAATCTCTTTCTTTGTAAGAAAGGAGAAGATTAGCAAGAATAAAACAATCCCAAATTTCACAAGCACAGTTGTTAATAGCCATCCGATTTCTTCGGAAATAATCTCGCTGATGTTCCAAAAGATGCCAAAGAAAAATGCTCCAAAAATCGCTTCCTTGACGCCTGCCGAAAATTGAAAACCTTGCTTCTTGATATCACTCCAATTCAAGGATGCCAAAGTAACGCCAGAGATAATCATCAGGACGCCTAACGTTTGTGCCATGGAAAGCCGCTGTCCCATAAAGATAAAAGCAAACAACATGGTAAATACTGCCCATAAGTTCATGGTGGCAGCAACAATAGACACGTTGCCAATCTCAAAACCTTTGAAGAAAAATAAATACCCGGCAGAGTAAACCATTGCCGCAATTGGTAATAAAAGAATTACAAGAAGTGGGAGGCTGATACTTTTTGTAAAAATGAAAGCGAGCAAAAGCACAGAAACCGAACCAGCCAACTGCGACCAAAACAAAGACTTGAAAGACCCTATTTGTTTGGCAAACACGCCGCCCAGAAAATCGTATATTCCCCATCCAAACATGCCCGCTATTCCAGACAAGATGCTTAAGATGGTTGGGCTCATAAGTTTGGCAGTTGCTTATGCCAATCAGTTACCTGTTGATACGCATGACCAACCTGGAATAAAGTCTGTTCATCCAGGTGCTTTCCAATTATCTGCATTCCAACGGGCATATTGTTAGAGAATCCACAGGGGAGGGCTAATGCGGGAACGCCTGCTGGATTTGTGGCGACAACATAAATATCGGAGAGATACATTTCGAGCGGATCGTTTGTTTTCTCGCCGAGTTTGAAGGCGGTGGTGGGACAGGTCGGAGCGAGCAGAATGTCTACGGAGGCCAGAGCAGTTTCAAAGTCACGACGCAGAAGCGTGCGTACTTTTTGCGCTTTGAGATAGTAGGCGTCATAATATCCAGCAGATAAAGCGTAGGCACCAAGCATGATCCTGCGCTTGACTTCGTCGCCGAAGCCTTCGTGACGTGTCTGCAAGTAGATATCGATCACGTCTTTGGTATTTTCTGAAACAGAAAGACCGAAGCGCGTGCCGTCGAAGCGTGCAAGGTTTGAACTTGCTTCGGCGAAAAGCAAAAGATAATAAACGGGCAGCGCGTATTTTGTGTTGGGTAATGAGACTTCTTGAATTTTCATGCCAAGTTTTTCGTAGGTGCGGATGGCTTCCTGAATGGATGACTCAACGCCTGCTTCCATGCCTGATACAAAATATTCTTTTGGAATACCAATGGTCATGCCTTTGACAGGCTTGTTGATGCTTTGATGATATTGTGGAACGGGCGAGTTGAATGTTGTGCTGTCGCGTTCATCGTGGCCTGCTATGGTTTCAAGCACGGTGGCGCAATCGTAGACATCGCGCGTCATAGGTCCGATGCAATCGAATGAAGAAACGAGCGAGATCAAGCCGTAGCGGGAAACGCGCCCATACGTTGGCTTGATGCCGGTGACGTTACAAAAACCCGCAGGCATGCGGACCGATCCGCCAGTGTCTTCGCCGATGGAGAAGTTGCAAAGCCCTGCGGACATGGATGCTGCCGCCCCGCCGCTTGAACCGCCTGGGACGCGCTCCAGATCCCACGGGTTACGCGTTTTGAAGAGCGCGGAATTTTCGCAGGATGATCCCATGCCGAATTCATCCATATTCGTTTTGCCGATCAACACTGCGCCTGAGTCCGCGAGTTTGTTGGTGACGGTGGCATTGTATTGCGGAACATAATCTTCAAGAATTTTCGATGAGCAGGTAGTGCGGACTCCGCGCGTGGAGATACAGTCTTTTATAGAAAATGGAATACCCGTCAGGGCAGTGACGTTTTCGCCCTTGGCGATGCGCTCATCAGCTTGTCTTGCTTGTTCAAGCGCAAGGTCATCAGTAATAGTGACGTAGGATTGAATCTGCGGGTCGATTTCGTGGGCGCGTTGAAGAGTCGCCTGAGTCAGTTCGACGCTGGAGAGTTTTTTTGTGGCGAGCATTTCAGATGCTTCGCGAATGGTGAGGTTGTGTAGTTGCATAGGTCAGTAATACAGTTGAATAATTGCACGGAGCGGTTTGATAGTTGAAATCTTTAAACGCAGTAGAGTATCACATGCTTTTCTATATTAAATTAAAAATGCTGCCTTATCCTGCTTATTAATTTGTTTTTTTCAGATACTTTCGAGCATCAATTAAAAAATCCCTCGCTTGATTGATCATATCAGCCACAAGGTCTTTATCAATACCCGTATCTACGCCATAGTCTCCAGAGATGCGCGTATCAAATCCATCCACAAGCCAGCGATGGTATTTGGGGTCAAGTTCCTTGGTCTTTGCAAAATGTAAACCATACGCCCCAATGACCTGACCATGCTGGCTGAATTCCAATCCTTTTTCATTAAGCAGCGCCTCGGCAATATAAAACATTGCATAATAGGCGCGTCCAGCCGAAAACTCTGCCTTGCCCATTTCCATCAACCCTTCTGCCGCTTCGATCGCATCAAGTGCTTTATCGAGTAATTTTCGGCTATATTCCTTCATGTGGGTTGTCCGTCTTGATGAATATTTCTTAACAAGGGAGTATCAGGTTGTTGCCATTTAGCTTCCGTCATAAATATGCGACTTACAAGAAGATCATATTCAAGACAAACACTTCCCATGAGTTCGCTTGTCCTTCGCAACTCTGCCCAATAATTATCGTAATCAGAAAGCAAAATCATCACATCTACATCTGAGCCTGAGCGATAATCTCCCCGCGCATATGACCCGTACAGGTAGACGGCCTTCAATTTATCCCCATAAATGCGAACAAGTCCTTCCTTCAACTCTTTCATCAACTTTCTGATGCGAAGTGGTATTTTCGATTTCATACCTATATTTTACCTTTTAATCTTCGCCCAACACGGTTGGCACTTTGACATACCCGCGCTCGGATTGGGGGGCGTTGTTGAGAAATTCTGCGCGGCTCATGGAGGGTTGGGCTATATCTTCGCGCAGGACATTTTTGTTGTTGGTGATATCCGATGCGGGCGGGATGTTTTCTGTGTCCACTTCATTGAGCATGGTAAAGTAGTCTATGATGGAGGAAAATTGTCCGCTGAATTTTTGCGCCTCCTCTTCCGAAATTCCAAGCCGCACGAGATGGGCTACATGCTTGACCATATCGGTATCAATTTTATTCGTCATGTTTTTTATGCTCCGATTAATGCTCAAGTTAGATCAAGAACGCTATCCAGTCCGCGGCGCAGACCGGTAAAAGTATTGACCTTGCGAATTGCCAGTAATGCTCCATCCACATAAGGTTGGGCGCTGCTGCCTGAGTCGTGGCGGATGGTAAGTTTTTGGTCGGGCATGCCGAAGATGATTTCGGCTGAGATGGTGTATCCAGGCAGGCGGATGGAATGAACTTGTGAACCTGTCAGATGTGCGCCGCGTGTTTCGACGACACCTTGAGTTTGCTCCAGAGGAACAGTCAATTCTGAAGGACGAACCTTGGACAGCCGATACGCCAGTTCGCGTACCGTTCCACTGGGCGTGTCTTTTTTGCCATCGTGGGCATAGTCGATGATCTCCCACTGTGGAATAAATCTGGCGGCAATTTCAGAAAACTTTTGCAATAAAACAACTGTCAACGCAAAGTTGCCGACCGCCAGCACACCGCGTTGATTTTTGTCAGCAGAGGCTGATATTTCTTCATAGTCCGCATCTGTTAATCCGGATGTTCCGATAACCACATGCGTTTTGTGCTGCAATGCGGTCAGTACATTGGATTTTGCTACATCTGGTTTTGTGAATTCGAAGAACACATCGCATGGATGCGCTGCGAGCGCCTCCTGCACGTTTGCATATACTGGGCAAGTTAGGTGCGGCTCTGCGAGCACGGCGCCTAAATCATGTGTCGCATGTGTACGCGATACCGCAGACACAAGCGTTATATCATCGATGTGGGCAATTGCGCGGGCTACGGCCGAACCAGCCCAGCCCGTAGCACCAGCAAGACAAACACGAATTGTCATGATTTGTTTACTCCGTTGGTCGAAACTATTTTGTGATTGAAATATTCTCAATTATTTGTGGTTTCGATTCGAACCTCAAATAACATTCGGGGCTACTCAACCACCAGAGTTTGTTTGTTATTCAAACTTAATATGCAGCTCTTTCAACTGCTTCGGTTCCACGGCAGAAGGCGCGTCCGCCATTACGTCGCGGCCTGCTTGATTCTTGGGGAAGGCGATCACTTCGCGGATATTGGGTTCATCCGCGAAGAGCATGACGAGTCTGTCGATGCCGGGAGCCATGCCGCCGTGTGGGGGAGCGCCGTATTCAAAGGCTTCGAGCATGTGACCAAATTTGGCTTGAATATCTTCATCGCTCAACCCCAACATTTGGAACATCTTCATTTGGATGTCGCGGCGATGAATACGAATGGAACCCGAAGCCGTTTCGTATCCATTGCAGACCATGTCGTACGCGTCAGATGAGACTGCGCCAGGGTCGGTGTCGAACTTGGGAAGATCTTCGAGCTTCGGCATGGTGAAGGGATGGTGCTCCGATTCCCAAGCCTTGTTTTCTTCATTCCACGCGAAGAATGGAAAATCCACCACCCACGCGAACGCCATCATATCTTTATCAGCGAGATCTAATTTATCACGGAACCACAGGCGAAGCCCGCCCAAAACTTTGTTGGCTACTTTGCGCGCATCCGTTGCGAAGATGATCAGGTCGCCTTCTTTTGCGCCCGTCTTCGATTTAAGAGCTTCCACTTCTTCAGCCGTGACGAATTTCGAAGCGCTGCCTTTCACGCCTTCCGCTGTGATCGCCAGCGTGGGCATTCCCTTGGCCCCGAAAGTTTTCGCTACTTCTGTGAGAGCATCCACTTCCTTGCGGGACATGTCTGCGCTTCGAGGGGCGATGATACATTTGATCACGCCGCCAGCTTCCAGTGTAGATTGAAATACGCGGAATTCACTCTTGGCGAAAATATCATTTAATTCGAATAATTCCATTCCGAAGCGCAGATCAGGTTTATCCGACCCATATTTCTCCAACACTTCATGATGCGAGAATTTAGGCCACGGGGATGAAAGTAATTTTTTGTGCGGTGTGACAGAGGGGATCATTTTGGTGAACAAATCTTCGACCAGCGCGAGCACATCATCACGATGAACGAAGGACATTTCGAGGTCGAGTTGTGTGAACTCAGGTTGACGGTCGCCGCGCAGATCTTCATCGCGGAAACAGCGCGCGATCTGAAAATATTTGTCCATGCCGGCAACCATCAGCAATTGCTTCAACTGTTGAGGAGATTGCGGCAGGGCGTAGAACTGTCCAGGATAGACGCGCGAGGGGACGAGATAATCACGCGCGCCTTCGGGCGTGGCTTTGAACATGATCGGTGTTTCGATTTCAAGGAAGCCTTGTTCATCGAGATAATCGCGCATAAATTTGATGACCTTATGCCGCAATACCAGGTTGCGGGTCATGCGTTCGCGGCGCAGATCAAGATAACGATATTTGAGGCGTGTATTTTCGTCGGCAAGATCATTGTCACCGCTGACCATGAAGGGCAGAGTCTTTGCGGGATTTAAAACTTTTACCTCGCGGGCAATGATCTCGATCTCGCCCGTTTCCATTTTTGGATTTTTCATGCCGTCAGGGCGTAGTTGCACAATACCTTCGATCTGCAAAACCCACTCCATGCGGACGTTGGTCACAAGGTCAAGCGATTCTTTTGGCAGGTCTGGATTGATGGTGATTTGTACCAATCCTGAACGGTCACGCAGGTCAAAAAAAGCCACTCCGCCGTGGTCGCGGCGTCTGTGTACCCAGCCAGAAAGGGTAATGATTTGCCCCGCGTGACTGGCACGTAATTCTCCACAAGTATGAGTTCTGTACATAATGCGCCTCCGAAAATATTCCTCGTCCTTGCGAGGAGCTTGCTTCCTTGCAAGGACGGGCTGTCTATATAAAATAAATCGCCCTTCGCGTTTGCGTCGGGCGATTGGTTTTGACTTGAGTTATTTGTTAACCAGCAAAGCTTCGCCCGACAATAGAGGGATCATTATTATTATCATTAGCGAAGTTGAGTCTGGGTTGCATGGTGGCGGTATTATAGCACAAGTGTGAAATTCCCCACTTTATATAAAGCTTTTAGCCTCCCTGGTAAAATCTCGAATCAATTGACCCGTACTTTGGTATCGGTCTTTGGGATTATTCTCAATGCAGCGTAATAAAATTTTATCAAAGATCTTGGGCAGATAGGGGTTTAGTTCACTTGCCAATTTTTGATTGGGAGTTGCCTTCGCCCGAATCGTTTTTCCTCCCGGGTTGTTTGCAACATTTATGTTATTTTGATATGCTGTTGGATGGAACTCAGTTAATAATTCGTATAATAAAATTCCAAGAGCATAAATATCCAGGGTTGGCTCTGCCAGGACTGGGATATTGTAGCTTTGAAGCGCTTCGGGAGCCATGTAGCCTATTGTGCCCCCAAGAATGGGTGTATTAATTGGCCTGACTAACCCAAAATCTATCAGTATTAAATTTTGGTTTATGGAAATGATGTTATTTGGCTTTAGGTCGCAATAGACATAACCCTTATTATGAACGTACCCGAGAGCGTCGCAGATCTGTTCCAATATACTCAACGTCTCTTTTATGGAGAATGTTCTGTTTTTGTGGAGGATTTCCTTCTCCAAAGTGATGTTTTCCAGAAAATCCAAAACTATATAAGGGCGTTCGGCTGTCAGATTGTAATCACGCAGGTGAATAATATTTGGGTGATGGCATGACTCTAGGAATTTGACTTCCTGGGTGATGAATTCATGTGCTTTTGAAATTTCATGGTTGGGTGAACCCGGAATTACTCCATCTTTGCCGTCAATACCTTCTTCCGGGCTGTCGACATAATCTGACTGCAGGATTTTGATGACCACTTTCGAATTGTTAAATTTGTCAATAGCTTTATATATTTCTGATGTGCCACCTTTGCTTAAACGCGCAACGACTCGATATCGGCTGGAAACAAACCCATCGATTTCGCCATTGTAAATATTTTGGCCTTTGAGGAAACTAACCATTTTATTTTTCAGCAAATTTGAAATATAAATACCATATGAGAAATTGCCTATTTTTCCCTATTGTAACCGAATCATCTCTGGCCGTACGAATAAAAAAGCTTTGTGCTGGTTACTCATTCATCCGCCTGCAATACTCAATTTTCCGTACTTGTCTTGCTTTGCTCACGCCATGTCGTGGATCGAATCCCGTAGATCGCCCGATCATATACGAATTCGCCGACAACTTCCCCGTTGGGTTGTGTCACGTGCAGGCGATATCCCAAACGTTCCGGGATGGAATGGCTGCGATGATTATTCACAGCACACCCTATCACAAATCTTTGGATGTCCATTTCATCAATTGCGTAATTCATTAATGCGCTGACACAGCGCGTGACGATTCCCTTGCCCTCATGTTCTTCCGTGATCCAATAGCCAAATTCGAGCGCAGTAGTGCTATCCTTCAAACGTGACATCATAATGATCCCAGCCAGTCCATCATGAAACCATATCCCCAAGTCAAGCGGACGGTGGGCAGGTGGAAAATAAGACTCCAACTCAGCATAGTATTTATCAAGTTCGCTGGATCCAAACGGATTACCGTAATAACTGAAAAGGCAGTTGATTGTAAATAACCGGGTTTCTTTAGTTGTCTCAGGCAGGGAGCTTGGATCAATCCACAGGCGAAGACGCGAACGATTTTGCTCCATAAGATCGAAAAGCGATTCGGCATCATCGGGATGTATATTGCGTAATTGAATCTCCTCGTCAATTTTCAGACTGAACATAATTTATTCTTCCAGCTTCCAGTCCAGGATCAAGCCTCGGGAAGCGTCTTCAAAAACTCTTGCACGACCTGCGGATCAAAATGTTTTCCCGCTTGATCTTTGAGGTACTTTATCGCCTCTTTTTTTGACCACGCCAAACGGTAGGGGCGGTCCGAGGTCAAAGCATCCCATACATCCACTATGGCAAAGATCCGCGCAGCCAATGGGATCTCATCTCCTTTTAAACCGCGCGGGTAACCCGTACCATCCCATTTTTCGTGATGACAATAGGGGATATCCAGCGCAGGTAATATGAAAGCGATCGGAGACAACCATTGATATGCATAAAGCGGATGCATGCGCATCACCTGCCATTCCTCTTCAGTTAATGTAGCTGGTTTTAGCAGGATCGAATCAGGGATCCCGAGTTTTCCCACATCATGCAAGAGAGCACCCCGTTGTATATTCGTAAGTTCTTCCTGAGTGAATCCGGCCGCGCGGGCAAATTTCAGAGTTGCTTCCATTACACGGTGCGTGTGTTCTTCTGTTTTCTTGTCGCGCAGGTCAAGGGCGGATAGCCAGCCTTCGATCGTCTTATCGTAGGCGGTCAATAATTCGGTTTGTTGTTCAGCGATGCGGCGATAGCGGTTAAGACGAATTATGGTTTGCACGCGCGCGAATAATTCCATCCTGTTATAGGGTTTGCTGATGAAGTCATCCGCGCCAGCTTGCAGGCCTGTGATGCGGGAGGGTTGATCATCCAGAGATGTGATCAGCACGATCGGTACCTCAGCGATATCGGGCTGTGAGCGGATCTGCCTGCAGGTTTCGTAGCCATCCATGATCGGCATCATCACGTCGAGCAGGATCAGGTCGGGGTGAAGGCTGGTCGCAGTTGCTATTCCATCAAAGCCATTACACGCAAAATGAAGATCATACGGTTCACTGGAAAGCAGTCCTTCGATCGCCATGCAGGAAATTGAATCATCGTCAACGATCAGGATGTTTGGCTTGCTCATGGGGCGATCAGACCTTGTTGAATTGCACAACGCACAAGGTCGGCCTGGGAGTTGAAGTGCATTTTCGCCATGATATGGGCGCGATGCGATTCGACTGTGCGTACACTCAGCGTTAATTTTTCAGCGATGATGGCATTCGAATTGCCTTCCGCGATGTGCTGCAGCACTTCGCGTTCACGTGGTGATAGAACAGCCAATACATCGCTTTTATCAAGATCAGCGTTTAGGAGAATTTCGAGCACTTCGCTTGCGATGGCGGTACTCAAATAACGTTTACCCTCCAGAGCGTTTTGAATAGCTTGATGGATTTCGATAAAATCAGAATCTTTCAATACATATCCCATGGCACCGCTTTGCAGAGCGCGGACAACATAAGTGGAATTGGCATGCATGAATAGAAAGATCAATCTTGTTTTCAATCCTCTTTGTTGCGCGATCTTTGCAGTTTCGATGCCGTTCAAGTCGGGCATCATGACATCCAATAGCGCAATATCCGGAGAAAGCTCCTCCATCAACTTGAGGGCTTCGACTCCATTACTGGCTTCGCCAATTATCTCAAAACCATGGTTCGCTTCCAGTAGTGCGCGCAATCCCTGCCGTACTAATTTGTGGTCATCCGCAAGAATGATTTTTATATGACTCATGAGTTACTCTGTTTGCTCAAGATCAAACTCGGCGAGGACAAGAGTGCCTTTGCCGGGCGCAGACTGCAGGGTGAAGCGTCCTCCAGCGAGATGAACACGTTCCTTCATACCGGATAATCCGGTGGAGGCGCTTCCATCCTTTGAACGAATATCAAATCCTTCGCCTACATCTACAATGGAGACGCGCAACAAATCTGGTTTAATGATCAACGTAACATTGGCTTCGGTCACCCCGGCGTGGCGGGCAATATTGGTAAGGGCTTCCTGCACCATACGAAAGACAGTGGTTTCAATGGTTTTGTTAAAACGATGTTCGTCCAGCGGATTGATATTGTGTTGAATGGTGATGCGGGTACGGCTGGTGAAGTTTTTGAATAGATCATCCAGCGCGGCAGGCAGACCAAAATCATCCAAGGCGGCAGGTCGCAGGTTGAGCGATATTTCGCGCACACGCTGCATCAATTCGTTGGTGACAGCACGCGCATCCGTAAGCAGGGCGGGGATATTATTATCTTTGCGCTCCAGGATGAGTTTTAAACCGGTTATGAGTTGACCGATCTCATCATGCAGTTCGACTGCGATGAAGCGGCGCTCATTCTCCTGTGCATCCAGCGTCTGTTTCGAAAGAATTTGCAATTGCCCGTTTTTTCTAGAAAGTTCTTCGAGGGTACCTTGTAATTTTTCACGTTCATTTATAAGGTGGCGGTAACGATCTACCCGATGCATGGTGTTTAGGCGGAATTCAAGTTCAAGACTGTCAAATGGTTTGGAGAGAAAATCATCCGCTCCCACCATGAGGCAGTTCAGCTTTACATCACGGTCATCCAGGGCGGTGATCATGATGATCGGGACTTCACCGATTTGAGGATCTGAACGGATGTGCTTGCAGACTTCATAACCGTTCATGCGCGGCATCATCACATCCAACAGGATCAAATCAGGATTGAGTTGCTTTGCCATCTCAAGACCCTGAAGACCATCTTCGGCCATTTCAACATGATAATTGGGTTTTTCAAGCAGGGCGGCAAGTGTGGAACGTACGATCAAATCATCATCAACAATTAGGATGGTGTAGGGCTGTTCGCTCATGGTTTATCCTTGAGCAAACCCTCTATGGCATGCACTAATTCATTTAACCTGACCGGCTTGCTCATATATTCATTTGCGCCAGCGCGCAGGCAGTATTCACGATCGCCGGGCATGGCCAGGGCAGTGACCGCGATCACGGGCATCTCAGCGACCAGAGGGTCGGTATGGGAACGGATGCGGCGTATCGTTTCCAATCCATCCATGACCGGCATTTGGATATCCACTAACAGGATATCAGGATGGATTTCTGTGACTCTCTCGAGCAGTTCCAATCCGCTGAGTGCCGTCAAAACGCGATATTGTTTTGTTTCGAGAAAATCCTTTACCACTTGCAATACCATCTCGTCATCATCCACGAGCATGATCAGGGGTGCGATGGAATGTTCAGATAAGATCACTGAACTCGATTCGGTCGATGGTGTGTTGAGAGTTGGGACGGTATTTTGAGGCGACCAGGGCAATACCACAGTAAAGCGGCTGCCTTCGCCAATCAGGCTTTCGACTTCAATTCTTCCATTGTGCATTTCGGTGAGATGCCTTACCAAAACCAACCCCAGCCCTGTGCCGGGGTATTCGCGCGCGAGACTGCCATCAATTTGCACAAAAGGTTTAAAGAGCTTTTGCAGATTTTCGGGCTCTATTCCAAGTCCTTTATCCCACACGGTTAACTTAACGAAGTGTTCGGTTTCATTCGTTTGAACTTCCAATCCCAGTTCACCATTTCGCGGGGTGAATTTAATCGCGTTACCAAGCAGGTTGACCAGAATTTGTTTAAGGCGGCGCGCATCTGCTTGAAGAATGATCGTTTCTGTTGGGGGAGAGTACTGCAGATCCTGATTTTTTTGCTGCGCCATGCCTCTTGCCAATTGCAAACTTGCCTGACATATATCAGCCAGAGAACAGGGCGCAATTTGCAATTCCGATTTACCCGCCTCTATCTTGGAAAGGTCAAGAATGTCGTTGATTAGCTCCATCAAATGACGACCGCTTACTTCGATCATCGACATTGCTTTTTGTTGTCGGTCGTTCAGTTCACCGTATGTTCTTAGTTGCAAAACTTCTGAAAGCCCGAGGATGCCTGTGAGCGGAGTACGCAATTCATGACTCACGCTGGCAAGGAATTCATCTCGCGCCCGCAGCGCGCGCGCCAGTTCCAAATTGACGCGGCTGAGGTCGGCTGTGCGCTCTGCAACCCGGATCTCCAATTCGTTGGTGTATTGAATGATCAAATCCTCCGCCCGCTTGCGTTCGGTGATATCCTGAACGATTCCACTTAGCTTGAGAATTTTTCCGTCTGCGCTTAGAATTTTGTCGCCTGCCTCTGCCCAAACCGTATGTACGGATCTATCGGGCCATATCACGCGATAATCCAGAGGCACAGGTTTTTGCTCGGTCATTACTGATGCATTCGATGAATTAACTTTTTCGCGATCATCCGGGTGGATGGCTTCGGCAATAACTCTATCCATATCACCATCGAACATGGCTGGATCTATCCCAAAGATGCGCATCATTTCATCTGACCAAGTGACCCGGTTGGTGACTGTATCCCACGTCCAGTGTCCGACATGTGCCACCCGTTGAGAGAATTTTAGACTGGCTTCGCTTTCACTCAGAGTCTCTTCCACCATCTTTCGCTCGGTGATGTCTTGAACTGTACCACTTAGCAAGTATGGTGCGCCTGCATCATCCAGAAGCAGCTCCCCGGCTTCGGCCCAAACTGTGCGAATGGAACCATCGCCCCAGACGATCCGATATTCCACCGGAGTGGGTCTGCCCTCATTGATCACTACTGAATTGGATCGTTCAACTTTTGCGCGGTCATCCAGGTGGATTGCTTGCGCGATCACATCGGGGAGGCTTCCGGAAAATGTGCTCTTATCCAGGCCAAATATGTTGTACATCTCGTCTGATCATTCAAGTTGGTTGGTCTTGATGTCCCAAGTCCAACTTCCGATATGGGCAAAATGTTGAGCCTTGCGCAATTTAAGTTCAGAATTGCGCAATATTTCCTGTGTCTGTTTATCTTTGGTAATGTTCTGGGATATTACCTGAACCCCAATAATGGTATTTTTTTCATCAAAAAGAGGCTGGTAGGTGGAGCGGAACCACTTTTTTCCAGTAGCCAGATCAAATTCAGTTTCAAAAGATTCTGTGAGACCCAAATCAAGAACATGCCGCATGCGTTCGGTCACAGCCAATCCTCGTATAGGGCCAAATATTTCCATTGACGTTTTACCAAGTGATTCTCCGGGTTTTGTCCCCAAACTTTGAAGCGACATGCTGTTTTGAAGTACCAGGCGGCATTCTGTATCAAAAATTGCATTCGCTGTACCGGAATTTTCAAAGACCAGCTGGTATCTAATTTGACTTTCCCTCAAAACAATTTCTGCCTGCTTGCGTTCCGTGATGTCAAAACCAAGAACTGCAATGGATGTGATGTGCCCTTCGCTGTCAGAAATTGGAGCATAGTTGATCTGGATCCAACGCGGCCCAGAAACAAGGTCGAAAGTATTCTCGTATGAAACGGATTTCCCGGACCGGGCCTCATTAATATATTCCAGGGCGAATTGATAGTTCGCCTTTCCGACCACATCCATTAGGTGATGGCCGATGATCTTGTCCTGCGGGATCCCAAAGGATCTTTCATACAATTCATTAACGTATTCATACTGCAAAGTTTTTGCATTGACAAAAGCAAGGTAGTAGGGGATTTTAGTGGTCAGTTTGGCAAATTTTTCGTTTTGTTCATGGAACGCTGCCTCCAACTTTCGCTGCCTTGAAATGTTGATAACCACGGCGTGACACACTGCTTGTTTTCCAAATAAAACATCAGAACAGGCAGCCTCAATCTGCACCCAGATCTGTTCATGATCATGATTGACAAGTGCGACTTCGCAGCTTTCCTTTTTATTACTTCCAAACACAACTTCAAGGAAAGTATTAAAGGCTGGTCGTGATTGGACGGAAACAAATATTCCAAGACGCCGCTTGATCAATTCACTACGCTCCACTCCCAACAGATTGGACCCAGGCAGGTTGGCTTGAAAGATGGTGCCGTCTTTTGCCAGCGTAAAGTAGGAAACGGGGGCGGAATCGTACAGATCTTCATATTGCTTTAGAGCAGCATTCACCTTTGTTTGAGAGAGCATTAGTTCATCATTTTGCATCTCAAGTTCTATCTGATGCAATTCGAGTTCGTGGACAAGGGTCCGAGACTCTGATGCAGCCGTGGATGGAGCAGCTTTGCTCTTTATTTTACGCAGCTTGGTTTCGGCTTGCTGGCGTAGTGCAGATGGTTTTGTTGACCCTTCCGTCTTTTTATTCATGGTCTAATCCTGTATCCAACAATGGCACGTTATCTTATATATACTTTATTCCATATTAGCGGAAATTCCGTATTAGCGCCATCCGTAATTTTACTTAATTCCAACGGGCTGGATATGGCGATAATATCCCGGGAAGTGTCGTGCCCAATAATAAGTAGTTTTACGCAGGCATTTTCCGTATTTAAACGAATTGTTTAACTTCCCCTTTATCCTATACTATAGCATAGTAAAAAGCAAAGAACCTTTTGGTTTTTTAATAGTTCGGCGATTAATGAGTCAAGGATCTGGTGTGAGATTCTTGAAAAAAAAAGAAATCGTGTGGAGATAAAAACATGGAACAACAACTTGTGATCTTTGAACTAGCCAGTGAGTTTTATGGGATCAATATTGCCGTAGTCGAAAGCATCATCAAGATGCAGGCGATCACGCAATTGCCACAGACCCCTGATTATGTAAAGGGAGTGACTAACCTCCGCGGCAGTGTACTGCCTGTTATCGATCTGCGTACCCGCTTCGCCTTGGAGACGAAGGAGGATACGCGCCAAACCCGGATCATCATCGCCACAATGGGGAGTATCAAAGTGGGTGTGGTGGTGGACGGTGTTTCGGAGGTCTTGCGCGTCTCGGATGATTTGATCGAACCGCTTCCTCCGATGGTCAATTCGGTAAACTCTGTTTTCTTGAAGGGCATTGTTCGGCTTGAAAACCGTTTGATCATTTTATTGGAACTTGGCAAGGTGCTCGATCTTAATGAACAGCAATCGTTGGAAGCGCTCGCGGCTCAAAAAATATAATTAAGTGCTGTCCAAAACAAATATATATTCATGAAAGAAGGAGAGTAAATAATATGAATTTCCTCAATAATCTAAAAACGAGTGTGAAACTGATTGGCAGCTTTTTGATCATCTCCATCATTACGGCGATCGTCGGAATTGTGGCGGTTTACTATATCAAGCAGATCGATGCCGCAGATACCAGGCTCTATCAAAACCAGACGGTGCCGGTCGGTCAAATAGCTGATGTCGGTGTCGCATTACAACGCACACGTGTCAATCTGCGTGATATGTTACTTACAAAAGACGCGACCGAAGATCAGAAATATATTGATACGATCAAAACGCTTGATGCAGATATCACCACAGTATCGGCTGATTATGAAAAGCTGATAGTGTCCCCAGAAATGCGGGCATTATTTGACACCTATACCAAGGACTACCAGGAGTTTACAGGGTATCGCGATCAGATCATGTCGCTGGCTTTGGCGGGAAAAGAAACTGAAGCACTGGCTTTGATGCGCGGGGATGCTCTTGCGAGTGCAAAGGCTACGGAAGCAGGTCTTGATGCGATGCGCCAAATGAAAGAGGATCAAGCCAAAAGTGTTTCCGATGCCAATACCGTCCTCGCCAATCAGGCCACTACGATCATGATCGTGATCATCATCATTGCTGTATTGGCGGCGATGGGATTTGGCGCCTTCATATCCAACAGCATCGCCAATCCATTGGCATTCCTCACCAAACTGGCGAAAGCGCTCTCCGTCGGCGACATGGTACGCGATGTGAGCGAAGCAGAAAAAGACACGGTCCGAAAACGGAAGGATGAGATCGGGGATATCAGCAACGCCTTTGACAGCTTAATTAATTATATGCAGGGCATGGGCGTCTCTGCCACTGCCATTGCTGAAAATGATCTGACCACCACAGTCACACCCAAATCAGCCAAAGATGAACTCGGCAATTCCTTTGCCAAGATGATCGCCGGTCTGCGCGATGCTGTCACCCTGATCGCTGAAAGCGCCAACGCGGTCTCAGCCGCTTCGGCTCAGCTTGCCACGGCCTCCGAACAATCTGGCGAGGCTACCAGCCAGATCGCAACCACCATTCAACAAGTGGCGCTCGGCACCGCCCAACAAACCGCGGGTGTCACCAAGACTTCAGGTTCGGTTGAACAAATGGGACGCGCCATTGACGGCGTGGCCAAGGGTGCTCAGGAACAGGCCAAAGCCATCAGTCTGGCTTCGCAGATCACCTCGCGCATCAACACCGCCATTGAGCAGGTCACCGCGAATGCCCAGGCTGTAACCCGCGATTCTGCTCAAGCAGCCACCTACTCACGCGATGGCGCCAAGACTGTAAAAGAAACCATCACCGGCATGGAAGCCATCCGCACCAAGGTTGGGCTCTCTGCCAGTAAAGTGGAAGAAATGGGAACCCGCTCCGAAGAGATCGGCGCCATCGTTGAAACCATCGAAGACATCGCATCGCAGACCAATCTGCTGGCGCTCAATGCCGCCATCGAAGCCGCCCGCGCTGGGGAACAGGGCAAGGGCTTCGCAGTAGTAGCGGATGAAGTTCGCAAATTAGCCGAACGCTCCAGTTTGGCGACCAAGGAAATTGCAGCGCTGATCAAGGGTATTCAGAAGACCGTCAGCGAAGCGGTCACCGCCATGCAGGCTTCGGCCGTCGAAGTTGAATCGGGTGTGGTGCGCGCGAACTCCGCCGGCGAAGCGCTCAGTAACATTTTGGGCGCGGCTGAATCGGTCAACAAGCAGGCCGAAGAAGCGGGCAATGCCGCCGCCAAGGTCAGCGCTGCCGCCGCGGAGCTGGTCGAAGCTGTTGATACGGTCTCAGCTGTGATCGAAGAGAATACCGCCGCCACCGAAGAGATGGCCGCCAACTCTCAAGAGTTGACCCAGGCCATCGAGAACATCGCCAGTGTCAGCGAAGAGAACAGCGCTGCTGTCGAAGAAGTTTCCGCATCCACCGAGGAAGTATCCGCTCAAGTGGAAGAAGTCTCCGCTTCAGCTACGACCCTGATGGAAATGGCAGAGAAATTACAGCAGGTGGTTTCCAGGTTCAAACTTGTAGCTGGCAAGTCGAAATAGAATTCGCATCACATATGCTTTTACGTCAGCTCAGTCTGAAACCGATAATAAATTAAGAACCTCCAAATTTAGTGAAAGTAGCCTATCTGGCAGATGCTCATAAATATCTGCCAGATAGGCAGGATGAAGAATATCGGGCGGGTAAGAAACATTGGGAATGGCGGGGAATTGATAAGAGTTTATCTGCGGCAGGCACATGATCGGCATATTCAGGGTGCGCCAAAAAGAGGATCATCATGCTATCTTACCCTTATAATTTCCCGGAAGCAGCCTGATGAACGAAATCCTTCCCTGGCTGTTCATCGAAAATTAAACCGAGCCCACCTTAGAGGGAAAAGGAAATCACTTGCAACATTCCCACCCAATATTTCAAAAAACCTGACGGAGAAGTAAATAGCCAGCACAGGCGGTTGAACAAACCCTTTTACCACCTGCTCCTAAGACCTCCGAGGTCTGGTGACAGAAAAGCACTGATTCCTCCCGATTTTGTGCCGATTTTGTCAAAAACCAGCGTTAAACCGCGTTTTTCACCGTCCGCATCAATGCCAAAGGCAATCAACCACCTCACTGGAAGGTAAGCAAATTAACCTTGAAGTTAAACCAATTACTCTGAAGCATCACCGACAAACTGGGCTGATGAAATGAGGCTCATATAGCCTCTGGTAATCGATCCCAGTTTTATTTCTAGCAGTCAATGTGTGCGAGTGCTAAACCTACAACCAAGCGCAAGATTGC
>CAIWRB010000331.1 GCA_903914955.1 uncultured Chloroflexota bacterium | reverse complement strand
GCCGGCAGCTGCAATGATTTGACATCGTTATTAAGCCACGGTGCCTGGTTGATGTACATAATTGACCACAGTTGAAGCGCCTCGGCCATCAACGGCGATATCGCCACGTCCACTTTCAATGCAGATTTTACGTTCGTTGGATTGATCATTTTACTTAATACCTCTCGTATCCATTGCAGGATTTTTGCAAACATGGCCTACCTCTTTACACGCCCTTGTCTTCGTAGAAATTGACCCGAAGTAGTACCGTACCGCTGCCAACAGTGACAACCCGTATCAGATACTCGGTATTCGATTTTAGGTCCCACTCCATTGTTCCCCTGTCAATTGACATCGCGCCCTTGCCTGTAAAGATATAACCCGATTCGATCAATGTCCCGAGCGCGTTGGGTGTGAGAGCGGTCACTCCTGCGACATAAATCTTCGAGTTCGGCGCGCCGGCGATGTTACGGTTGCGGTTAAATATTCGTGCGCTGTCATCTGTTCCGGCGGCTGTCCAGGTCGTGCCCTCATACAGCCCAAGAGTCGCGCTGGCATTGTCTGCAATGAGCTCCATGAGAACATGCGGCGTGCGGGTGGTCGCCGTCAATGCCGGTACGGAAAACCGCACATCTTTTGTGGTTGCGTTTACCGCGCCAATAAAATTCCATTTCCACGCCTCGCCTTCATGCACCTGGTGGTGATCAAACTCAATCACAACCGGCACATCGCTCATCGGGTCAGTCGGCCCGCCAAACACCCGCAGTCCCTTCACGCCGGTGTTCGCTCCTGCCACAACGGGAATCACATCCCCATTTTCATCATAAAGAATAACTTCCTGAGTTATGATCCCGTTTGCATTTACATCTGCCATATTATTCTCCTCTGCGGCGCCATATCAGGTTCGTCGCATATCGTATCGAATCGATCGCGTGATTATTCGCGTCTGGGTAGGCGCTGATCAACTCGCCATCCTTCGTCATTTCAAACTGGTAATCCAAAAATTCCTCTGTCGTAAATGGCGCCCGTTCATTGTCGATCACAATTTCCTTCAACGATTGCAGCCACTTTATCGAATACTTCACACTATCCTTGCCCTTTTCCGCGCCCCTGCAACTCGCGCCATACTCACGGAAGTCCGCAACTGACTTGGGCTCCGCGCTATCCGCGATAAGCAAGTCATCATTACCGTACCCGTACCTGATCAGCGCGTCATACATGTCACGGTTGCTTGTTTTCCACGCCCGCAACTCCCCGTAAACGTACAAAGTCAGCCGCGCCGCGTCATAATGCACCCGGCTGTAATGGTTCGGGTCCGGGTAAAAGCCCCAATCCAGCCCATGCAGCACATGATCAAACCCGCCGGCCAAGCTGCCCATGCCGTCATTCACGCCGTAAATTTCATCATCCGTGATCTTACGGATCGTCACATTCTCAAATATCTGCCCGCCCGTACCATTGGCCACGCCCATATATTCATGCTCGTATGCCTTCGGGTTGACATTCTTCAGATGTGCGGCTTCTTCGATGAACGTCTTGCCCAGCCATTCGATCGGCACAGTCAGATAACTTGACCGATGTTGATACTGAGTAGCCTTCGGGATCTGAATGTATTTATTCGCCCAGTTATTCGCTGTTTGCGGCGGATTGAACGATTTGAAAATAAACGCCTCATCCCCGCCGCGGATAACCGACTGTTCAATTTTGCGGATTGCTTCCTGCCCGTGGAACTGATCCAACTCTTCAAACCACAAAACGCCAATATACCCAAACGTCGGCTTGATCGATTTGATCTTCCCCGGGTCATCTGCCCCGCGAAAATAGATCTTCTGTCCGGTTGGCAGGTATTCGATTTCCATAGGATTGGTGATGCACTTGAATTCATCCGACAACCCCAACTCACTGATCGCCCATTGCAGCTGTGCATAAACCGAATCGCGCAAGGTGGCAGCCACCTGTCTCGTGGCCAGTCCATGCAGTAACGGATTATTCTTGATAAGGTAAATGATCGCCAACGAAACGAAGCTTGATTTTGTGGATCCGCGCCCGCCGTTGAATATATACTCAGTATGTCCTTTTGCCGCGATATCCCGATAAGCGTCCAGGAACGATGGCGCGATCACATCCGCCGGCAAGGCAAACGCCTGGTCATTGATCCCGCCATGATCATTTGTAATGTTTAGATCAACCTTTGCCGGTCCGTCCAGGTGCGTCACCACGAACTTGAAAAGTTCTGACCATTCCTTTATTGCCAGCTTAACTTTACGGTCCCGTTTCAGACCGGGAAAAACCATATACCCCGTTCTTAAAGCAATAACCGCCCGCTGAATTATTATTTGCTTGGCCTCAACTTCATCACCAAATTTCTGATTAAGTTCAAGCTCCAATAATTCGGCGAGCGCGCGTCCCTTTTTGGGGCGTCCGTTGGGGTTACCGCTTTGACCTGGTTTATATGTCATTCCTACTCAGTGTTGATCCTCGCTAATATCTCTCTGTGCGTTATCGCCGCGCCGCACTTACACACGGCGATAATCACGCCATTGCTGAGCTGCAGAGAAAAGTAATGTTTGTGCAACGATGGAATTACAACCACCTTTTTGTTTACAAATAAAGAAGTTGCTTGCATGGTCACCTTTTTGCGTTTATCGCCTTTTGGCAAAAGTTGCAGTTCTGTGCGTGAGCTCTCAGTTGTGCACGAAGTGCGTTTTTCTTGACTGGCAGGCGTGCGCGCCGGAGACGAATTAGCAGGCTCATTGCCTTACTGCAAACCATCGTTGGCCTGCAACTTAGCTTCCAGCTTACGTTTGTTCGCATTATGCAAACGGGAGCGGCGGCACCATGGGCATTGGTTATTATTGCGGCATTGGTGACTTACTCGCTTTGCTTTGTTGATGTGTCGTTTCATGGTGTCTCCATTACCGAGAATTGCGGAGTGCCGATCAAACCGCTTGCCGTTATTAGTTGCATCACGCCGCCGACCCTGTTTCGCGCATGTGGCATTTTGTCCAGGGCGTAGGTTGTTTTCATTTGCCAAGATGGAGTAATCACTCCATGTAAAGTCCGAAACTTGAAGCCAGGCTCCCGCTGCTCAATTACTGAGTAATAAGGCTGATGGACGTGTCCAAAGTAAAAAATGGATGGACATGTCAGTCCGTCTTTCGTGCAAGTCACATAATAATTATTCATAAAATTACGGAGGGAATTACCCTCGTTCTGCCCTTTACCAACACCGGGGCCTGTGTGCGCTGTGCAGGATATGACGCCGTTCGTGTTGAGTATCAGCTTGTTGTGGACGTAAAAATCACCATCCATGACCGCGCCGACTTCTTTACCGATAAAGTTTTCCAGAGACTTGACATGCACCGTCGTACCGCGCGTGACATAGACCTCGTCGCCTCTGTTCCAGTCTATCTTTTTCTTGAACTCGTTTATGAGTTCGGCGGAAATTTCTGCCATTTCCAATTCGTCTTGAGTGAATATCTGCGTGTTGCCGTGGTGACAGCCTTCCAACAAATCGCCGTTTAGAATTAACCTTACTTTGATGCCTTTACGGTTAACTTTTACTTCTTCCGCTGTCTTTTCAAACTGTGTTCTAATTTTCTTTTGCGCCGATGTCGGATAAATGTCGGACGTCTTTTGTCCGCGCCACACCCTGTCAACTGTTAAAGCCGTGTCGCTGCCTGAGTGTAGGTCACTCATCATCACGTGCAAGGTGTCTACGTTTTCCAAGTTACTTCTTTCCTTCCAGCACAGCAACTTTGTTGCGGAGCGTTTCGATTTCCTGTTCCTGCGCGTTGACCTGTTGGCGGAGTGTGATGTTTTCCATGGCAAGCGCGTTCTTCTCTTTGCGCAACTCAGCCACTTCTTTCCTTAAGTCTTCAGTGATTTTTATCCAGTAGGCCATCTGTGCGGAGTTGTTTTTTATTGTTAACTCAGTAGTCTCTGCCTCAAGTTTTTCTGACTCACTTTTGTTCTTTACCGCAAGGGACGCCGCTGTTCTTAGATTGCTTTGGTGGTTGAGCACCAGCCCAATTACGGTAACTACTGGCGATACTATCAGCCCAATGATCAGTACTAAATTATCCATTTGCGCCGCCTTGAATATATTTCGTAGGCAAACGCAATACTCTTATCGAGAAATATCAAAAATATTCCGGCTCGTACAAATTCCCCCCCGTGGAACTCAATACTGATCAACGTGCCCCATTTCAGCAGCATATAAATAATTGTCATATACGCAAACGAAAACAACGTGCCAATGCTGCGCATCTTCCGTATCCAAAAAACATTGTAGGCCTCACGCGCGCACGCAATGAGGCCAAGTACAACAATGTATTCTGAGGGGATTGTCAACATTATCCGACTGGCAGGCTCTTTGACTTGTTGAACGAGTCAAATACCTGAGTTTCGATCATGGCGTAGATAACGTCTACATCCATGGTTAAGCCGTACTGCTTTAAAGTTTTTTCGACAATTGAAAACGCTGCATTACGCTTTTCGGAG
>CAIWRB010000330.1 GCA_903914955.1 uncultured Chloroflexota bacterium | reverse complement strand
ATTTGCATAGCGGCGGCAAAGCTCTGCGCTTTCACTACCGTATTCCCAAGGCGGAAGACTGAACTGCATAGCGGGGAGGAGGGCGTTCAACTGCGTCCAGCGAATCATCAATTCGGCGTCTGCTTTTTCTTCGTATTCATTGCCGCCGACCATGTCTGGCAGAACGAAAGGGTAACCCGCCATGGAAAGCGCGAGGATGCCCGTCAACACAGAATGCAAACCGTTATCCAACCCCCATGAGGTGGTTTTGTCCCATTGACGGAAGAAAATCGGCGCGCGTTGATTCTTCCAACCTGAACGCACTTCGGTCAGCCGATAGTGTTTTGCAACCGCTTCCACATAAATTTGGGTATATTCATTTGGATGGATTTTTTTATGAGTGACTGCATCGGACGGGAGGAAGCAGGCTTCCCCTGCGTCAAACTTGAAGCCATCGAGCCCGGTCTCAATCTGCAGCTTGGCCAGCCTTTCGAAGAACCACTCCAGCGCTGACAGATTCGTCACATCCAGCAAACCGCCGTGTCCCTGCCACCATTCAACCAGATAGGGGGAACCGTCAGACCTGCGGACAAGCCAATTATTTTTTGTTCCATCGGCAAAGGCTTGTGATTCTAGGTCTAAAAACGGAATCACCCATGAAGTCACTTTGAAGCCTTTGGTATGCAATTCGTCGATCATTTGTTTGGGATTTGGAAATCGCTTTGGGTCAAAACCAAGATCGCCGTAAAAGACTTGCCAGCGGTCGTCAATTTCCAACACGCTGAATGGATAATCATTTCTGATGATGTCATCTGCGTATTGCAATACAACCTCTTGATTGATCTCCGTTTTATAACGTGCCCATGTTGTCCAGGTAGGTTTGGTGAAAAGGCCTACGGGCGGAGTCTCTGCTGGATGGCCGAAATGCTCAACAATTTTTTTATGTGCTGTAATGGCGTTCTCTGTAAAAGATAATTTTAGATCAAGCGCATTGCCTTTGAAAGTGAACAATCCATCGCCAACTTTAGCGGGGTCGAAAAAAGGACGATCAGAGAATGCACCACGTCCCTCTGTTGCAAAGCTCCATTTAAAGTGCGGATAATTTCCGGGAGGTTGGTTGATGCCCACTTCAATGGGAGAGTCCGCGATAATCAGCGCACCCTTGGAAGAGAACCAAGCGGGAGTCATGACTCCACTCAAACCAGTTGGTCCGTTATCGAAGGTATGCATAGGCGATTTTTGAAGCATTATGCGATTCAAAGGCCATTGCTGGTTGATGAGTTCACCATGCCCATACCAGTGTCCTGGTAATTCAATGGTAAGTTCAACAAGCGACTCTGCAGGGGATGTGATCAATGTCCATTGGTCAGCGAGCAGGTTGAGGTTAATGGTGAATGTCGAAAATGCAGCAGTGACAGATGACGAATCAGCGCGGAGATTCACTACGGGCGATGCCGAATGTCTGATGGTCATCAATAAAATATTATTTTGTTTGAAAGAAATGGAGAAGGGCGAGTGGGTGGTTTCGAGTTGAATATTCATTTTTAAATATTAAGACCCGAAAGGCTTTGAAAAACTTTCGGGTCTTTTATGCTAGCGTTTGAATTTTTTACCAGTTGCGAGTTCAACGCTCTTGTAGGCACCGTCATAGATGCCGATGCTTTTATTCTTGACGATGCAATCGCAAAACATGGCGAGTAGATCGTCGGCTTCGGTGAGCAGGTCGATGGCTTGCAGGGTCTGCGGGATGGTGCGGGTCTCGACCGTGCTGTCACCGATCTCTGCTCCGCGGATCGCACCCCACATTTCATGTCCGCCGACGCGCGCGTTAAAGATTTTAGGAACGGGATAAAAAGCAAGTTCGCTGGGTTTGGTAATCATCACATCCATGACGCGCATGAGATAGTTGCTGGCGTACACGGCGTGAAAGGTATTATCATACAGGAAGATGTGCAAACCGTGCGTGGGTTTCTTGCGGATGCTATCTGTGAAATCCTTGGTGTCTTCCCAAGTGAAATGTGTGTTGATGAGATCTTTGTGCCGGGCGAGTTGTTCTTGCAGCCAGTTCCAATTGTCTTTGTGGTCACCAAGATTGATGAATAGCGCAATCTGATCTTTCTCGATCATCGGGATGGCATGTTCAATGATGGCTTTAAACAATTCGCGTTGTGCGCCTGCGCCGCCCATGGTGACGAGGAAGCGGCGTGGTTCCTTAGCTTTCATGCGGGTCAAGCGATCTTTGCAATCGACTTCGATATTTTCCACGAGTTCATGGTCAACGTGATGACCTGTGAAATAGATTGCATCCTGCGGAACGGGGTTGAGTATTTTTCCTTTGTCGTCAAATCCGCGCATGGCACGGAAACCATAATAACCCGATGGAGATTGAACCGCATGCTTCGCGCCTTCGGTGAGTTGGAAGGCCATCGGCCAGTTATCAAACATCATATCCACGACATTGGTCATGCCGCCGGAAACCGCGCCCATGCAGTTCCACATGTGTGAAGTGAGAATGGGCATATCTGATGGAAGCGCGCCATAAAGATTGTTGAATAATTCGCTCATCTTATAATCTTTAACTTCGGTCTTGAGGAAGCGCCACGGCCAGGTGCTGATCATATAATTGAAGAGCGCGTCCAACCCAGGGAGAGTTGGTTCGCCCGTGGTCAGAGATTCCCATACGTATTTATCGAACCACGGATAACGCTGTGAGATGCGCGAGTATTTACTATAGTTGGTATTGCACCAGTTGATGACGTCTGTGCTAATGCCAGGTATGCCAAGCAGATCGAGCCAGTACGGGGTGAAACCCATCGCTTTCGCAGCAGAGACACCCGCCATGGCGATGCGATAATGACCAAATCCCATGCGGATGGTGCTGACGATCACGCCGTTCTTTTTGTCTACGGGCTTGCCGCTGCCATTGCGGACGATGTTCTTCAGTCCAAAGATACCTGAATCGTATGGGTGATCTTCGACGGTCAGATTAAATTTTTCGTTGGGGTCGAAATTAAATTTCTTTGCCAGCATAGCCTTCCACTGATCTGCTGCGCGAGTTTGTCTTTCTGAAATGGGGTTACCGTATACCTCGTATCGGCCATCTTTCATCTGTAACATGATGCACT
>CAIWRB010000329.1 GCA_903914955.1 uncultured Chloroflexota bacterium | reverse complement strand
CAGACGTGTGCTCTTCCGATCTTGAATTCCCCATATTTATATCAAACCAACCGTTATCAGTTTCCTGAATAAAATTATCCCCATCAAAAACGTGGCCTGGATTCCCTCCCGGTAGATTGAACATGATGCTCGCCTTTTCATTTATAACCGCTTCTTCCGTATTGCGTGTCCCGTTTAAATTCAAATCCTTCCATAAATAAACCTTTACCTTTGATAGCTGCCCGCCTGGATTAGCTGGCCAAAAACCAAATTCAGTCTTTTCTATATTTGTCATATCTTTAAACAGCGGAGTGGTGGAATAATATCCGCAGGGAGGAAACACACTGACGCCGAAAAAATGTGTGTACTCAACTGAAAAATTCGCCTGCCCGTTTTGATCTGTAAGTTTAACCTCCCGTGACATATTTCCGTGTACATTCCATTTTGCTATGATCAAAGTATTTGGTAAAGGCTTGTAAGACTCAGGCAGTGCCCCCTTTCCACTCTCATCGACAAATGTTGTTATGGTTACAATGGAGTTTTTGGTTGTCACCGAAACTGGACCGCAAGCTAATATAGCGATCAATAAAACTCCCAAAAAGATGGGGATCCGTTTCATTTTGCTAATCCTTTAGAAACGTCCTCGTCGCCTCGATCTTATCCTTCTCAACTTTGCCCGTCTCTTCCCAATGATCCAACAGCTGCGTGATGGTCAACACGGCTTGCATGGAATATCCCGCCTGGTCTAAAGACTCTTTCGCGCCAGACTGGCGGTCCACCAAAACGACGATATCTTTTACGATCAAACCGACGGCGGTTAATTTTTCGATGGCTTCGAATTTGCTTCCGCCTGTGGTGGCGAGATCGTCGATGACGATCGCTGTTTCACCAGTGTGGAACTCCCCTTCTATTTCGGCTTTTGTGCCATATGTTTTCACTTCCTTGCGCGGGTAGATCATGGGATAGTTTCCTTGCAAGGAGATCGCAGTCGCGATGGGAATGGCGGCATAAGGCAAACCTGCCAGACGGTCAAATTTTAGCGTTTGAAGAATTGGCAAATAAGCCGCTCCAATTTGCTCGAGTAATTTCGGAAAAGAAATAATGCGGCGCAGGTCAATATAGATGGGAGAAATGAGTCCAGACTTCAAAGTGAATTCGCCAAATTTGATACAGCCCGCGTCGAGGAGACCATCAGAGAGGGCAGCTTGAGACGGATTAAGTTTTGTCATGGTTGACTCCTTTTTTAACCGCGATTAAAGATTCATATCACGTTTGATATTCACGATCTGATCGCGGAATTCGGCAGCGACTTTGGCTGGGTTTGAGGAACGGGAAATTCCGCGTGAGATGGGGATCAGCAGTCCTTTGCCGTCTGAGCGCAAGCCTGATCTCAAAGTGGATTCCAAATCCCCGCCCTGCGCCCCGACGCCGGGCGTAAGGAACCACAGCTCAGGCACAGCGGCGCGAATCATTCCCATAATTTCTGGATGTGTAGCTCCAACAACGATTCCAATGTTATTGTTCACATTCCATTTTTGCGCGAGGTGCGCAACATAATTATATAAAGGCATCGGGCTGTCTGAATCTGTGGGTAACACCAGTACATTTTGCAGATCCATTGAGCCGGCATTGGATGTTTTACACAAAAGAAATATCCCTTTTTCTGGGTTGCTGATAAACGGTTCAATGGAGTCGCGCCCAAGATATGGGTTCAATGTGATGCAATGCACGCCCAAATGATCAAACGCGGATTGGGCGTACGCTTCGGCAGTGGATGCTATGTCACCGCGCTTTGCATCGAGTATGACAGGGATCATTGAGCCAAGTCTTTTTGATTCCTCGCTGATGGCTTCGATAACCTGCTTGAGTGCAGACCAGCCTTCGGAGCCAAACACTTCGAAGAACGCGGCGTTGAGTTTGAATGCCGCAGCGTAGGGAGCTGTCTGCTTGACGAGAGTCAGGCAAAAATCCAGAGCAGAAGCGGCACTGGCTTCTTTAAGGTCAGGGATGTGCGGGTCGAGTCCAATGCAGAGCAGGGAGGAAGAGTCTTCGACTCTTTTTTCCAAAAAAGAAAAAAAGGTTTCCATCTATTATCCTTTTATAAGTAAGACCCTAAAGGTTTTGAAACCTTTAGGGTCTATATTTTACTTTATAAAAGATTCCCACTTACTCAAATTGTCAGGAACGTATAACTCGCCCTGCCAGCCGGGTTGATCCCAATAGAATGTGCTCCAAATGTTTGAGCCGTAGCCGCCGCATTCGGCGAAGAGGAAATCTGCGGGGAGAGTGTCGGGCAGGTTACAGACGGCGGGCTCGAAAGTTTCAACAGGAGCGGAAGGAACTTTGCCCTCACGCGTATTGGCGAGGTTGGGTGTGGGGATGCAATCTGTTTTCCATTCACCGAAGCCAAATTCATTGCTGTTGCTGTCAGGCATACGACAGATGGATTGATCTTTATTTTTGGCGACAGGATATGTATAAGAATCGTAGACTTCTCCGTTGGGGTGGATCAGGCGCACGGTGTCGCCGCCGTCACCCAGCAGGATATTGGATTCAAGACCGTAATAAACAATGCGCTCGCCAGGCTGTAAAATGATATTAGACAACGTAAAGGGTTCCGACCCGAGGCCTGCTTCATCATCCAAGCGGAAACCACTCAGGCTGATCGCTACAGCTCCTGCATTTTTTATCTCGATGAATTCATCGAAGACATTTATCTTGCCGTCTTGATTCCAGTCAAAGCCAGGGCGCGCAAGGAATTCGTTGATGATGGGTCGGCCAACGATAACAACTACCGGGGTAGGAGAGCGGTATGGAGTGGGTTTTTTTGTCGGCGCGGCTGGAGGAGGGGTTGAAGTTGGGAGAACGGTGGTTATCCAGTTGACTCTTTTAGGCGTTCCCCTTACTGTAGTGAGACCATTACGATTTATAGCAAAAGGTGTACCTGCGAATGTTCCCCACGCAGCACCTGAATTAGAATCCGATATTTTTCCTTTTCTCTCCATACTGGCAAAAGAAGGGGAAGCGGAACCGGCAGGCCAATTGCCACGATCAAAATTAGCCTCGTCAATTGAATTATTAGAGGAATCTAGTAACCGTAAGTGTTGACCACTTGTAAAATTATCGACAAGCCGTACACTAAAACATTTGTCCTCTATAACGTTTTGGAATACATTTTGGTAATCAGTATCAGATCCAGTACATGGATTGGTAGTCGTAGTGGACCGTGCGAGAAGAAAGAACCCTCCTGCAGGAATCGTATCGCTGGAGTCAAAAGAAGCCAGGTCTATTATAGTAGTCCCGTTATCAACTTGCAGTTTCCAGCCATTCAGGCTTATAGGATCATTTGCGTTCATGTTATATAGTTCTATCCATTCATCACCTGCGTATTGTAAGGATGTACCAGCCCAGGCAACTTCATTGATCAGAACCAGTGGATTAAACGTAGAAGTGGCTGTTGGCAGGGGTGTTGGGGTTGCGACTGTATACGAAATACTATTATCAGTAAATGTATTAGCCGTATTATTATGACTTAATAAATCTGTCACACGGTTTGCCGCAATAGATGGGATTAAAGTTCCTCTTCCTGTCACCGCCGTTGCTGAAAGGGTGAAGGTCGTGTGATCCCCTGAATCTGCAATACTCCATGTGATTCCTGTTGCTGTTCCGTTTTGAGTAATGTCCGACGGAGTAAAGAAACTGGCAATGATGGCTTTTGAAAAAACAACCGTAAATTTAATTGGCAAGGTACTCGTCGGGTCTGCCTGCCCAAACGCCTGATCCACGGTTACCCTCGGGGAGGTATTATTGTTGAAATAAACAGTGCTATTCGTACCTGTGCTTACTTCATTACCATTGCCCGCAACATCAGTAACTTTACCCACACCAATAGTTGGAATTATGGTATCCCCGGGATTCGAGGGGTCGACAACTGCTATTGCTGAAAGGGTAAAGGTTTTATTGTCACCCGAATTTGTAATCTTCCAAGTATTTCCAGTTAGAAAACCAGTTTCTACTATAGCAGATGGGATGAATGTACTGACGTCAATAGCTTCATTGAATACAACAGTGAAGTATATTGGAGTTACTTCTATTGGAGTTCCAACGGTTCCGGATTGCTGACCAACTGCCAGATCTACAGTCACCGTTGGGGCAGTATTATCCAGGGTGTATGTCTCATCAATAGCAGGTTCTGCGTTAGGCAGGGGAGAATTACCTGAGTCCAGAATGTTTTGAGCGGGGCTCAAATCCAATCCTACAACACCATCGAAGGATCCAAGATCACCGCCAGAAATTGTCACATTATATTCACTACTATTTACAAGAGCCACAGCTATTGTATCCGCTGTTGTTGTGCCATTTACAGCAAAGTCAGTGAAATCGACATTTTTTACAGCTTCACTGAATATGACATGAAAAATCAAGCTGTCGGCATTAGTGGGCGTTGTAAGCGGGACTTGGCGTTTAAAAGAAATAACACTTGGAGGAATTTGATTATCTATTATGATTGCATTATTAATTCCGAGAGAACCTGCTCCTAAAATCCCCGTTCCCGGGCCGGGCAATTCCAAAGTTGCATCTCCTACGGCACCCGTTATAGTTCCTCCATTCAAGGACAAAGAATCGGTTGCCACATAATCCAGATCGGCAGAAACATCTCCAGCAATTACAGTGTAGTTAAAGAAGATGGTGTCCTGGGATAAACTAGCATCGGTTGCAGTCTTATCGAAGATTGCATTATGATGTACCACCCCGGTATCAAGCAATAATTGTGGAGAGCCGGTAACATTCACGTTTGTGCTAAATTTTACCGTTATGGCTATTATAGGATTTGTCGTTGTTGTGTGGATGCCATCGGCGGCTGTAGATGATACATCAATCACTCTTATGCATGGGAAGGGAATGCTGGATGAATCCTGTGTATTACTTGATGTTTGATTCCAATTAAAATCATTATCATTATCATTTGTGTCAAGACAACCATTATCCGCTCGTTCATAACTTTGATCCCCTATCCCGCTTAATGGAGCCAAATAAAAGGGAGGTGAAGAATTGAACTCTTTATAGAGGGTGGTGCTGCACATTCCAACGCTATCAACAATAATATTTGAAGCATCGAATAAAGCAACCCCCCCATTATTTGCAACATCTACTGAATATGTTTTGTCGGGAGTTCCCGTAAAGCCTGAATTTCCCAAAAGGTAATGTTGTCCTGGATTAAGAGTTACAGATGTAATCGTTGCAAGGTCTGTTGATGTTGATCCACAACCACTCGAAGTCTTAATCTTCCATCCCGTTATAGGAACGCTCTCTGTCGTTCGGTTAAAAAGTTCAATAAATTCATCAAGCCCACCATTAGGTCCTGTGCTACGAAACATGCTGATCACCACATCCCCCCCCGCTAAAACCGGATTCAATGGAGCCGCTTTTACAAATTCATCCACAAACATAGGCGCGGAAATACCCGCCAGCAAACTAATAAGCAGGACCAGTAAAAGAAAAACGCGAGAGAAACTCTTCCAACGAAGCATGGTAATAAAAAAGGAGTGGCATCGGCCTGAAGCGTGAACCAATTCAAAATTACGCGCGAAGCTCAATATCCACAAAAGGGATTATAAGCCACCCTGCGTTTAATTGTCTATGAAAATAAGTTCAATCACTAACGCGGCTCGATCACCATTTTAATGGCAGTGCGCACCTTATCTTCAATTTGAACTTCCACAAACTCAGGGACGCAGACCACATTGAGACCATCCTCTTTGAGGTATCCAGTGGCAAGCACCAAAGCTTTCAGCGCCTGATTTACAGCGCCTGCTCCAATGGCTTGCACTTCCGCCCGTTTATGATCGCGGATAACACCCGCGATTGCCCCGGCGACTGCTGAGGTACGGGAGTTGGCTGAAACTTTGATAATATCCATGACAACCTCCCACGGTTGATTAAGAAGGCAATTACTTACTGAATTGTACAGGAAACCCTTAATAGATTCAATAGTATATATATATTTATATGGAATCGTAATAGTAGTAGGCCCTGTGGATAGTGTGGATAAAATTAATTTAACGCCACAGGTGGTGATGAATATCCGTTTCTCCCCATCCCTTCGGTCTGATCCACTTTCCAAAAATTCTGTGACTGTGGATATCTGTTGGAAAATTTATCCACATAAAGGAGCTCCTTTCCACACTCAAAAAAAATTTCTATATTTTGGCAGAGATGATTAATACCCCCCATATATGGGGGGCTATTTTTAGGGTAAAACAAGTCATTTTTGGAACAATTGTGCATATTGTCCACAGTCAAGGTTAGTTTTCCACAGTTTATTGGTACTTATCCACAGATTGAGTGCTATTTATAGATATTTGTATAGATGAATATGACGTATATACAGGCTTTGTATAATCTATTTCTGATAGTATAACTATGTTTTCTGCAATCAGGCACAAAAAATATTTAAAATTGATTTAGTTTTGTGGGCAGCGGTATCCATAATTATTATCCCCTTACATTCCTGCCATATCCCGCCTGTACCAAAATCTTGCCATCTTCAAAGGCAGTTTCTCCGCGCAAAACAACTTTACTAATCTTTCCCTTCACCTTCCAGCCTTCAAACGGAGTCCAGTTACAGCGTGAAAATTGATCCTCCGCCTTAATTTCATAAACAGCGTTTTCTTCCACTTCTACCCAGGTTTCGGGTTGATCTGGCAGGCTGAAAATCCTTTTGGGATTGCTGTACATTTTTTCGATAATATCGGAAATTGAGAGACGCGATTCTGAGACAGCGTTCAGGAGCAAAGGTAAAGCCGTCTCAAGCCCAGGGAAGCCCGGCGGAGGATTATCTGAATCTTTTTCATCGATGGTGTGAGGAGCGTGGTCTGTCGCGAAACAATCAATGACATCCAGGTTTTTCCACAGGGCATCCACATCTTCTTTTGTCGCCAAACGCGGGCGGACTTCGCCCCTCCCCGCATGGCCGTTTGATATCAGAGGAATATCCTCATTTGATAGAAATAAATGATGCGGACACACTTCGCAGGTTACCTTGATCCCGTGTTCTTTTGCGGCTTTGATGATCAAAACTTCTTCCTTTAATGAGATATGAGCAATGTGGACTGGTCGGTCGTAGATTGCGGCAAAAAGGATCGCGGCGGCCATGCTCCGGCTTTCTGAGTGAGCCACGATGGGATAATTTTTTGGATATTTTTCAAAGTGTGGCAGCCAGAGAGTCATATCGTCGAGGCGTAATTCGCCGAAAGTTGAATCGAGATACATTTTCAGTCCCGCTGCTTTATCCGCGAGAGAAGCGGCTTTCTCCGCATTATCAGGTCCCGCTCCTACAAATTGAGCATAGTCACAGCGCGCTTTCTTGCTAGCTGCGTTCAATACCATATCAAGTGTGTCTGAGTCGAAAATAGGAGGCTTGGTGTTTGGCATGGTCAGGATGATCGTGAATCCACCAGCCAGTGCAGCGGATGTTCCTGAATCAAAATCTTCTTTGTGGGAGGCTCCAGGTTCGCGCATGTGGACGTGTGGATCTATTAAGCCGGGAAGTTTTATCATGGGTTTGGGGTAAATGCTGGTTATTGTTGGATAATGTCCATAATACTATATGAAGCACCTGAATGGAAGCAGTATTAAAAAAGTGAGCTGAACTTCGAATGACTTTTTTGTTATTTTTAAAATTTATAAAATTAACTGTCGCATAGTTTCATAGCGTAAGTATTGTGCAACCAGTTTGAAAAGTCGGAAAATCACGAAAAGAAGTAACTTTTAGCAAACGGCAGCACCAGTTGAAAAGTCCATTGTTTTTTGATCTTTAGAGATCGACCAGCAAAT
>CAIWRB010000328.1 GCA_903914955.1 uncultured Chloroflexota bacterium | reverse complement strand
GAATGCCAATCAGCGCCTTGTGCGAGACCGCGCCATTGTGTTCCTGATGATGTACGCCGGTCCGCGTGTGGACGAGACTTGCAATTTAAATGTAGGCGATATTGCGCTGAAGGAAAAGTCCGGGTCACTCCACATCCGCAAAGGCAAGGGGCTGAGGGAGCGAACCACGGCCATCCCGCTCCCCGCCCGCAAGGCGCTGCAGGCATGGCTGGATCTGCGTGATGAGTTTGGCGCTGGTAATGAAAGTGAAAAGGCTCTGTTCGTTCGCATGCGCGGAAAACATGGTGAGCGGTTGTCAGTGCGCGCCATGCAGGATATGGTATCCGACGCTGCCAAACATGCTGGCATCGAGGATGTCACCCCTCACGTCCTGCGTCACACCTGCGCTTTCATGCTTCGCACGGCTGGAGTTGATATCGAAACCAGGGCCAAGATGCTCGGGCACTCGGTAAAGACCGCATCCAAATATGGCGCGCCTGGAAGCAATGAAATCGAGAAGGCTGCCGCACTTCTGGATCATGCTGAAGCGGCGTGAGATTTGATTGATTCAGTGACAATATCGAGTTCATGGTATATCATGGCCCACATCACTCGCCCAATCAACTTGAGAAGAAACTTTCAGGAGGTCTTGTGTTCGAAAAGCTTGTTCCATTCATAAATGTATTTCTGGGGATCCTTGTTATTTTTCTGATATTTCGCAGGGTGATTGAATTCTTAGGTAAAAACCGCAATCGTGGTCAGATGGGACTGGCTATTCCTGCCCACTGGCGCACTACAGAAGGTCAGATCATTGCCTCCAGCGTGGAGAAAATTGTACATAACAAAAAGAATAACAACGACGAGGATTTGTATTTTCCGCTCATTACGTATGAGTATACAATTGATGATCATTGTTATACAGGCAAACAAGCTGTTGGCAAACCTGAAAATATCATGGAAAAGCCCAGGCATGTATTGACTCATTATCAGACTGGAAGCGAAGTATTGGTGTACTATGATCCCCAAAAACCAAGTCTATCCAGATTTTCAATGGAGTGAAAATCAGAAAAGAGCTTCTCGACAATATGCTCAAGATAATATTTGCTGAAACGATCAAAAGTGATTAGAGGAAAAAATTTGTCTCAATTTCCAACAGAACCAAAAAATATAAAAGCCAAAATCAATCGCTACGAGCGTGAATTGCGTAAAGAATACGAGGCGCACAAGTATATTGATGATAGCTCTGGCAAACGCTATCTTCTTGGTCCCTTCTATCTGCTCCTCGGGGATGTAGATGGAGCACTCAAATCCTTTGCATGGTTTGAGCAGATGTTCCCAGATGACATGGGCGAACCATTTCACACTTTATGCTGGGCATTAGCTTTATATCGCGCAGGAGATATGACTGGGGCATCTCAAAAATTATTGCAAACAATGCTCTCCAATCTTTACCTGCTTCCGCAGTTACTCGGTCAAAAGCAACCACGTCTCGACATTTGGCATGGTTCCAATATTGAGGAAAAGGATTATCTTGAATACATCCAGCCAGAGATATGGACATTATGGGATACAGACGCGTTAGAGTGGGCGCAAGTGAAGTATGAGAGCGCAGAGTTTGAAAGAATTCGTACTCGCTATATTGAGATCCATAGCCAGCTCAAAACCGAACCTGTGGGCACAAGGCGTAGCCAATTAGTCACCGAAGCTTTCGCCCTGCGCAAGATTTCTGACAAACTCTAGGAGCCTACCTTTACAAACGGTTATAATCGCCGTTGACAAGTTGAGGTAAAAATGAGCATCCAAAGCATCGAACCCCAGATTTCCCTTTTGAGTCGCGCCGAAAAAGCGGAACTATTGCAGCGTCTTGCCCGGGAAGTTGGTAACGCCTGGGCAGGGATTGAAAAGACAGCAGGGGTTTCTGGCGGCGAAGCATGTATTGTCCGAACCCGCATTCCTGTATGGACTCTGGAAAACTACCGCCGCCTTGGCTGGACGGAAGCCGCGATGCTCGAAAATTTCCCGTCCCTGCGTGCTGTGGATCTGGTCAATGCCTGAGCATACGCAGATGCACATGGGGAAGAACTGGATAAAGCCATAATTGCAAACCAAGCTATACTGAACGCGGTCATAAACTGAGGATTTGTCTCATCCGATTTTTGCCACAGAGATCGCAGAGACCTTTGAGGAAAACCTCTTAAAATCTAATTTTTCTCTGTGGGCTTATTACCCTGTGGGCTGTGGCTAATAAAAAGCGCAATGTATGCCCGTGCTTGGTATAGCTTTGTTATAACGCATCCTCAAGGATGTGAGAGACAAATTCATTCAGGCTTGTTTTTTCCAGCGCGGCGCGTTCTGCGATCTGTCTGTGTAACTCAGGAGTAAG
>CAIWRB010000327.1 GCA_903914955.1 uncultured Chloroflexota bacterium | reverse complement strand
TGGCCTGTCGTGCCAACTTGCAAGGACTAACAGCTCCTTCTTTATTACCTGCGACCTAACCCAAGATATTCATTCTTTTTCACCAACTGAACGGATACGTTTTTAGCAAGATTTTTACCCTACTTCTTTTTCCGCTGCCGTCAACGCCTCTTCGAACAGCCTCAAGCCCTCGTCCATTTCGCTCTTACTCATCGAAAGTGGTGGGGCAATTCGTATCACGCTTTTTCCACAGGACAGCATAAGTAGACCGCGTTCAAATCCAATTTCAACTATGCGTTCAGTAAGTTCCTTGGCAGGTTCTTTTGTTTCGCGGTCTTTCACGAATTCAACACCGATCATTAATCCCTTGCCGCGGACTTCCCCAATACTCGGGTGACGGGATTGGATCTCATGCAATGCGTCCAGCGCGTACGAGCCGATTTCTGCTGCATTCGCCATATAATCATTTTCGATCAGATCCATCGTTGCCAGCGCGGCCACGCATGAAATTGGGTTGCCACCGTACGTATTGCCGTGTGTGCCGATTTCCCAATTCATTACAGACTTACGTGCCACGCACGCACCAAGTGGCATGCCGGATGCAATGCCTTTGGCAGTTGTCAGCATATCTGGTTCCACGCCGAAATGCTCAATGGCCCACCATTTGCCAGTGCGGCCCATACCCGATTGCACTTCATCCACGATCAGCAGGATTCCGTGTTTGTCGCATAATTTCCGCAGGGCTGGAAAGAACCCGTCTGGTGGAATCAAGTACCCACCCTCGCCTTGGATCGACTCAACTAAAATGCCAGCTACATCCTTGGGCGGCATGATCTGATTGAGTATCTCTTCTTCGATATAACGAACGGTTGCTTCACCGTAATCTTCGCCTTTGCGGCGTTCCAACACCGGTCGGTATGGATTCGGGAATGGCGCATGGGTCACCCCGTTCATGAGCGGATAAAATCCGCCATGATATTTTGCCTTGCTGGCTGTAAATGTTACTGCCCCCATCGTGCGCCCGTGGAACGCGCCAGTGAAGCCAATGAAATTCATGCGCTTGGTGTGGTAGCGGGCCAGCTTGATCGCAGTCTCCACGGCTTCGGTGCCTGAATTCGTCATGAATGAAAGCGCATCTTCTTTAAACGGGGCGATCTCATCCAGCTTCTCGGCGAGTTTGACCCAGTTCTCGTGGTAAAAGTCCGAAGAAATATGAATGAACTTTTCAGCCTGTTCTTGAATTGCCTTTACTACTTTCGGGTGTGAATATCCAGTTGATACCACCGCGATGCCGCCCATAAAATCCAAAAATCGATTGCCGTCCACATCCCATACTTCGCTGCCTTTGCCGTGATCCATCACGAATGGGTACCCACGCGGATAGGAAGGCGAGATCACCTTGTGATCCCGCTCGATGAGCGCCCTGGCCTTAGGCCCGGGTAAATTATTTGTTGCCATACATTCTCCTTTTAACTATTTTATCAATGAGGTGCATCAGCCAGGATCAATGACGTTATTTCTGTAGTTTCAATTCAGCCAATGCACGTGCACCGAGAAGACCCGAATCGTCACCCAATTCAGCTTTTGTGATCACCAAGCCATCCAAATATCGCGGATGAATGACTTGTTCCTTCAAACTTACTTCAAAAGAATCAAATAGAAGCGGCCCGCTTTGCGAAACCCCTCCTCCAAAAATCACAATGGATGGATCGAATGCGTGCAGGAAGTTTGCCACACCGATCCCTAAATATTTACCCGCAATAGAATAGGCTTCGATGGCTAAAGCATCGCCCTGTTTCGCCGCTTCGGAGATCATATAGGCAGAATTCTTTTTTGTCGGATTAAGTACCGATTCACGCCCCGCGTTGAGCTGCTCTGCCACGAAGCGCTCAATCCCTGTCCCCGAGGAGAACGACTCCAGATGCCCACGTTTCCCACAGCCGCACAGTGGACCATCCACCTGTATAGTCGAATGTCCTAGTTCAGCGGCCAGGCCGTGAGATCCCTGTAAGAGGCGGTCTTCAATGATCACCCCGCCACCGACGCCTGTGCTCACGGTCAAATATAAAACATTATGATGCCCGCGTCCCGCACCGAACTTCCATTCCGCCAGCCCCGCGAGGTTCGCATCGTTATCCACCCAGGCTGGAATGCCGAAATGTTCCGTTAATTTTTCGGTGAGTGGGAAATCGTGCCATTCCTTGATGTTTGGTGTAACCATTACAATACCCGTATGCGGGTCAACTGGCCCCGGAGTGGAAACCCCGATCGCGTCCACTTTTTCATTTTGTGGCCAAATATCCTCGATCACTTTTATCAAGCGGCTAAATGCGTTTGGCTCACTGGCTTTGGTTTCAACTCGTTTGTAGGCAATATGTTGGAACTGGTTATGATTGTATGCGGCAGCTCGCAAATGGGTTCCGCCAATATCAACTGCGACAATAATACTCATAAACGCCATTATACCGTATGACGATTCCCCGCTATGAGAGCAGTAATGCTTATTATGGATTGGTATCTTTTTCCCCGCGGGGAAGAGCTTCAACGCGAATTGCGCGAATTTTGGTGAAAAATAAAAAAAACGCATTCCCGAGTTAATGAATTGCAAGAAATTCCTCACGCGCGATCTGATAGCGGAACATTTCCATGCCAAAATATTTGGCTTGATAAGTAAAATTCATTCCGCATTTAAGTAAGACACGCTGCGATGCAATATTTTCTGGATGTATCAACCCAACGATCTGATCGAGTCTGAGATTTTTGAATCCATATTTCAATCCCGCGCACGCGCCTTCTGTGGAATATCCTTTGCCCCAAAATTTGTTACTTATCATATACCCAACCTCTGTTTCGTTTGTTTCAGGCAAATATTGCAATCCATTCCAGCCGGCCAACTCCGTCTCGCCATGTGGGACGACAGCCCACCAACCCAAGCCATATTCCTGCCAATGTTGAATTTGGTTTTCGACCATCTTTTGCACACGATCGATCGTGGGCGGGTTGGGGTTTGGAAAATATTTCAGAATGTCTGGTTCGCTGAAGACGCGGAACATGGGGTCGAGATCTTTCATCGTCAGGGGACGTAAGGTCAGATGTTCGGTTGTGATCGTGGGAATATTAGTTTGCATGGTTTCTCTTTTCCATTTTTTATTCAAGCAAAAATCCCAAGGTTTTATGCCTTGGGACTGATTATATTCCTTTGTTTAATTCTATTCTTAACTACCCCGCCAGGTCGCTCATCAAATCCATCGGCACAATTGCAGCGCCAACAATGCCCGGGCCAGTATGAACACCCAAAACGGGGGAGATGCGCGCAACTTCCAGTTTTGCGATATTTAATTTTTCCTTGAATTCAGCTGAAAGCACATCCGCTTTTTCAGCGAAGCGGCCATGCAACACAGTGACCCAAACTGGGGTATTCCCATATTTCTCGCGCATATTATCCGCGATCATTGCCATCGACTTGCTTAATGTGCGTCCATTGCCAACCGTGCTGTACTTGCCGTCTGAATCCACGCGGATGATTGGTTTGAGATTGAGCAATGCCCCCGCCAAAGCCTTGACTCGTCCAATGCGGCCGCCGCGTGCGAGATATTCCAACGTATCGAGTGTGTAGATCACTTCCGTGTTTTCGCGGATTTTTTTCAGGCGTTCCTGAACCGCATCCATGGCCCAGCCCGCTTTAATGGCGAGCGCTGCCGCCATCACTTGAAAACGCTCGCCGCCTGAAAGGGTAAGCGTATCCCAAAAATTGACGTTCGCTGAGGGCGCAACCTGCCCACCGCCATCATGGGCTGAGTTGATAGTTCCGCTCAAGCCTGATGAAATATGGATCGAAAAAATATCCTTGTCTTTTTCAGCGAGCTTGCGGTATAACTCCGCAAAGATCCCGGCGGATGGCTGCGCCGTGGTGGGAATGGCGGGGCGCATGGCTTCAAGTCGATTGTAAAAATCATCCGCTGAAATTTCAGTGGCATTGATCTCGCCTTCAGGGAAGTTGATGAACAACGGCGCTGCAGTTACGTCAAGCTGTTCAAGTTCTTCGGCAGACATATCTGCCGCGCAATCAGTTACTATTTTCATAATTATCTCCTTTGATTTAATAGGTTTTTGTGATGACTCTCAAGTACCGTCCGTCAGGGCAGGTGCGCCCAAAGCATTTTCCTCGAATTGATGATCATTTCTTTTCCAAAAACCACTTTACTGTATCTTTAATACTCTCATACAATGAACGCGGCGAATAGCCTAATTCCTTTGTCGCTTTTGCATGGCTGATGTTTGAGTTACTCTGCAACACTTCCAATGAATAGGGAGTAAAACGCGGTGTTGCTTTTGCGAGTTGATAATACAACGGAGTAAACAAAGCTGCAAACTTTGCCAGATCAAATGGGATCTTCATTTGAAAGAAATTTTTGCCGGTAATTTCGCGCACGGTTTCGAGCATGTAGCGCACTGTAATTTTTTGTCCCGACAAAATATAACTTTCGCCGCGTTCGCCATTTTCAGCCGCCGCGATCAATCCATCGGCAACATCGCGCACGTCCACGAAATCATAGGCGCCGTCTACATATAAGGTTGGTTTCGCCGCTGCCGCATCATGGATGACCGCGCCCATCATCGATCCACGAAAATCATAAGGGCCGATCACACCGGTCGGGCAGACCACAACAGCGTCAAAGCCCACACGAGCTGCGTTTAGCACCTCCAGCGTTGCCTCCGCTTTTGAGCGGTCATATGCGCCGTAAGGATTATCCATATCGTAGGGTAGAGTCTCATCGATCATGCTGTTTTCCACGCGCTGAATCGCATGGATCGAAGAAGTATAGATTAATTTATCAACTCCTTTTTTCATGGCGGCTTTTAAAATATTTTTTGTGCCACTCACATTGACGTTATGCACAAACGGATTTGGTCCCGGCATGATAGAGATGACGCCTGCCAGATGGAAGATTCCTTTAATTCCTTGCATGGATTCGAATACAGAATCCAAATTGAGCACATCGCCCTCGAATGCGTCCACATTTAATCCCTGAATTGATTCGCGGCTTTCGCCAGGCAGAAGCAATGCCCGTACTTTTTCGCCGCGTTCCAAAAGTTTTCGTACCAGGACGTTTCCAACATGTCCTGTCGCACCAGTTACCAGCCACATACTACTCCTCGTTTCCCCTCCTTCCGGGAGAGGGCTAAGGTGAGGGGGTACCTCACTTTTTCAATAAACTATTGACCAGCAAGGTCGTGCTATCGCGTGCCACCTTTTCCCATTTTGCACCTTTGGGGTCGAGCAGACTTTGCAGCAACAAACCCATAGCTGTGGACATGATCATTCGCGAAGCAAGCTCAGGATCCACATCGACGAACGAGCCTTCATCCACGCCTTTCTTGATGAGTGTGGTGAAGTACTTGTGGTAACGTCGATAGGGGGTAATACTTGCCTGCCATATCTTTTCATCGCGGCTGGCTTGCAGCCAGAATTCAAGAAACATGGGCAGTCCTTCGCCTGCAGTTTCGAAAATATACGGGAAGGCTTCGGTCATTTGCGTAAAAGTATCTGGGGCAGTTTTATCTTTTGAAGCATCTATGGCGTTATCGATGGTTTTTAACCAGCCGTCGAGCAAGGCGAGAAAAAGTGCTTGTTTATTTTCAAAGTGATGGTAGAACGCGCCCTTGCTGATTTTTGCGCCTTTGCAGATATCGTCCACGCTGGCGGCGTTATACCCGTGCATGGAAAATAACCTGATTGCTGACTCAAGGATCTTCGCTCGGGTTTCTTCGCTGCGTTGTTGCATTTTTCCTCTTAAAATATAAAAAACCGACTAGTCGGTATGTTTTTACACGCTTAAGATTGTACTGTCAAGGTGACAAAATTCACAAAGTTGTTAAATCAAAACGAGATGGTATTTCTCCATCCCGTTTTGATGAAAAGCGATTTTGTTTATGCAGGTTTGTAGGCTGTAATCTTGGCGCTAAAAACTGCTTTATAGACATCGTCGCGTGAAATGGAACATAAGTCAAGTTCGTCGCCCATATCAGCAAGAGCGGCATCCACAGTTTCCTTGTCGAAGAAAACTGGTTTGACGGATATATCCGTGAAGCCGACGGATTGCATCATGCCGATATAATCATCAGCTTCGACTGCGCCTGCTACACATCCAGCCCACGCACTTAAACTTATTTTGATTGGCTCAGGAAGCGGGCCGTCGGTGACGATATCAGAGACTGCGAGCTTGCCGCCTGGTGCGAGCACACGAAAAGCTTCTGTGAATACTTTGGCTTTGTCGGGCGAGAGGTTGATGACGCAATTTGATATGATGACATCCACTGTGTTGCTATCAACGGGAAGCTCTTCAAGATAACCCTGCCTAAATTCGACATTGGTTGCGTTGACTCGCTTTGCGTTGACTTGCGCACGTTCGATCATTTCGGGGGTCATATCCACGCCGATGACGCGGCCTGTCTCGCCAACTTTTTGGGCGGCGAGAATGCAATCTAGACCTGCGCCTGAGCCGAGGTCAAGTACGGTTTGACCCGGTTTCAGTGAGGCTAGGGTGATCGGGTCGCCGCAGCCATAGCTGGTACTGGCTACATCGGATGGAACGGTGGTGAGCAGGTCAATAGGGTAGAGATTACTGCTTGTGTCGCAGCAGTTTGAAGGTCCGCAGCAAGAGGCGCTGTTCTTGATCCGCTCTGCGTAATGTTCGCGAACGGTCTCATGAATGGGGGTGGGGGATTGTGTCATTTTGTTCTCCTTATGTTATATAGAAGTTTGTCTATGTATATTGCTAAAAAAAGGGGCACGATCTCGGCCGAAGACGCGTCCCGATTAAGCCTTGAGGGTCTTGATAAGTTTTTCGGTGGTGATGCTTTCTGGCGCGAACTTGATCATTAACTGTCCACAGCAAACAGCGATATTTTCCTGATTGAGTGAATAAAAAGTTTGCTTGCCTTCCTCGCGGATCGTGACAAGATCAGCCTCGCGTAATATTGCGAGATGATGTGAGACGGTGGGTTGTGAGACATCCAGTTTTTCCACGATCTCGTTGACTGAAAGTGAATCGCAACAACACAGGTTCATGATCTTCTGACGGGTTTCGTCGGAGATGGCTTTTGCAAATAGGACGGGATTGAATTTCATATTGATGACCTTCTATTTGATATTATATAGATAAACGTCTATTTGTCAAGAGAGCAGACCTCCGAGTTCTCACAGAACTCGGAGGTCTGGTTATGACTTTATTATTTGCTCGTCAAGATTTCCAAACGATCAATGTAATCACCCAAAACTTCAAAGGCATTTTCTATGGGCTGTGCGCTGGTCATATCCACGCCAGCGATTTTGAAAACATCCATTGGCGATTGGGACGAACCTGCTTTGAGAAATTCGATGTGATCCTCTGCAGCATTCGGTGTGCCTTCAAGAATCCGCTTGGCAATGGCGTTGGCCGCAGAAATGCCGATGGCATATTGGAAGGAATAATAGTCAATGTAAAGGTGAGTGGTGAACGTGCCCCAAGTGATGCCGACGCGTTCGCGATCCAGATTCATATTTCCGCCAAAGCCTTCGCTAAAGAGGTCGGCCATCAACTCGATCATGGATTCAGCGGTGAGGGCTTGTCCCTTTTCGATGCGTTGATGAGTCTCAAGTTCGAAGCGGGCGAGTGTGGGCATGATAAAGAAGTAACGGTGGAAATTGTCCATGGCTTCTTCGAGCAATGCGATCTGGAAATATTTATCGGGATTCGCCTTAAGCAAATGCGCGCGCGTCATGGCTTGATTAAAGTTCGAAGCAGTCTCCGCAATAATGGACGGATATAAATAGTAGAACATGGGCTGCGCGCGGCTGGCGTAGTACGCATGCATCGAGTGTCCCAGTTCATGGGAAAGCGTGCTCATACTGCCGATGTCATCTGTGTAGCTCATCAAAATAAAAGGATGTGTATCTTGAGGAACACGGGTCGAGAACGCGCCCTGACGTTTGCCCGCGTTGGGTGCCCAGTCTACCCAGCGATTCTTCAAACATCCATTGCGCATCACGCTGACATATTCATCGCCCATCGGCGCGAGCCCTTCGCTGATCCAGTCAACGGCTTTTTCAAATGGAACATTGTGCTTTTTTGTAGTGAGTGGCGCCCACACATCATATGGATGCAGTGTCTTAACACCCAATGCTTTACGGCGAATTTTCCAATACTTATGCCATAGCGGAAGGTTCTTCTTGAAGATATTCAGCAGGTTATGGAACATCTCAGTCGGAACATCTCCGTTGAAAAGAGTGGATTCAAGTGATGAATCAAATTTCCGTGCACGCATATTGAATACATTCTGTTTGATGGATGTCGTGAGATTGTTCGCGAGCGTATTTTTATGTTCGAGATATTGATCGTTGTAATTTTCCCAGGCGGATTGACGCGCTTTGCGGTCGGACCCATTGAGAATGGCATCAAATGTGCTTTGGGTCAGATCCACCTTTTTGCCTTTGCTGTTGCGAGCAGGCTTGAATTTGAAATCCGCATTGGCCAGCATATTGGTTGTGATGCGCGTACTGCTGAATGGGTCACGTAGCATGCCGAGCAATTCCTCTACTTCAGCATTTCTCACATGTTCCTGTTTGCGGAAGAGATCATTGAAGTAATGTTCATATAGTTTCATGCGCAGATCATCTTTGAGCCATTGGCGCAATTTGGCTTCGCCGATGGTTAAAAGTTCGGGATCAATAAATGAAGTCGCCGCGCCTACTTGGGCCAGCGCGCTCATGGCTTTGCCGTTCATTGCTGCGCCTTGTTGATTCGCAGTGTCTACCGCGCTGGACATGGTGGCATAGACCTGAACTTTGGCGGCGCGTTTTGAAATTGTCTCTATCGCATCCATCGCTGATATAAATATTTCCAGATTCTCGCCGAGATGTCCTTTAAATTTTTTGATCGGCGCGAGACTTTCAAGTAAATTATTTATTTCTGTGTCAAATTTCTTTGGCGAAGAAAAAACACTTTCAGCATTCCAGGTTTGGATCTTTTTGACTTTGGATCGAGAATGGGGAGTGGACATGATCTATTTCCTTATGATATTGTGAAATACGAACTGTGACTTATATGATAATCCAACATCACGTGATGAACAAATTTCTTCGAGAAGCACAAAAGTTCCTACAAGCCAAATTATAGGGGTTCTTGGGCATTTGCTGCGCGGCAGATGCCCAAGCGGGTTGTATCAGAAAATGTATTAGTCATATATGAGATTCATATCCAAAGTAAAGGGGTGGGCATCAAGATTTCGGGAATTTAGAGTAAAAGTCCCTCGTAAATTGCAACAGTTAAGGGGTTTTCCAAAATTCGGACGCTCGCCCGTTATAGTTTTGGTATGGTTTTGGTACTTGTAACTCAATTTGAAACGTGTTATATTAGCGCCACTTTTTCGGATGTCACCAACGGAATAATTTTTATAACTTGCATCTCTGATTCAGGGATGCAAAATTCTATATAATAGGACAAATCTCCATGACAACCAATTTCCTTACCAAAGAGGGTTTTCAAAAGCTTCAAGAGGAACTGGATCATTTACGAACCATCAAGCGACAGGAAGTGGCCGCGCGTTTACACGAGGCTATGGAAGGTGGGGAACTGATCGAGAACGCCGAATATGAAGCTGCCAAAAATGAGCAGGCTTTCGTTGAGGGGCGTATCCAGGAGCTGGATCTTTTGCTTGCCACAGCTCATATCATTGAAGAAAATGGCAAACCTAAGAAAAATGATGCCATACAAGTCGGTACAAAAGTGACCATTAAAGAAGGAAACTTCGAGGCTGAATCTTTTGTTATCATTGGTGCGGCAGAAGCCAATCCGCGCGAGGGTAAGATCTCAAATGAGTCGCCGATCGGCAAGGCTATTTTGGGGCATAAAGTAGGAGATACCGTCAAAGTGGAAACACCCGGCGGCACCTATAACGTTAAGATAATTAAAGTTGGCTAGGAAATAAGGCGCGCCTATTTTGCCCCCGCGTCTATAAAACGCGGGGTTTTTTTAATTTATAACAGGAATAACAATAGCATGTCAGAATACACTACACTTGAAAAAATTCGTTTGCAGAAAATCGAAGAACTCCGCGCCGAAGGGATCGATCCATATCCCACGCGCGCCGAGCGTTCACATACCAGCAGTCAGATCACTGCAGAATTTGAAACCGCCGAAGCAGGCGCTTCACCTGATTCAACACCGGAGGTGAAAGCCACTCTCGCGGGACGTATCCGCGCCAGCCGCGCCATGGGCAAGGTTTCTTTTGCTCACATCGAAGACCGCGACGGCAAAATACAGTTGTTCTTCCGTGTTAATGAATTGGGCAAAGAGCGGGTGGATTTATTCAACAAGATGTTTGATCTGGGTGATTTTATTCAAGCAACGGGAGTCATGTTTCGCACAAAGACAGGCGAGATTACACTTCATGTCCACGACTTCAAACTGCTTGCAAAATCTGTGACACCTCTTCCCGCTGACAAGGATGTCACCCAGGAAGATGGCACTGTCAAACGTTATGCCGCGCTCGAGTCGGCTGAAATCCGCGCGCGACAGCGTTACGCCGATCTGGCTGTCAACCCGAATGTGCGTGAGACCTTCCGCAAGCGCGCCACGTTGATCAAGTCTCTGCGGACTTTCCTCGACGACCACGAATTTCTCGAAGTGGAAACACCGATCCTGCAGCCGTTATACGGCGGCGCGGCGGCGCGTCCATTCACAACACAGCACAACGAACTTGAGCAGGATATGTATTTACGCATCTCTTTCGAGTTGTATCTCAAACGTCTGCTCGTTGGCAACATGGAACGTGTCTATGAGATCGGACGTGATTTTCGTAATGAAGGCGTTTCGTTCAAACACAATCCTGAATTTACACAACTTGAATTTTACTGGGCGTATGCTGATTATCTGCAGGTGATGGAGTTGACCGAACAGATGGTCGCCTATGCCGCTGAAAAAGTGACTGGCTCCACTAAAGTCAAATATGGTGAGCATGAGTTGGAATTTAAACCGCCCTGGAAGCGTGTCGAAATGCGCGCAGGAATTCTCGAAGCCAGTGGAATTGACATTGCACAGCACAAGACCGCTGAAGATCTTCTCAAAGCCATCAGAGCCAAACATGGGAACAAGTCGCCAGATCCAAAATCCACACGCGGCAAGATGATCGACTTTCTGCTGGGCGAATTCCTTGAACCGAACCTTATCCAACCGACATTTCTTTACAACTATCCGCGTGACATTTCACCGCTGGCGAAATCCATGCCTGGTGATCCGCTGACCGTGGAGCGATTTGAAGGCTACGCGGCTGGTTTTGAATTATGCAACGCCTTCACCGAATTGAACGATCCGCTCGATCAGGAACAACGATTCCTCGAAATGGGACGTGATTACGCTGACGACGAAGAAGAAAAGCATCCTATGGATGAAGACTATCTGCGCGCCATGCGTTATGGGATGCCGCCCAACGGCGGCTTCGGCATGGGAGTAGATCGGCTCGCGATGCTGCTGACGGATAAACATTCAATTCGAGAAGTTTTGTTATTTCCCGCTCTTCGCAAGGAAGAGTTTGGAGAATAAAATGAGTGGCACAGCCAATGCTGTGCCACTTTTTGATAAGAAAAAGGAAAATAAATATAATGGAAAAAAATTTTCAACCATCCTCCGCATATGCACTGAAACTTGATTCTCAAGATAAACTGGCTTCATACCGCGCTGATTTTTATATTTCCGACCTAAGCCTGGTTTATCTCGACGGCAATTCACTGGGACGCCTGCCAAAAGTTGCTATCGAGCGTGCAAAACAAATTATAGAAAATGAATGGGGTCAGGGCTTGATCCGCGGTTGGAACAAGGGTTGGTGGGAAGCGCCTGCGCGTATTGGTGAGAAGATCGCAAAATTGATCGGCGCCGCTGAAGGCCAGGTGATCGTAAGTGACAGCACCTCTGTCAACTTGTATAAGCTCACGATGGCCGCTCTTGCGCTCAGTCCAGAAAAGAAGCGTATTGTGACAGACACGATGAACTTTCCATCTGATTTGTATATCCTGCAAGGTGCTGTTGAGCAATTGGGAAATCGGCACGAAATTATTCGCATCGGCTCCAACGATAATGAACTCACGCCTGATCTCACTGCGCTTGCAGAAGCGATCACTGAAGATACCGCACTCGTCACGCTTTCGCATGTTCTTTTCAAAAGTGGTTATCTTTATGATATGAAACAGATCACCGAGCTGGCGCATCGCAAAGGCGCACTCGTATTATGGGACTTGAGTCATTCGGTTGGCGCATTGCCAATTGCGCTCGATGATTGCAATGCCGACCTTGCCATCGGCTGTACTTACAAATATCTCAACGGCGGCCCAGGCGCGCCTGCTTTTCTTTATGTCAGCAAATCCATTCAGGAAAAAATAACCTCGCCCATTTTGGGTTGGTGGGGGCAGAACCAACCTTTCGCTTTTGACCTCGATTATTCGCCCGCTCCCGGAGTTGCACGTTTCCTCGCAGGCAGTCAGCCCATGATTTCTATGTTGACAATGGAAGCTGCCCTCGAGCCGCATCTGCAAGCAGGCATGGACTCGATCCGCGCTAAATCTATTTTGCTGACTGATTACGCCTCATCCCTGACCGAAAGCCTGCTTGCCCCATTTGGCTTTTTTCTCGGCTCTCCAGTTGACTCTGCCCAACGCGGATCACACATCAGCATTCGCCACGCCGAAGGCTACCGCATCAATCGCGCCCTGATAGAAGAGATGAACGTTATCCCGGATTTTCGTGAACCCGATAATCTTCGTCTGGGCTTTGCACCGCTGTATACATCTTTTATGGAAGTATGGGAAGGATTTCAAAGGATCAAACGGGTGATGGAAGAAAAACGTTACAAGAAATATCCCAAACAAAGATTGACGGTGACATAAAAACAAAAAGGGGCAGAGATTTTTCTCTGACGCTTTTTGTAAATGGCATGCTTAATTATTTTCTTTCAAACACCACAACAGAATTTCCATCCGAAGAAATAATTGAGAGAGTATTGCTGTCAAGTTTGAAAGTTGCTGTATTGACAAACACATTGAAAACCATGCCTTCCTGCTGGGCGATCGGATCAGCACAAGCCATCAACGTTGAAGCGATGGCTCCAAAAGTGACTGTTTCGCCATCAACTTTGTAATTGCCGTTGAAGCTGTTGCAACCAACATTTCCGCTGATTGCACCATCCGAGCCAAAGATCACGGATGCGTCAACATCGGGTACAGCGGGCGTCGGGCTGGCGGGTGATCCATATGAAATTAATTTCCACGTTCCAACCAATGAGGCTGAAGGATTGCCAGAGCAGGCAGTCACAGTCAACATTGATCCAATAATAACAAGCAGGGTAATCCAAAACATAAGCATTTTTTTCATTTTATCTCCAGGTTTTTTATTTTCACTTTATTAGACGTAGGTTATCAAAATAAGTTCCCCCTAAAATATCCGACCTTGCTGCAGTAGTAACAGTGCCCGCTCCTCAAAGTAGCCATTAGCGCTGTTTTAGAAAATTGTGTGCAGTGAAAATGTCACTACTGTAATCTCTGACTGCACATTGATATCAAGGAGTTGCTTAATTTTCTTAAAAATAAAAAGTGCGCCGTATGACGCACTTTTTATTTTTGATCTTTATTATGATTTTTGCAGGACAAAGTACCAGTATTTTCTATTATCCAAATGGGGTTGGCCATTGGGAGTATCGGATTTAATGCCAGCGAAATGATAAAAAGCCTTGCGTAAAATAACAGGCACATATTTATCAACCAGTTG
>CAIWRB010000326.1 GCA_903914955.1 uncultured Chloroflexota bacterium | reverse complement strand
TTCGCTAAACATTGAAGCTCTCGGACTAGAGAGCCTGGGCTTTGCCCTGGAAGCCCCCGTCTTTAGGCGGGGGAGTAGTCACAAATCCACACAATTTATACATAATGAGTGGATATACTTGAATAAAGTCGCGTAAGATTTCCTGAACGCGGACTGACTGTACTTTCGGAGGAATCACATGAAACAATTTTTTGCAAAATTTTCCCGCACAACATGGATCATTATTGGAGTGATCATAGCAGGCCTAGCTGTATTTATTTTTACCAGATCGCGCGGAGGAACTGAAACGATCTATCAAACTACACCGCTAGCACGAGGCAATCTGGTAGCATCGATCGGCGCTACAGGCAGTGTTCGCGCGCGACAAAGCGCGGTATTGGCCTGGCAGACGAGCGGAATCGTGGAAGCGGTCAACGTGGATGTAGGCGCACACGTCTTACATGATGATGTGCTGGCCAGTCTCGATAAAACTTCTCTTAACCAGAGCATTATTCTCGCAGAAGCTGACCTTGCCAGCGCCAAGAGAACTCTCGAAGACCTGCGAAATTCAGATACGGCGCGCGCTCAAGCTCTTGTTGCGGTGGGTAAAGCGGAGAAAGCATATGAAAGAGCCTACAATTGGCGCCTTGAACTAAACGGTAAAATTGATATCACTGATACTTATTTAGAATTTGGAATTCCCAAGGTGCGGAAGTACAAAGGTTATGCCAGTGAACAAACGATCGCAGATGCCGATGAAAACCTTGCGTTGACCGAGGCACAATTAAATGATGCCCGCCGCACATATGAGCGTCTGAAAAATGGCGCTGATTCGACTGATATTGCTGCTGCAGAAGCGCGTGTGGCCGCAGCACAATCAACTTTGAATCTTGTTTTTATTTCAACCCCCTTTGATGGGACGATAACACAAGCGAACCCTTCCGTTGGAGATCAGATATCAGCCGGTTCTGTTGCTTTTAGAGTGGACGATCTCTCTCATTTGCTTTTAGACCTGCAGGTTTCAGAAGTGGATATCAACAGCGTGTTTGTTGGTCAGAATGCAACGCTAACCTTTGATGCGATCCTCGGAAAACAATATGCTGGCAAGATAGTGGAAGTCGGCCAGTCAGGTGATACCGTGCAGGGAGTTGTCAGTTTTACTGTCACCGTGGAGTTGACTGACGCGGATGAACTCGTCAAGCCTGGAATGACCGCTGCGGTGACCGTTGTTGTGGAAGAGGTCAATGATGTTGTGTTGATCCCAAATCGCGCTGTTCGTTTGGTAGACGGCGACCGAGTGGTTTATAAGCTGGTTGTTGGTCAGCCGGTTGAGGTCAAGATAAAACTCGGTTCTTCATCCGATACGTCAAGTGTGCTAGTAGGCGGAGATCTCAAAGAGGGCGATCTGATCATATTGAATCCACCATCTCGAAGTGGCGGGCCGTTCGGAGGCTAATATGGATTGGGTGATCGAAGCTCGTGATCTGGTAAAAACTTATAAAATGGGTGATTTTGAGGTGCAGGCGCTGCGCGGTGTTTCATTTAAGATCAGGCGCGGTGAAGTACTTTCCATTATGGGGCCTTCTGGATCGGGTAAATCTACCATGATGAACACACTTGGCTGTTTGGATAGACCGACATCAGGGGAATATATTCTGGATGGAGAATCAGTTGGCGAAATGAACGATGACCAACTTGCCAGTGTGCGTAATCGAAAAGTTGGTTTCGTTTTCCAAAGCTTTAATTTACTCTCGCGGCTGACTGCCCTGGGTAATGTTGAGTTGCCACTCCGTTATGCCGGGTTGATCGAGGGGCGCCGTGAGCGCGCCCGAGCCGCGCTGCAAGCAGTGGGTTTGAGTGATCGTATGACACATCGTCCCTACGAACTTTCAGGCGGTCAGCAGCAGCGCGTGGCGGTTGCGCGCGCCATCGTCAATGATCCCGCTATGATCATGGCTGATGAACCGACCGGAAATCTGGATTCAAAAGTTGGGAAGGAAATCATGAATCTTTTGCTTAACTTAAATAAGGAACGCGGTACAACGTTGATCATTATCACTCACGATGCGGCGATCGCAGAACAAACCCAGCGTGTGATTCGCTTGCGCGATGGCGAACTCGAATCTTCCGGTGAAGAAAATATTGGGAAGGCAAAATGACATTTACACAAGCTCTCCTTGAAGCCATTGAAAGTTTAAATGGCAATAAAATGCGTTCTGGGCTGACAGTGCTTGGCATTGTTATCGGTGTCGCAGCGGTGATCGCCATGCTTGCCGTGGGGAATGGAGCGCAAGCTTCCATTACGGGCTCCATCAGCAGTATTGGAACCAACTTGTTGTTTGTTTTTAGCGGCGTTGCGGATGGCCCTCCTGGAGGACCAGGCAGAGGAAGAAGTGGAAATAACAACCGTCCGCTTACCCTTGCAGACGCTGATGCGATTTCAGATCCCTTTGCGGCACCTTCAGTCGAGTTGGTTGCCCCTGCGATTCAAGGTAATGCAACTTTGACTTTTGGCGGTGAAAAATCAACTTCCACCATTTCAGGGGTGACTCCTGCTTATGCCACAGTGCGAAATTTAGAACTTGCTGATGGCGAGTTTTTGAATGAAGAGCAAATGCTTGGAAGAATGTCCGTTGTTGTGCTGGGGCCTGAAGTAGCGGTATCAATTTTCGGTCACGCTGATGGAATTGTCGGCGAAACGATTCGAATTGAAGGTCAGCCGTTTCGTGTGATCGGAGTTTTGGTTGCAAAGGGCGGCGGCGCTTTTGGCAGCGAAGATAACAGCGCCTATATTCCGTTTACAACGGCGCAGGCCCGCTTGATAAAACGGAATTCGCGGGACGAGATCGATGTGCTTTTTGTCCAAGCGACCACCGCTGAATCCGTCAGCCTGGCATCTGATGAAATATCAAATATTCTTCGGCAGAGACACCGCACTCCGATCGGTATCGACGATTTTACAGTGTTCACCCAACAGGATTTTCTCAAAACCTTTGCGACCATCACCGGCGTGTTAACGATCTTCCTCGGCGGAATTGCGGGAATTTCCCTGCTTGTGGGCGGCATTGGCATTATGAATATCATGCTTGTATCGGTTACGGAACGCACCCGTGAGATCGGGTTACGCAAAGCGCTTGGAGCACGCAAGAAGGATATTCTGCTTCAATTTCTAACCGAATCGTCATTGCTTAGTTTGATCGGCGGTATTATCGGCATCATGTTCGGCTGGCTGATTGCTTTCACCGTGGGTCAGGTTGCCACTGCGACAGGAAATAATTTCACGCCGATCGTTGGCACAGATGCGATTATTCTTTCAACAAGCTTCTCTGCGATCATCGGTTTGTTCTTTGGTATTTATCCCGCTAGCCGTGCTGCCAACCTGGAGCCCGTGGAAGCGTTGCGTTATGAGTAGGCGTGAATGATCAAGAGGTTTCCTGCACGTCGAAATATACTGATTCTTTTCCTGTTAGTTTTCTTGACTCACGGATGTACGCGGCCTGGCTTGAACACGTCTCAAGTATCGCCGAATGCTCAGGATGTTCAACCCAAAATGACTGAAGTTCAAGTTGAACCGTCTTTCACGCCGACCTTACTGGTCGTGACTCCCATTCCAACTGGAACAGCAATTGTCCCGACCGAGACCTCCATACCCAAAGTCACAATTAGCGCTGAAAAGGGAAATCTATATATCAGGCGCGGACCAGGCGTGGCTTATGATCGGATCGGCGTGTTGTACATGGATACGAGCACAGAGGTACTTGCGCGCGATGTGCTCTCCAAATGGGTGCAGGTTGTCATCCCAGACTCTGATAAAACCGGCTGGGTGTCGCTTCAAACTGATTATTCCAAATTGAATGGCGAGTTGAGTTCATTGCCTGACTTTACGTTTACGGAATGGCCTGTTCCCGCATATTTATATAATTGCACCGAACATGATATGTATATCATGCCCGGCGAGATCACAGTCACATCGTATTTCACACACCCAAATAATCAAGTATGGCTAAACCCTGGCAGATATACCGTGTATGACGATACGATCACCAAAAGACCGCTGGTGAAAGAGATTGATATCCGTGAGGGCGAGAATATAGCTATCCTCTATGATGGAGCCGGCAACCACCATAAATGTCCGTAGCTATGGGATAAAATATAAAAAACTTTTACGGCGTTGGAAAATCCGGCGCAGGAAATATAAAGGAAAACAGGATCGGTTTCGGGTTTAAATTTGCCTGTGATTTTCGCGCATTTAAACTTGGCAGTGCATCGTATAATTATCTGATATCAAATTCAGGAGATGATCATGTCTGAAAAATTAAACCAGCTAAAAGAAATTCTTGGGGAAGTGTCCGACTTGAATCACGCCGCCAGTGTCTTGGATTGGGACCAACAAGTAAACATGCCCCCCGGCGGCGGAGAGGCGCGCGGTCAACATTTGGCCACACTAGGCAGGATCTCCCATCAAAAATCAACTTCCGATGAAGTTGGAAAATTACTGGAGGATCTTAAGCAGGAATTTTCAGGTTCGGATTCAGATGACGGCGCACTGGTGCGGGTGGCTGCCCGTAATTTCGATAAAGCAATACGTGTGCCAGCCGAGTTTGTTGCAGAGCGGGCGGTTGTTACAACAGCCTCTTTTGAGGCCTGGGTGAAAGCAAAGAGGAATTCTGATTTTTCAATATTTCTTCCACACCTTGAAAAAGTCATGGAATTGATGCGGAATTATGTTTCATATTTTCCGCCGGCCGATCATCCTTATGACGTTTTACTTGATGATTACGAACCGGGCATGAAAACCGTTGAAGTGAAAGAGATCTTTGATGAGGTGCGGACCCAACAAGTGAAACTGATCAAGGCCATCAGATCTGCCAAACAGGTAAAGGCTGATTTTCTCCACAAGAAATATAATGAAAAGAAAGTCTGGGGTTTTAGTGAAACCATTATCTCGAGGTTTGGCTATGACTTCAGCCGCGGCAGGCAGGATAAAGCAGCGCATCCATTTGAGACATCATTCAGCGTGAATGATGTGCGTATTACAAATCGATACGAATCTGAGAATCCGCTTGCGACGTTGTTTAGTGGTATGCATGAATCAGGTCACGCAATGTATGAACAGGGTATCAGCCTCGCGTATGAGCGCACACCGCTTGCGAACGGCGTGTCGTCCGCTGTGCATGAGTCGCAGTCTCGCATGTGGGAAAATCTTGTTGGTCGCTCGCTTTCATTTTGGGAACACTTCTTCCCTGAATTAAAAAAAGTTTTCCCATCTCAGTTGGAAGGCGTTAGTGCGAAGACTTTTTATAAAGCCATCAATAAAGTTGAGCCGTCTCTTATTCGTGTGAACGCAGATGAAGCCACATACAATTTACACATCATGCTTCGGCTTGAACTTGAAATTGGCATGATCGAGGGGAATATCGATCTCAAGGATCTCCCGGAAATCTGGAATACTAAAATGCAGGAATATGTAGGAATTACACCTCCAGATGATGCGCGTGGCGTTTTACAGGATATTCACTGGTCGGCCGGTTTATTCGGTTATTTCCCAACTTACGCGCTCGGCAACCTTGTCTCGGCTCAGCTTTGGGAAAAGATCAATAAGGACATTCGCGGTCTTGACGATCAGATTCGGTCAGGAAAATTTGATTCTCTGCTCAACTGGCTTCGCGAGAAAGTTCATATTCACGGCCACAAGTACGATCCGCTGGATCTCATTCAAAAGGTCACTGGGTCAAAGATAAACTCTGCGGCTTATGTCCGTTATTTGACAAAGAAATACAGCGACATCTACGGTCTGTAATTACTTCGTCCCGCAGGATAGAATCAAATGTTGATTTCGAACTTCTTGCGGGACGATGATTCCACTGAATTATGAAATTTAGAATTATCCTGATCGCAATCATACTTGGACTTTTAGCTGCCTGTTCGAAACAGGCAGAGTCTACGCCTGTGGATTCTCCGACCGCATCCCTGCCGACAGTGGTGGCCCTCACAGGTCAGGCTTTACTCGCAGCATCCAATGCGTTGACCCAGTCCGTGTCTCCGACAGAAACAACCTTACCAACAAAAACACCCATCTCTTCGACGCCGCTTCCGACAGTTACACCCACGTTTGAAGCAGGATTCACCGAACACGCACAGATCAGCTTTCTTTCACCGGGCCCCCTGTCGAGTCTTCGATCGCCGATAAAATTACAGCTCATGCTTGTTTCGGGTGACAGCCAGAAGGTCTTGTTTGATCTGATTGGTGAAGATGGCAGGTTGTTGCAGCGTCTCCTGAAGCCATTCCAACATTTCTCGAAAGGCGCGTATCAAAGTATTGAGCTTTCTTTTGAGATCCGCGCTGTATCCGAAGTTGGTTACATCCGTATTAGCACAAAGGATAAGCTCGGCCGCATCCAGGCTTTGAATACAATGCCGGTGCTTTTATATTCTCTGGGTTCCAACCAAATTAATCCTGTTGGGAATATGATCTATGAGCGTACCATGCTGGAAAACGTGAAGGATGGTGACAGCGTTTTTGGCGGAGTACTGAATCTCAAAGGACGGTTTTGGCCTTTTAACGATCAACCTGTATTTATTGAATTACTTCTCCCAGGTGGCGAGGTATTAGCTTCGCGTATTCTTAACTTTAAAGGCATAGACCCTGAGTCTTTTGAAACTACACTTCCTTATAAAGTCACACAGCCGACCCTCGCACGTCTCACATTCCGTCAGGATAACCCCTCACTTAGCGTGGTGGACCCTGATCTGAAAAGAAATATATATGTTTACACAATGGAAGTTTTGTTAAATCCATAACCTGACTTGTCAAAAGAACTCGCAATGGTATAATGCACTCCGTCCGGGGTGTGGCTCAGACCGGTAGAGCGCACGGTTCGGGTCCGTGAGGTCGGAGGTTCAAATCCTCTCACCCCGACAAAACGTAACCCGAGACCACATGTTCAGTAAAAGTAAACGAACATGTGGTCAACGGTAGCGGAGGAAGCAAAAAGACCGCTACCAAAGACCTCATGTCTCATCCAGCCTGTTGGAGAAAAAAAACGAAATTTGCAAAAAATCGAAACACTTTTTGCGAAAATCGAAACACTTTTTCTTCAATAGGAGACCACACGGATGAAAAATCCACTCACGCTAAAACAAGTTATTCAGGGGTATTTGCTCTCAATTGGCGCGCGCCATCTCAGCCCTCATACGATTAGCGACTATAAGAACACTTTCAACAAGTTCATGCCTTTTGTTGGATCAGACGTTTCCTTCGCTTCGATCACGCGGCAGAATGTCGAAGCCTTCCTTGCCAGCTTT
>CAIWRB010000325.1 GCA_903914955.1 uncultured Chloroflexota bacterium | reverse complement strand
ATTTTACTGGTTTATTAGGAAGAGAAGACCTTCTATCAAGACACACATTAGATGATGGCGTTATCGCTCTCGAGGCCATTCTTGTTGAAGCGGGCTGGGGCAAGGCTATAAATCATTCGGATTATGAAAAAGTTATCGAGGGTGTTCAAAAACATTTAGATGATCCAAATGCGCCTTATCTGGAATCAGTTACTCCCGAAGTGAACCCGTATCCTGAAGGTACATGGGAACATGATTCCTTCGATAAACAGCACACAAGCACATGTGCCAGGGATTTTCCTGACTTAGCAAAGTCCAGTCCCGACCTGTGCAAATAGACAATCGATTAATTCATTTCATCGAATCCTTTCGTTAACAAGATGAATACAGCGTGCTTGTGTAATTGATTGCGCATTGTATTTCTCCTTTGCGTTGATGAATTGGGAGGCTAAAGACGGCCTCTTTGGAGGAATTTAGGCGAGGTCTGTGCCTATGGCTAATTGTCATTGAAGTTCAGTTACTTCTTTGTAGGAACTATGCTTTGGGCACGAGTGCAACTTGCGAATCAAATACACCACTTTTCCATTATGGATAAACAGTGGTGTACGCAGTCTTCTCTTTATGTTTTTATTGGTTTGTGTTTCGGTCTGCAGGGATTTTGCCCTTTCCAGGCTAGTACGCAGCTCTCCCCTAATGTTTTTTGCGAGCGAAAATGCACCCAGCATAAATTAGCCTAGCATTATTCACAGTACGTAGTACAATGAATTTGGTAACCAGAAGGTAAATTGCCTATACGGTGGGGGATATGGATTATCGTTTGTAAGCAACACTACGATACCTTTTATGAATCCTGTTGTTGAAAAGACACAACCTTCCAGAGGCGCGTCAACTTGTTTGCTGTTTGTTGCATAAAAAATTACCTCGCTGATTTTTTATGCAGTGATCTGTAAGCGATATTATGAGGAGAAAATCGTGAACAAAACGATGTTCGAAGAAAAATGGACCCAAATTCGCAGTCAGATCAATTCCAAGTGGAGCCTGATGGTGGAATATGATCTGAACAAAGTGGATAAAGCAGAGGTGAAGTTCGATAAATTCGTCACCATGCTCCAGGTCAAGTATGGATATACACGCCAGAAAGCCAGAGAGGAAGTTAGCAAGCTCTGGGCAGAGTTTGAAGCCAACCACAGAAGTAACTAATGACAATACAAGGAGCAACACAATTGGAAACAACATCAGTCAAAACCAAACCCAAACGCCCATCCAAAGGGGTGGCCAAACATAATCGTCTGGTAAAACAGGAAGCTCGTAGAACCAGCATCCCAGGCACTGAAGCAGTAAAAAAGAAGAAACGCACAGTAATAGCGTCAAAGTAATACAGGCAATCAAAAATCGAAATATAGCGTTTCGATTTTTGATTTAAGTCAGTAGAGCATATCCTGTTATTTGACCATCCTCTGAACCCCAAACCCTACCTGTGAAGTGTCGCAGGTGTTTCACTAATTCACGTGAATTGAACTAGAAACTCATCAAACAATAAGTTGTATAATTCGCGGCTAAATGATTTTGAACTGTGTAGGTCTTAATAATTTATATTTTCTGTTTACACAGGCACGTCTGGGGAGTTGATCTTCCAGTTTGTTTTGAAACCGCTCGCGTCACGGAGCAGGATGGATGTCATATCCGCTCTTATTCCAAAAGTGGAATGTCCATAAAGTTCATATTCTACAATTGAAGTTCCATCATTTAGTAAAAATGGCAGGGCAGGCCACATCTCTATATAATCAGATCGTATCCACATATCGCCGTACCACATATTAGGATTGGAGATGAAGGGAGTATAACAATCAACGGCGCTCGCAATTTTTATCATCTTCTTCTGCATTGTAAATGCATTGAATTTATGGACGATTAAGCGCATGTCTTTATCAAAAAAAGTTCCGTCCAAATTAGTTTCATAGCAATTTAAAGCATGGACATTGGCATATTCCACGCCTGAGAATAACCTGGTTTCTTTCACAACGACATGATTTGCCGCCCAAGTCAGACACTCGATGCTCATCGGGTCTGGCGGCGTAATATGAATATTTATCCATCCTGCGGCTGGAAGATCAATTATCCTGCGGGGAAAACTGTCATGGGAATTAAGCCTCTCAACATAATTTTCCATGGCCTTTGTCAGTGGAATACGAGCGCCCTTTCTATCCACTCCGCCAACATTACTAAATTGAAATGCATGCGGCCAGGCATTCAAAGTTCCAGGCTGCGGCGGTGTAAATCCCCATTTTGGGTTTTGCCAGACCACCAGTAATGTTGCAATCCTTCCTTGCCTTTTAATTTCAGTAATAGCTCTAGTCACAGAGGGGGGGGGAAGAGGTGACGGTGGAGGAGGCGATGGTGGAGGCGACGGCGGATCAGCCTCGACATGCCATTTAATGTATTGTTGTTTCGGCCCAGCGCTTACCCACCCACCTCCAACAAGGTGAAGCCATTGCAGTTTGTTTTCAGTGGCTGTAATGACGACATTAGCCCCAATGGTTCTGATATTATTCCCACTAACCGGTTTATCGAATACTTTACACCTTACCAGAGTTGTGCCTTTTATCATATTTGCTCCTATATACGTCCTAACCCAAGCACAAACGTACATTCCTGCAGACGAAATTTTATCGAGGTAGAAGGGCAATTCTCGAGAAACAAAATTAATTTATTCCTCGAGGATCGCCCCAGCCGCAATTGGATCAAATCCATCGGGCCATTTTGTTCCATTATTATATTTTGCCCCGTTTAAGTCAATTCCACTCAAGTTGGCTTCATGCAGATTGGCATAGACCAAGCAGGCGTTGTTTAACTTTGCTCCGCTCAGGTCAGCTCCGAAAAGATTGGCATCGCTCAGGTTTGCCTCGCCCAAATCAGCCCCATGAAGATTTGCCCCGCTTAACTTTGCCCCATCGAGATTGGCTTTGCTCAAGTTTGCGTAGCGCAGTCTGGCTTCGGTCAAATCAGCTCTGCTCAAGGCAGCGCCGTTTAGCTCAGCCTTGCTCAAGTCACAATGGACTAGCTCCAGTGGTTCTGGTTTATTGAGCAGTACGTCGAGTTCATCTTTTGTATATGGCATTGTTTTTCCTTTCTATTTTTTTGTTACAGAGGATTTATCACATTCAGCATTGCGAAATTATTTTTTATAGTTCCATTGAAAATATTATAGTCGTGATAAAGAAGCGGGGCAAGCCATAAAGCCTGCCCCGCCATGGCTTTTCCAAGGTCAGGATTTTTATGTTTTGGCTTCTTATAGGAGCCGAAAATCCGCCATTTGTGCCCAATTTATTCAGATGACGCCACGAGTCTTAATTCTTGTCAAGCGACCTTGGAAAAACCATGCCTGCCCCGCATAAAGCCCATGTTGCAATTTATCACAAAATGATGGCATAGGGTCTGTACCACTATTATCCGAACACTACCCGCTATTCATTTTTCATATTCGCGATCTGTGACAGCGCGTTCTTGAAGGCTTCGTATGGCTGGGCGCCGACAATTGCATAACGGTCGTTGATGACGTAGGTTGGTACTCCTGTTACGCCAATTTCCTGGGCATAGTGAACTTGTTCCGCTACTTCGGCGGTATATTTTCCACTATCCACAACAGCTTGCATATCATCGGCATTCAAACCAACCTCTTCTGCAGCAGAGCGCAGGACATCCAATTTGCTGATGTCCTGTCCATCGGCATAGACTTTGCGAAAGATCACGCGATGAAATTCGTTGATCTTGCCATGATCGCGCGCATATTCCGTGGATTCATGCGCGAGGCGTGTGTTGTAAATGCGCTCGGTGGATTTGAACTGCATGCCATGCATCTTTGCCATGCTTTGCAGACGATCATCCGAACCGCTGGTACGCGCGCGTAGAATGTAATCAGGCAAATCCATGCCTTCGGGGGGAGTATCGGGGCGCAAATAATATGGACGCCAGTCTACATCCACTTTGTGTTCAGCTTTCAGTAAGTCGACCACACCCTGGCCGACATAGCACCACGGTCATATGTAATCAGAGAAGATGGTTAGTTTGAAGTCCATTGTCATTTCCTTTGTGTGTAATGAATAGAGAGTAGACATTCGATGGGAGTGGGTTCTTACATACGAAAGTGTACGACGCACTCCTCCCTACGGATGCTAATCGTAATAAGGCGATGAGCAGTAGAATTCTTCACCCGTTGGAGTTGTAACTTTATTCGGGAATTCCTTCTCGTCCACTACATATCCTTTCAGATCATTCTTTATTAATACCAACGCTTTATCTGCGTTGAAAGCTGAGAATTGAAATGACTGCCAAGGCAATTCGCGTGTGTCCAGTCCGCGTGTATATTGGACACACGCCAGAGCCGCGCCAACTTTCTCTCGGACAGGAGCAGGCAGGGACGGAGTCCGATATGCTTTCACCATTGCTGGGACCGCGTCATCGGATAGATCCAGAAAATATTGCGCATCCAGATCCGCGTTGTTATTTTTCTGTGTGCGGATTTCGCGTTGGATATTTTGGCTCACAATGAAAGCGTCCACATTCAGAATTGGCAGCGACATTGCAAATCCAAGTGCCACGATCAACATGGCAAACATAAACATACGTTCCTTGCGCAGAATTTCGAGAGCGATGGTGACGATAAGCAGCAGTCCGATCCAGATCAGGAAGACGTGCGTGTACGTGCGCAGACGCGAGAAGCCGTACGCCGCTTCATACAGGCCGAGACGCTGATACGCCGAAACGAGCATGACCAGCAGGAGAGCGACCAGAGTCACGCCGAGCCCTGAGAATATTTTGCGCTGAGTTTCCGTATCACGTTTGGTGATGGCGCTGAAAGTAAGGAATAGAAGCAATGCAAAAAATGCCACCGTCACCAATTCACCGAAACCGCGGCGCGCATATTCGGCGTAAGTAAATCCGTCAATGTGAATATTGCTTGTACCGCCGAAGAAATATTGAAACTGAATGATCACAAATGCGAGAAAAAGCGCAATCACGCTTCCCAGCACGATCGTCGATTCAATATAGCCGAGGAAGGGAAGAATAAAAGGTCTATCTTCGTTGGAGATTTTTTCATCCTTTGATTCTGTGGCGGCATGCAGCACAACCCCTGCGAGGGCATATCCGATGATGACAATATAAACAAGGCGAAAGATCAATTCTGGCAGGTTTTCAATGTTGAACCATTTAATGATACCTGTCAGCCGTTGACCGAAGATCGCGTCTGCTGAAGCAAGCAGAGATGCGAAGATGGCGATGATGGGCAACGCAATGACAACTCCGCGCACCACCGGCCAGATATTACGTTTTGCCGGTTGAACTCCAGTTTCCATCTGCGCTTTACGGATATCGTTCATAAAGGTGATCGGCCGCGCAAGCAGGCTTCCGAACAATTGCACGAATTTACTCACGTAATCAATGCTGGTATATAAATACCAGCGCCCGCCCAAATAACTGACTGCAAGAAGAGTCATCATCAGAAGTGTGGATGAATACGCGAGGAAGATCGTCATCGACTCGGCGCGGATCACTGTCACAGCGGCGAAGAATCCAAATAACGAAATCAGGATCAGGCTGGTGCGACTCGGGCGAAGCCCATCGCTCAACAAAAGATAGAAAGCCGCAGTCAGACAGGCGGTGGCAAAAATGGCGAAATTAATACCGGGCGCTTGCTTCCAAAATAGAAAATCGAACAGCCAGCCGAGAACAAACACAATTATCCATAGTTTGGTGGATTTGGTTTTCATACGTTTCTCCTGATTGAATTTCAGCAAGGATAGCTGTGATTGTCTAGCGGAGACTCTCAAAAGGTATCACAAAATGTCAAAAATGCAGCATTACAGTTTTATGAGAATTTCAATT
>CAIWRB010000324.1 GCA_903914955.1 uncultured Chloroflexota bacterium | reverse complement strand
GGGTCGAGCCGTCCTCGGCACGAGACAGAAGAAAATCCAGCGCAAGAGTATCTGCGCTACTCTCAATGAACCGCCGGATGCGGACCCGCATGTCCGGTGGTGTGAGAGGGGGCGGCTAGCCGCCGCTCCCTACTCGATTATGATGAAATACACTGCCGTCCTTTTTCTTGCATTTATCATCGGTCTTGTGATCCTTGCCGACACAGACCTGCTTCCCGCTTATGTTCATGCACTTTATGATTTTCCGAATGGTGATAAGCTCGGACACTTCATTCTCTTTGGTTTGTTGACATTTTTTATCACCCGAGCAGTTTTCTCCTCGCTTCCTGCCCGCCCCCGCGGCTGGGTGACTCTTTCAGTGGGATTGACTCTCGCTTTCTTTGTCGCGCTCGAAGAATTCTCGCAGAAGTTCTTCGTCATGCGCACTTTTAGTTATCTGGATTTGCTCGCCAGTTTTCTGGGATTATTCGTTGGCGGCTGGGTGGCATATAAAACAAACGTCCCGAAGGTTTTGTGAGACCTTCGGGACGTTCTAACTTTCAACGTTTCATCAAGTACCCTCAAACGTTTTACGGCACCAATTTCAAATACCCTTCACTATCTTTAATCACTGACGTTTGCTCCCACCACATTGGAGCATATCCAATCTTTGTCCACATTAGTGCCATGTCATCATAATGTGAATTGAAAGCATGACCCGATTGACCCGTTGTATGACCAGCCAGCGAGTTATCAAAGTTGCTGAAATCCACGATCTCACGCTCCGAGGGAAGAGTTGCGACTTCAAAGGATTTGCCCACGACCCAACCTGTTGCATTGACGACGCTCTTGCCGCCGCCCGTTACGAACGGTCCGCGATTGAACAAATTCTCGATCGGGCCGATTCCTGATTTGCCCAGAGTTGCGTTTCGGAATGTGGAGGTGTGTAAATTTCCCCAGGCTGGCCACTCAGTGGTGTCCATCCCATAGGTATCCTGGAATTGTTTGATGGCTTCCCCAAAGGCTCGGGCGAAAATATCGTCACGAGTCTCAATCACATCGGTGGTGGCTTTATCATCCCACCAGGGGCTGTTGGGTTGTTGTACAAGATTCCGCATGACAACGTACCAGCGGCCACCGCCTTCGGGGAGATAATCCTGGGGAAGATCATCTTTGAAGGTGCCCATGAGCGTGTCCCACCAGAACCATTCGAAAATGGATGCTGCTTGTGAGTCGGCGGTTTCCTGATAATTCCAGGAGCCCAGGAACTGATCTCGGAGGGAAGCCAGCTCCGGTTCCAGTTTGACCGAGAGCAGAATGGGAACGAGCGTTTCGGCGTTGAGATTCTTTGAATCGCCGTGCATATTCTGAATGTAGGCAATGTCAATCTTGCCGGGGGCGTTCTCTATCATGTCTACAATGCGGGCGGCGCGTTGACCGTAATCCCATTCTGTTGTGATAAGGTATGGATAATCGCGAGGGCTGGCTTGGTTATTGGCCGTGGCAATAAATCCACTCTGCGGGTTCAAGGCATAAGGCAATTCGTCGAAGGGGATGTAGCCAGTCCAATCGTACTCGCTCGTCCAGCCGGGCACGGGCAGGGTACCATCGCCTTTCTTGCGGATGGGGATGTTGCCAGGTGTTTGGTATCCGATGTTGCCGTCGACATCGGCGTATGCCAGGTTTTGGGCTGGTACCGACCATGTGCGGGCCGCATTTCGGAAATCATCCCAGTTTTGAGCTTTGTCGAATCCCCAAATAGCTTCGAAGGGAGAGTTGGGAGTCAGGGCCGTCCAAGCCAGTGTGATCACATAATTGTCGGGAAGATCAACGCCTGATCTATCCTTGAAGGCTTGAGCAGTGGGTGTGACATTATCTTTGAGTGAACCGTATGTATCAGAAATGACGGGTCCATGGCGCGAGATGCGAACCGTGAGTTGCACCGGATCGCCGCCGCCGACCTTAATTGTTTCCTGCCGAATTTCAAAGTCCACCCATTTGCCTTCCACCTCGTATTGGTTGGAGTTATCAGGATTTACTTTTTCGATAAAAAGATCCTGAACGTCCGGGCCAAGGTTGGTGAGTCCCCAGGCGATGCGATCATTGTGACCTGCTACAACGCCCGGCACACCAGGGAAGGAAAAGCCGGTCACGTCGAATGGACAGGCATCGTTTTTGGGCAGGCAATGCAGGGAGTTCTGATACCAAATGGATGGCATCTGAATGGCTAAGTGCATATCATTGGCGAGCAGGGGTTTGCCGGTAGATGTCAGAGCGCCAGAGACAACCCAACTGTTTGAGCCGATGTCCGAACCGGTGTTACCAAGAGTGCTTTCCATCAAGACAAGTTTATCGGCAATACCTTGCAGGTTTAAGGTTGAAGGTTGAAAGTTGGAAGTGGCAAGATTTGATCCTTCTTCGGCATTGCTGATATTCTCCCCGATGGTGGGCACGATAACGGGGTAATCTGCCGGGTAGGTAGGATATAAGTCGATTAATTGTTCGGGGCTGAGGGTCTTAAGAAGGATCGCCCGCTCGATTTCTCCCGACATGTTGTCGCCCAGATCCCAAGCCATGGCTTTGCCCCAGGTTAGCGTGTTGACGGGAGTCCACGGTTCGATCTTGTACGAGCGGTTGAGCACTCCGGTCAGGATCAAATATTCCAGGCTGAGTTCGACGGGTCCGCGTTCCTGAATATATGCGTTGACCCCCTCAGAGTACGAATCAAGAAGGGTTTTTGATTCGGGACTCAGCATTGTATATTCCTGCTCCGCCACTTGTTTCCATCCAAGTGTGCGCAGGAATGAATCCGTATCCACCTGGCCTTTGCCGAACATTTCGGATAAACGACCTGAACCAACGTGCCTTGAAAAATCCATTTGCCAGAAACGATCCTGCGCGTGCACATATCCCTGCGCGAAGAACAGATCGTGCGTGTTTGCTGCGTAAATGTGAGGGATGCCCATCTTGTCGCGGTAGACATCGACTGCGCCATCGAGCCCCGCCACTTTTATTTCGCCGTTAATTTGGGGAAAGGATTTTGGCGCGACGGTGTTTGGGATGTAGCTCTTGAAATAGAATGTTCCGCCCGCGCCGATGATTACCGCGAGAATGACGATGCCGATCAATATGCGTCTGATGATCCTGCCAGCTTTTTTCATAACTCCTCCATTTGGAAATATATTGGTTGACTTTGGCGAAAAAGAAATAATTGCGCGTCCCATTCAGAGAGACTTGAAGTAAAACACATTGCTTCTTAAAAAGAAACGCTTTGAAGGCGTTTCTTTTTGAATCGTAAGCGTCTATGTTTCCAAAAATCGGAGACAGGGATGGGGCGGATATTATTTCACAACACCTGTCAAACGTGGATACCAATACCACAAGATGTCTGCGGCGGGTTTACTGTGAATGGATGTCGACAAATCCTGCAATGCGGCTGGAAGATAATATCCGCGGCTGACAAAACCAGAGATCCAGCTGCGCGAGTTTACCGCTATAAGCATGGCTTCGTAAATATCAGCTTGAGTTTGCAGGCTTAGACTTTCGGAGATGGTGTTGGAATACGGCTGGTTTAATGAAGCCCAGTCATTACAGCCGTCAAGTCCATCCGATATGCATCCGTTGGCGGCTGAGGTGGTGGATGGATATGCCACTGCCAGAATGAGAGGTTTACCCAACACGGCTGCCAACGGCGCAACTTCATTATCCAATAGGCGACCGGCTTCATTTGAAAAATCTGTCTTTGTGGCATCCGGGTTTGAGGAGAGGGAAGCAGACCATAATAAATAGATGCCATCCACATTCTGAAGAAAATTCAAAGGTGTTTCCAGGTTGGATTTCGTATATGGCAATGCCCATAAGATCTGACCTTTGAAATGCGTGCGGACATCTGCGATAACAGATTTCCATTGTATGTCGATGTCTGCGGGAGCGTTGGATGAGTTACCGTCTGGTAATTTTCCGCCGGGCAGGGCGGGCGAAACCCAGTCACCGCCGAGGATGAGGGTTTGAGCGCCTGTTTGAGTGGCGAGGTCCGCATAGTTGACCGCGAATGCGCGGTAGTGGGTGAACCAAGTCAGCCACCACTGTGCATCTCGTGGCGCATTCATCCAAAAGGTTGAAGATGAGACGGCGAATTTCGGAGTGGGGAAGATCGAAACATTTAATCCCAATGCGCGGGCTTGGGAAATCATGATCGCTGAGTCTATCCATAAAGGATCTTGTCCGGGAACGGGTGCAAATTGTAACGGTGAGTTGCTTGTATACGTCCAGCTCGGAGTGAGAACTGCGTTATTCGCGCCGAGCGCTTGCGTGTTTGCAAACGCTTGCGATGCAAAATATGACCAGTTTGGGCGATAGCTGGACTGGAATTCGATGCCAGCCAAAAAACCACTTGGACGAGGCGTGATTGCGGTGCCAACCAATGTGACAGGCTCGGGGTTTTCAAACCATTTCCATGCTGTGACCGTATCCTGAATATCCTGGCCGAGAAGGCTGGTGCCGGCTTGTCGGCCACTCGGCGTTGGACCGACGGTATCGCCATCGTCGGCGCTGCCACATTGACCGTTGCGGCAATAGCGGTACGAAAAGGAGCCAAGGATATTGAGCGGGCTGTAAAGTTTATAGGCCCAGCGATTGTTGCCGAGCGGCCACATGGGGATCGGTTCCATCCAGCCGAATGTATTGAGTTGAATATAAATAATATCGCCTGGTGGAGTGACGGATGGAACAGTCACTTCAAAGAGAATAGGCGATGTATCACCCGCCGCCCATGAGACAACATTATCCTGGATCGTAATTTCCTGCGCTGGGACAACGAATTCACGTAAGTTCCATTGGCCATTTGCGCCATATTCTGCGTTCCAAAACCCGTCGCCCAATGTGTATTTATATTGGATGTGCGCACCGACTGGCAACCCGAGCGTGGTGGCGTAACGGCCGTCAGCTTGCAGACTCATAATTGGCATTCGGTCCGCGATCGTGCTTACGCCGCCCTGCAGGTCTGCGAAGGTATTTCCCAGCTGCAGTAAATTTCCGGCAATACGAACTGGCACGCCGGGTACTGTCGTGGCGGGTACCGAAACCATAAATGTGACATTTGTCAGTTGAGCTGGTTTGACGCGCAAGTCAACGGGGGTTGTGCTGCCTGCGGCAATGGACGCGCCTTGTTGAAACGTTTGATACATCCCATCCAGACTGTATGCTAGCAGGTTTTGCGTGCCGGTGGGTAATCCTTCCAATTCAAACCGTCCGGTGGAATCTGTGAGGGTTTGTACACCGCCAGCGGTTACAAGTATGTTTGGCAGGCTTGAGCCGGTATCCGCATTGAATACATGTCCCTCGATCTTTCCCGTTGGGCGCGCATATGATTTATCACCCCAATCTGCGATGATATCCTGTACGTCACTCGGTCCCGCCACATACTGCATGCGATAGCGAATAGCTGCGCCGGAATTGGTATCTTCCAATACTTGTGAGGCGCTGTGCCGAACGTAGCGATATTTCACAACCGAGTTATACGGCAGCGGCAACACCGCTGTGTATGTGATCGAATCTCTTGGGCTCATTGGATATTGCGATGCGTTCAATGAAAGTCCGGTCACTTCATCCATGACGGCAATTGCCAGCGATTCATTTGGTTGAAGCGGCTCAGGCAATGTAACCACAAAATTGGTTTGCGCCATGACTTGTGGAGTGGGCGAAGCAATTTCATCCGGGGGAATTGGCGTGGATCCGCCGGGGTTGAGCGGGTTGTCGAATAATGAAATTGTGCAAGCCTGTAAAACAAAGGTAAACAAAATCACCGTAGTTAACATACGATGTGTTGATAGCTTGTTCATTCTCTCTCCTTGGATACGCAAAGCGGACCGCTTCGCGCCACGCCCTAGCCTGATTCTTCTTTGTCGGCTTTTTTCTGATCTTCAGCTATATTCCGCTTTCGCCCGGCGTAGGCGATGTAGCTAAGACCAATACTAATAAAATATAACAGAATCATTGGCGCCATCACCAATCCCTGATTGATCGGGTCAACGGTGGGCGTTATGGCGGCGGCAACAATTGCGATGATCACAATGGCCAGGCGCCATTGCTGGGCGAGTATTTTCGGTTTGATCAACCCGATCGCAGATAAAACATAGATCACCAGTGGAAATTCAAAAGATATTCCCAGCCAAAACATCAATCCGATTACAAATGAAAAGTAAGACGATGGTCGCAGTTCTGTCTTGATCCCAAGAATATCTTTCAGGAACAATAATGCAGAGGGGAGCATTAAGTAAAATGTAAAAGCCGCACCTGCCAAAAAGAATAAGGTTGCCAGAGGAATTCCAAACAACCCCATTTTTCGTTCGCGGGGTTTCAGTCCCGGCGCGGCGAACAACCAGAGCTCAAATGCAATATAGGGTATCGCCAGCGCGATGCCGCAGAACAAGGCCACTTTCATAAATACACCGATCGTCTCGGTGACTTCGATCGCTTTTAAGCTTTGAATTCCGCCAATAGGCAGCGCGAGGTAGTTGATCATTTGTTGTGTAAAAAAGAAGGAGATGCTTACTGTCAACACAAGCGACAAGATTGCGCGTAGAAGGTGCATGCGGAACGCTTCCACCTGATCCCACAGCATCTGGCGTGTATCTTTGTTGGTAGTTAACTCAACAAAGACCTCGGTTAGAGGATGCTCATCAGGCTCGGTATTTAGGAATTTACGAAATCGAGCGATGACCCGAAATGGGAACGCGAGAACTGTATAGATAAGGCGAAAGGGGGCGGTAATGATCCGCCACAAGCCATGGAAAAATTTACGAAGCATTGGGTTCTTCGCTTTCGTTTGGTGTTGATTCTATTTCGGAGGGTACATTAATACTCTCGGGTGGATTTTCTGGTGTGGGTGAGGTTGGGATCGGCGTGGAGCGTGTCGGTATGTTTGGGTTGTTCATCCAGCTTGAGGTTGTGTTATTTAATTCATTCCCAATCTTGTTTACTTCATCATTTGCTTCCCGCATGAGGCGGTTGGGCAATGTCTTCAGCTCGCGTGAAGTCTTCTGAAACATTGCCCAGGCGTCAGATGTGATAATTTCGCGCATCCATTTACCGATCGTCTTGCCGGCTTTTTGCATATCCTTTGGGCCAAGGATGATCAACGCAATGATAACGACAAAGATTAGTTCAGATGGTCCTATGCCAAGAATTTCCATAGTAGTTAAGTTTCCAATTTTGTGTCTAATGTAATTCTATTCTTAATAATTTGATGGATCTCGTTTTCGTGTTCCACAAGTGTGCCGAGCACTCCGTTCACAAAACGCGGTGCGGAATCTGAGCCGTATAGTTTTGCAAGTTCCACCGCTTCGTTGATTGCAACCTTTACGGGAGTTTCGCGTGACACGGCAAATTCCCAGAATGCGATCCGTAAAATATTGCGGTCAATTGCCGCGATCTGCTCGAGCGGCCATTCAGGCGCGTACTTCGCGATCATTTGGTCAAGATCTTGTGTGAGCGGCAACACACCAAAGATGATCTGTCTTGCAAATTCGGCAAGATCATCGGCGAGCGGAATCTCCTCCAGACGCATTTTCAACACGTCGCCGGGAAGGTGGTTGTTTGCAATATCAGTTTCGTAAAGTACCTGCAGAGCAATGCCGCGTGCTCTGGTTCGGGGTTTCATGCTTTCAGGCCTCGCTATCAGCGTAATCTATATCTTCAATATGAATGTTGACATGTCCAACTTCCATGCCGACCATTTCCTGAATGGCGCGCGCAACATTTTGCTGGACGTTTCGGCTGACTTCGCGGATATTTACATCCTCCTGGAGGATGAGATGCAAGTCTGCATAAACTGTATTGTCTTCCGTTTCAATGCGAACTCCGTCACCTGCACCTCGTTTAAGCAGGCGGTTGACACCCCCAGAAACAGGAGCAAGTTTACTCACGCCGGGTACGCTCAACGCAGACAGGCGCGCAATGGTTGTGAGAACATCTGGTGAAACGGTTGTTTTGCCTTGAGCGTTTTCAGTCATAGAAACTCCTTTTACATCATTGCCATGCCGCCATCTATGCCGAGGACTTGACCGGTGATATATGCGGCTTCGTCTGAGGCGAGAAAGGCGGCGGCGTATGCGATCTCTTCCGGCTTTCCTTTGCGGCCAAGTGGAATCATTTTGAGCGCGGCTTCAAGCATTTCAGGCGTCATGCCGTCAAGGATCTCAGTGTCTACAAATCCCGGAGCGATGGCGTTGACGGTGATGTTGCGTGTCGCAACTTCACGCGCGAGGGCCTTGGTGAAAGCGATCTGCCCGCCTTTGGATGCGGAATAATTCGTCTGCCCCGGGTTGCCCATTTGACCGGCGACCGAGGCGATGTTGATAATTCGTCCAACGCGTTTACGCATCATGTGTTTGACTGCGGCTTTCGAACAACTGAACGTGCTCTTTAAGTTGGTATTGATGACCGCGTCCCAATCCGCCTCGGGCATCAGCATAATCAATTGATCGCGGGTAATGCCTGCGTTGTTGACGAGGATGCTCAGGTCACCAAAAGTTTCCACAGAAAATTTCACCAAAGCTTCAGCCTGCTTGAAATCAGAAACGTCGGCTTGAAATGCGGCGGCTTTTCCGCCTGCGGATTGAATCTGCTTGACCACTTCTTCGGCCGCTTCAGGCGACTTGTTGTAATTGACCACCACCGCCGCGCCGCGTAAGGCGAATTCCAATGCGATCGCGCGTCCAATTCCACGTGATCCACCGGTAATGAGTGCTATTTTTTTATCTAATGATAAGGTCATGTATTATTTCCTTCAGGTAAATCGCAGCGCCAATGATTGCTATGCTAATTTTTATTTGAATTATACACGCTGTTTTATTCCAAACGCGATTCCAGCCCCGCCCCCCAATGTCAGCACCGCAGCCCACAGAAAGGCATCCTCCCAGAAGCGCATTGGAAACAAGCGGATCAAGGTATCTGAAAATTCAAAGAGCCACGAATCTCCTTTGAAAAAGAGTGAATGAAATAAAACAAAGAATTGTTCGAACACATTTGGATTGGCGATGATGCCGACCCCTGCGATGAGACCCAGAGTAATAGCGAATCCGATCATCCAAATTCCACCGCGACGCAGGGCGAAAAGATATTCGAAACCCCAGTCTCCACGATACGCGACGGAACCGAAGAATAATAAAATGGCAAGGGAGATATACCAAATTTGTAAAGCGCCGCCCACTACTTTCTTCACATCTGACATGTGACTGAGTTCACGCTCGTTAAAAAGCGGGTCCTCATTTTCAAATTGCAGATCACCGAGATAAGAAATTCCTGCGTTATTGACGAGATACTCTATAGCGAAAGGCGCCCAATGTAATCGGTCTTTTTGCGTAAAGCCATATTCGTCAGCGGGGAAGTAGGGCATGCGATATTCGATATTGAAGAAGACCGGCGAGAGCAGGATCCGCAAAGCTGTGCCGATCAGGGCGAGCGGGACCATGAGCGAGATGAGATAGGAGAGGATAGTTTTCATGTTATAAGGGTTTTGACTCGAAAGTTTCCAGGCGGTTGATGGGATAACTCCAATGGTGTGGATATTGGAGGCTAAGAAAATGTTACTGTAAAAATTCCAGTCCGCCTTGCAGGACGAAGCTGACAACCATATCATTGACGATCCATTCGATGGGCGCGAGATCATCCGTGAAGACGGTGGTAGTTGTGTACCCATCTTTGAAATTTGTAAACGTGGATGACATGGCCGCGATCAGCAATGGATGAATATTTGGGTCTGCGGCCAACGCGACCAGGTTTGTGGAAAAGTTTTCGCGGGCCGTTGGTTGTTTGGTTGCGAAGATCATGGTATTGAGTGTTCCTGGAATATCCATAATATATATGGATGGGAAGACGGTGCCAATCGTTGTGGCGAGTCCGTCAATCAGGCGGCGGTCGCCGGGGACTGAACCAACATTGATGGTCAGAACCCCGCTGTCAGTTAAGTGCGAAGCAATGATCGTAAAAAATTCCTGCGTGGTCATGTGCGGTGGGATATATGGCGGGCGGTAGGCGTCCACTGCGATGATGTCATATTGATATGGACTGCGTTCAAGGTTCAATCGTCCGTCACCGATGTGGACTGTGAGGTTCGGCAGGTTCAACCCAAAATATTTTTCACCAACCTCCACAATTTTTTCATCAAGCTCAAAACCGTCGATGGCAATATCGCCATAAACCGCCGCGGCCTGACGGGCGGCGGTACCTGCGGCGAGGCCGACGATCGCCATGCGTTTTATATCCTGCGGTTTACGGTTCGCGTAAAAAAACGGGCCGACTAAAAATTGTTCCCACGGGCCGCCATAATTCAAAGTGTCGGGATGATAAATGGAGTGAATGCCCTGACCGTCATTGAGCTTCAAGAGTGTAAAGCCGTTCGACTCCTGCACCTGAATATAATTATATGCAGACTCGGCTTCGTAGACCTGTCCCGCGGAATGCTTGAGCGCCTGCCCCGCAGAAAGTACTGCGACAAGCGCGAGCACCACCGGCATCCACATGAATGTAAACATCTCGCGCTGACTTGAAAATTTCCCCAAGCCTGCCAATGCAACGAACAGTAAAAATAGCCCGAAGACAAAGAATGTTAATTTTGTGCCAATGGTTGGGATGGTGACAAGCGTGGGGATGAATGTCCCAATGAATGACCCAAGCGTTGAGATGGCATAGATCTGCCCCGAAACTTGCCCCGCTTTTGAAGTATCGTCCACTAATAAACGAATCGCAAAAGGGGAAATCGCGCCCAGTAAAGTGATGGGGACACTGAACAGAATCAGCACGGCGATAAATGACCCTGCCATGATACCGACGCTCAACGCTTCGAATGCGGTCGCCGCGGACCTGAGAACTGGTCCTGCAATATAAGGCACGAGACCAATTGTGAACGCGCCCCATGCGAGAATGCGATACATCGCTCCCGGTGTTGGGTTGGCATCCGCCCATTTACCGCCGAGGAAATATCCAAGGGTCAGATAGATCAGGATCAGCCCGATAATGCTCGCCCAAACTAGATTGCTTGTTCCAAAGACATTCCCGATGAGTCTTCCAGCGGCAAGCTCCGCCGCGAGAGTGGTCATACCAGATACGAAAACTGTAAAGAGCAGGTAGCGTTTCATTATTGTCCCATTATATAAGATGCGCAGATTATACACGGAAGAAAGCAGGTGATCGGGTAAAAAAATAAGTCGATCCCCTTCCGATTTCGGGGGAAGGCCTGAGCTGAGGGAGGGTCCTGCGTACGCTGAATACTTAATTATCATAGAGTAAAATGAAGTTAAAAAATGAGGTTCAAACAATGTACATTCCCAAGCTTTATCGTGAAGAAGATCGAGAGAAAATTCTGGAATTCCTGCAGAAAAACAATTTCCCTGCATTCGTAACCCATGATGGAGAAAAACCGCTCGCGACTCACTTGCCTGTGGAGGTGATCGAAGGCAAAGAAGGGTCGTTGACAGTTTTGGGACACATGTCCCGCGCCAACCCGCAGTGGAAGAGTTTTGGTGATGGGGAGGTTTTGCTTATTTTTCAAGGAGCGCATACTTATATCTCACCACGTTGGTATGACCATGTCAACGTGCCGACTTGGAATTATATGATGGTGCATCTATATGGAAGAGTCCGCTTGCTGGAGGGGGAGGCGTTGTATTCCATGCTCAGCCGTTTGGTGAAAAATCATGAAGAACCAACTTCGTATAGTTTGGAAAATCTGCCGCAGGATCTTGTACAGAAGGAAATGAACGGTATAGTCGGTTTTGCAGTGGATGTGACTCGCGTTGACGCGGGATACAAGCTAAGCCAGAATCGAAATGATGAGGATCATGACAATATTATCCGCCAGTTGGATGGGCGGGGGGATGAGAATTCTTCCAAGGTGGCGAAGGAGATGAGAAGTGGGCGATTAAAATCGAAGGATTGACTTGACGAATTATCCCCCCGCGTATACAATGCAGTTCGTTATCCGACCAGCGTCTCCGCGAGGAGACGCGTTTTCTGCCAAAAATACCAATGATTGAACAATATCCGATCCCTGAAAATGACAAGCCGCAAGTGACCAATCTCTCGCAAGTTGATGTGGAGACGGTCAAGGCTGAGTTGGTGCGTATGCATCAAAGCTTGGCACAGGTGGTCAACGGCGAAGATGTGGAAATAAATCAAGGCGCCGTGGTTGAAGTAAATGCGGTCAATGTGAGTGCTCATCAGGCAGCTTTTGCTCTTGTCCAAGCTGAAGAAGTAACTATACAGCAGAGTGCGGCGATGGCTGTTCGGGCTGAGAAAATCTCGATGAACGGGCAGGTAGCCGTGGTCGTAGCGGAAACCGTCGAGTTCGGCAATGCCTACGCAGGCGTTGTCGTAGGACGCGAAGTCCGCAGTGAGAAGATCGAGACGATCATTCTGTTATCCAGCAGAGTGGAAGGAAATGTAACCGCGGTTATTGACACACGCGGCGCGTTGATCGCAGGGTTGGTCGGTGGCTTGTTCGCGGGCGTCATGCTATTGTTGGGACGAATGCTGTTCGGTAAAAAATAAGCGAATGTTCAGCGGCGCGAGTCGCTTTTCAGAAATTCATTTTATATGGCGAAGGTAATCGCGCGATCGCGGTGAGAGGCGCCGAGGAGTAATAATGGAAAAAGTTGTACTTAAAGCTAGCAAACGTGATGTAACTGGTAAGCAAGTTAGAGCCTTGCGCCGCACTGGTCAATTGCCAGCCGTGATCTACGGACGTCATGTTGAACAACCAATCTCGATCTCACTGGATGCGCGTGTCGTTGAGCAGGTGTTTGCCAAATTGACATCATCCACACTTGTGACGATCGAAGTGGACGGCGAGGAATTTACTGCCATTGTGCGTGAGAAACAACGCAATTATATAAAAGGCATTATCACACACATCGATTTTCTTGCGCTCGATCTAACTGAAAAGATCCGCACGAAAGTGCGCCTCACCTTCGTGGGTGTCTCCTCTGCTGTGAAGGATTTCAGTGCGGTGCTTGTGCATCGTATGGAAGCTCTCGAAGTGGAGTGTCTGCCCACCGACCTGCCCGAACGTATTACAGTTGATGTTTCCTCCCTTAAGGAAATTGGGAACAATATTCACGTGCGTGATATTACCCTCCCTGCAAATATCGTTGTGTTGGATGACGCTGATGATGTCGTGATCGTCGCCACTCTTGTCAAGGAAGAAGCCGCTGAT
>CAIWRB010000323.1 GCA_903914955.1 uncultured Chloroflexota bacterium | reverse complement strand
TCTGTGCTCATCTCTTTGACAAGATCGTGACAAGTTTGGCTGTATTTTGCGTAACTTCTGTATCAAATGTGTATGCAATTCGATCTTTGCCCGTCGCTTGCGAAAAATCAACCTGAACTAACTCATAACGGGAATAGCTGACGGATGAGCCAAGTAGCCAGCACAGCGGGCGGAATCTTCCAACCGAAAGCGATACAACATCCCTTTGGAAACTTCCTCGCGCGATCCGCCCACGAAATCTTCAAACGCAGAAATGGCTTCGGACTCGCTGAACGTGTTTGGTTTTAATTGGATCGCTGCGCGCGCATACGACTCTGCTTTGAGTTGCTCGGTCTCGACAAGCGTTCCATCCAGATCAAAGATAACTGCTCGAATCATGCCCTACACCAATTTAAGATATTCTCGGATTAAGAGCGCCGCAGTCGCCCCTTCGCCTGTTGCTGATGCAACCTGCTTGGTGCTGCCCTGGCGAACATCCCCAGCGGCAAAGATGCCTGGCACGCTGGTCTCAAGGAACACTGGCTCGCGTCCGTTGAACGCGGGAATTTGCCGACCGTCATGCACCAGGTCGTGACCCGTTTGAACAAATCCCCATTTATTGAGTTCCACACCGGTGCCTTCTAAAATGCTGCTGTTGGGGGTTAGCCCAATGAACACGAACACGCCCGACGGATGAATGGTTTCACTCGCTCCAGTTTTTCTGTCCTTGATCTCAACTGCCTTCAACTTACTTCCCGCGCCGGTGAACTTTGTCACTTCGGTATTGAAGCGTACTTCGATTTGCGGGTGATTGAGTGTCTTTTCCTGAATTACCTGACTTGCAGCCAATTTACCGCCGCGCACGAGCAGCGTCACCTTTTCCACAAATTTGACCAGGAACAGACTTTCTTCCGCCGCGCTGTTTCCGCCACCGATCACAGCAACAGGCATGCCCTTATAGAATGGTCCATCACAGGTGGCACAGAAGTGAATTCCCGCGCCGATAAAATCATCTTCACCTGGCGCGCCCAAATGCTTATAGCGGCTGCCCGTAGTAATCAATACTGCACTGGCACTATATTCACTACCATCGGAAGTGAACACACAATGATAATTATCATGGCTGTGGATACGAACCACATCCTGCGCTTGTAACATTTCCACGCCAAAACGCTCAGCCTGTTTGCGGAGTTGGGATGCAAATTCTGAACCCAACACACCCTCTGCAAAACCGGGTACATTGTCCAATCGTTCGGTGGCTGCGGCTTGCCCGCCCAATGCGGCGCGCTCAATGACCAGTGTCTCAATTCCTTCACGAGCGGTGTAAAGCGCAGCCGTCAGCCCGGCAGGTCCGCCACCAACCACGATCAGATCATAATGATGGCGCGATGCAGTAGTTTTCAATCCCAGCTTGGCAGCGAGCTCTGCATTCGATGGCTCAACCAAAATGGAACCATCCGCAAATTCAATCGTTGGAATGATGCGCTTGCCGTCATTCTTTTTCAACACATAGGCTTCGCCATCCTTATCCTGCTCGATGTCCACCCAGTTATAGGGGATTTGATGTTCCCCCAAAAATTGTTTGCTGCGTCGGCAGTCCGGACACCAATAGGCGCCATAAATGGTGATGTCTGGTGATTTTGTTTCGGTCATGAACATTCTCCTCAAATTTTTATCTTAAAACCTAGATATCAATCCATGATGTTTTTCTTACACAACAGTCGCAACTGGATATTCTACTTAAAGTAGTATTGTGCTGGTTACTTGCTTCATCCGTTAGATTTTTTGGGGTTTCTGGCTGAAATGTCGCCAGACGATTTCTCTTAACTGTCCAAGGTGAGCTCAGTTTGTTTTTCGAAAAACAGGGTTGGTTAGCTGTGTTCGTTTGATCTGTCGATTCAACACGATCAGTTGCTGGCGTAACAATGCATTTTCTACAACCAGATCAGTTCGACTGCTTGTCAGATCTGAAATGATGCCGATGATTTATCCCGAACTCGGGATAAGATGATTATGACTGTTGTAGCCGGTTTTGTCCAATATTTGATGCGCTCTTGTAGCCAGAGAAGGAATTTACTCATCACGCTGCTCCTAGATTACGAGACGAGAGTAAAATAGCATGATAATTCTCCTTTTCCGGGCGGATGAACCAAGTAGCCAGCACAGGGGCGCGAAGGCAGTTCCTTCAAGTCAAATATTTATTGTTTATCTGAATGCAACGCTTATGCTAAAAATTCAAACGCAAATATCATTTTGTCTATCCGCGACACATTTTGAATAAAGGCGACTGCGGATTATTTAGCCAATACTTCCCAACCAGAAAAGGAAAACAACCAGCATGAACTCAAAAAGATTCATCCTTCAGATCATCGGCTTGACGCTCACCTTTTGCCTATTAGCCGGATGCGGAAGCCCAGCCGCCACTCCAACCACAATACCGACATCCAGTCCTTCAGTGCCAGTGGATTTTACAGGAAACTGGTATGACTCGGCATCTTTATTTAGCCTGGATTTATCCCAAACTGGGGATCAATTGCAAGGCACGCACGGGGTTGTCGCCCAGAACGGGAATAAAATTGATTCGCTGGATAACTCGATCAAGGGAAGTATTCAAGCGGATAAGGCAACGATCATATTTCAAAGTTCGTTTGCCTCAGATACGGGAACAGCGCAGATCACTTTCATTGACGCCAATACGATTTATTGGAAGATCATCACCCCGCCCAGCGGAGAATATTACTTGCCAGTTCAGGCGACTCTCATAAAGAAATCGCCCGCAGCCAATCCCTCATCTAGGGCAACCAGCACAATCATGGGAAACGTGCATTTGATGGCTCCGCCCGTGCCGTCCATGACGGTGTATGCGGTAGATCAGACAACCGGCGAGTGGGGAATCGCAAAAACCGAAGCCTCCGATTCTGGAATAGCGCCCTTCAATATTGTCGTGCCACCAGGAACTTATCTGGTGTACGGCGAAGGTGTGGGCTATTCCTTAGATAGTTTGACGCTGACTCCGGTCACAGTTACCGAAAACCAGACGGTATCGGATATTTCTGTCGGACCGCCCAGTCAGTTTGAGTGCGGATCTATGATGGGGTATCCCGCTGCGCCGGATGGGAGTTTCGCTGCAATTCCCGGTCCCTCGGCTGAGTGTATTGCAACCAGTCAGGCTTCGAGCAATGGTTTTACATCGCCGCAAACGAATCGCATCCAGTTCCAGCCGAATGCCACCAGTTGGCAAACCTCCGGCGCCATTGCGTCCAATGGCACGATAGGTTTTGTACTTTACGCGATGAAGGGTCAGCATATGAAGGTCAACCTGGCTACCGAACCGGCTTCGAGCGCAGACCCTTACGTTGTCTTTTCTCTTTCGGCAGACGTGATAATCACGTTCGTCCCCGTAACGAACTGGAGTTCTGAATTGTCTGTCAGCCAGGATTATTACATTACTGTGATGTCACTAACCCAACAAACCGTGAAGTACACATTGAGCGTGGAAATCTTGCCATAGGCTGCACCATCCAAGAGTAGGGATATGGAGGTTGCCACGCCTTCATTTCCCCTAATTTTGGAACAAGATAAAACTGCCAAACAAAGCATGGTGTATCCTGACAAATCACATTTGGATGGTATGAAGAGAGTCTACCGCGACGCCAGCATCATCTATGTTATCAAGAAAAAAATTGTTATCATTCATTGCAAGGTATAAGAAAGTACATTTGACTGCCCGCAGGCATCTGCAAGCGGGCAGTCAAATGTACAAAACATCTGTAGGGATAATAGAAGCCGCACTCATCGGTCACGGAAGCAGCGTTCTAATATCCCATGGCAGCGGGGGTGGTTATGATATGGGACTTTGGTTGGCTCAATTATTTGGTGGGCAATTTCAATACGTTGCGCCATCCCGCTTTGGATATTTGCGGTCACCGTCACCATCGAATCCTGCACCAGAAGCTCAAGCAGATGTGTATGCGGCATTGCTTGACACTCTCGATATTAACTCTGTCATTATCATCGGACTCTCTGCTGGAGGGCCATCTGCTCTGCAGTTTGCGTTACGCCATTCTAGGCGCTGCCGAGGACTCATTATGCTATCAGCCGCAAGCCGCGCGGTTCCCCCCTTACCAGCTGTCTTGCAAGCCATTTATCCTTTCATGCTAAAGTCAGATTTCATTCCCTGGCTACTCTACGCCATAGCCCCCCAAGTTGTTTTTCGAGCAAATGGGATTAGCCGTGCCTTGCTTACCCGAATCAAACTTGAGCGAGAAAAAATGCGCCTCCTTGATACTCTCTTCCAAACCACTTTTCCAACAACCCCACGCCGTGAAGGCATGATAAACGACTTGCAACAACTAACAGTTTTTCAAACATATCCAATAGAGCATATCACTGTGCCAACTCTTGTCGTTCATGCAGTAAATGACCCGATCATACCTATTGAATTGGGAGAATATACAGCTCACACAATACCAGGTGCACACTTTCTTAAATTAGAAGAAGGAGGCCACTTTGCATGCATCACACATCGAGAAGAAATAAATCCAATTGTTCAAGAGTTTCTGAATCGTCATGGCGACTAAAACAATAATCTAACTTGCACGCAAGGCTGGGTAATTGTCCGCTGGGAGCGGTAATTCCTTGCGTAAAATGGGAGACAAATGAAAACGAATATACTTCTGTCAATAATTGTTGTAACCGTACTGGTCTCGTGTTCACCAACTACTGTGCTTATGCCAACAAAAGCAGTTTCCCCAACC
>CAIWRB010000322.1 GCA_903914955.1 uncultured Chloroflexota bacterium | reverse complement strand
CCACTGCTAAAGCAGGGAGCTTTACGGAACATTTGGTAATCTTATACCAAGGCTTAAGGCTCATATCTTTTCTCCAACTGAAAAAGTTGTTGAATTTTACCTTACTGCGAACCGAATATATAACTCAACAAAAAACATGATCTCCCCGTGTCGGTTTTTCCCGTCAGCGCTGTAGCTGAGTTAGAAGTCAAATCTGATTTTTCCATTTGACATGAATTATCTTTTCACGTATAACCTCAATATAAAAAAAATCATACGGAGGCGAATATGTTGGCAATGCGTATTTTATCTGAAGCAGGGGATGGGCCAAATATGAGTTTGGCGGGGTTGTTGTTCGCTGGAATTGCGTTCTTTCTGTTAATAATCGTTGTCGGATGGTTGACCAGTGTTAGAAAACAGGATAATGCTGAGGGTACGCATGAGGTGAAAAACTCCGGGAAGTAAGCTGTTGATCCTCAGGGCAGAATCGAGCAACTTTCCTTTTGATGATTCTACTCAGAAAATATTCCATAAAAGAATCTGCCTTACCCGAGATTCCGGGCTGTACATAAATTCACAATATGTATATAATTCAGACCACTTTTCGACTATATAATAACGGAGGATGATAATGAAGAAAATTTTGTTTGTACTAGTAGTTTTGGCTGCCCTCGGTTTGGCAGCTTGCGGTGGTGGAAACGCTGTTGCCACAGTAGCTCCTGTTCCGGCTGAGTATGCGGGCGCGAAGAGCCCTCTTGGGGCGGATGCCTCTACTGCCGGCGCAGAAGTATTCAAGACCAATTGCGAAACCTGTCACGGACCCCAGGGTCACGGGGATGGCCCTGCTGGAGTTGCGCTTGATCCTCAACCAAAGAATCTGGCCGTGTTCGCTCCCACAGTTGGCGATGACTATCTCTACTGGCGGGTAAACACCGGCAAGGAAGGCACTTCCATGGTTGCCTGGAAGGGTGTCTTGACAGATGAACAGATCTGGCAGGTTATTGCATTCGTTCGTACATTAAAGTAAGAATTCAGGTTCAGTAATAAAAAAGCGGCACACCATCAAAAGTGTGCTGCTTTTTTATTATAAGGGCGAATTTCTTTATAAAAGGTTTTTTACTCGTATAGCGAGTTCTTTAATGTGGAACGGCTTTGTCAAATAATCGTTTGCCCCGGCGCCGTAGGCAATTACTTTGCTGTCACTATCGTCTAAGGCAGTAATAATAATTATGGGCGTAAGTTCAAATTTAGGATCTGCCCGTAAGAGCCTGCACAATTTAAAACCATCCGGTGGAGGCATCATTAGATCAAGGATAAATAGATCAGGGAGGATCATATTGGCTATATCTATAGCCCTGGCGCTTTCATTTAACGAAGTTGTTTCATAGCCTTCAAAAGTTAGGAATTTTTCGAACAAATCTGTTGCTTCCAGGTCGTCGTCCACGATCAAAATTTTAGCCATTTGATATTTCCTGCCGAGGAAAGAATATGCGAGGTTGGTCTACTCGCTCGCCAGCACATGCCTTGCGATGACTAATCTTTGTATCTCGCTTGTCCCTTCACCGATGGTCATCAGGCGCGCGTCGCGGTACATGCGTTCAACATGATATAGACTGCTATAGCCAAATCCGCCGTGGATCTGGATCGCGTCATAACAGGCACGTTCCGCCATTTCTGTTGCGAAGAGTTTTGCCATGGCGGCTTCCTTGTTGTACGGGCGGCCTTCATCTTTTAACCACGCGGCTTTGTACAACATGGTGCGCGCCAGTTCAATTTCCATTGCCATGTTTGATAATTTGAATTGGATCGCTTGAAATTCCGCGATGGGTTGACCAAACGCTTTGCGTTGGCGGGCGTAATCTACCGCCGCTTCCAATGCGGATTGAGCCAGCCCGATAGAGATCGCGCCAATGCTGATTCGGCCCGCGTCCAAAGTCGCCAGGGTTTGTTGCAGTCCACGTCCTTCGGGTCCAACGAGATTTCCCAGAGGTACGTGAACATTGTCATAGTTGACTGCGTGTGTGGGGGAGCCGTGCAATCCCATTTTCTTTTCGGCTGGACCGATATTCAAGCCTTGTGAATCAGTCGGAACCAGGATCATACTTAATGACTTTGATCCGCCCTTCGGGTCCGTGCGGACAAGGGTGATGATATATTCCGCAATACCGGCATTTGTGCACCACATCTTTGCGCCGTTAATAACCCATTCATCCCCCTGCTTTTCAGCCTTGGTGACCACGCCGCCTTGAATATCAGAACCTGCGCCGGGTTCGGTCAAAGCCAGCGCGCCAAGTTTATTTTTGCCTTCTGCCATCAAAGGAAGCCATTTTGTTTTCAGTTCCTCTGATCCATAAAGTGCGATGGGTGCGGTACCGAGTCCGTTGTGGGCGGTGAAAGCCAGAGCGGTCGAACCGCAGCCCCAGCCCAATTCTTCCATTGCGATGGCGGATGAGATCATATCTACATTGGAGCCGCCGTAGGCTTCGGGTATGCTCAATCCCATTAATCCGAGCGGACCGCCTTTGCGAACAGCCTCCCAGTTGAACTCGCTGGTTTCGTCCACTTCATGCGCCTTGGGTTTAACAACTTTTGCCACAAAATCGTGGACGGTTTTCTTCCATACTTTTTGTTCTACGCTTAGATCAAAATTCATTTGATTCTTCTCCGGTATTTTTTTATACAAGTTTCGCACACTCTGAGCGAAAGCTGTTTATATTGTAATCACTTTGGATGCTTTTGTTTGCGCTTCGATGATATCGGGCATCCCGCCGATGATGCCAACTTGCACATCGCCTCTGATATCGAAATAATCGAGACAGGTGGTGCAGATGATCAGTCGCACTCCTTTTGTTTCCAGCGCTTTGAGCTGGTCAAGTACAGGCGAGCCGCTGACGGTTAGCCGAACGCCGTCGGTATAGAAACAAATGGCCGCGGGTAATTCATTGTTTTGCAGCAGTAGTTCAAAATATTTTGCGGCAAGTATATGTTGCAGTTGAGGGGTGGGCGCTTTTCCCATGCCGTCGTTCGTGACGAGGATGATGCTGTCTTTCATAATTGCTCCGTTTTAGAATTTATTAAAGAGGATAAATAATATCATCCACAACATGCTGACCGTGAATTGACGCATGCCGATTCGTATGGGTTTCCATCCAATGGAAGGATGAGTAATGCCCCAGATCGTTTCAAGCCATTGTACTAGAAATGGGATGAAGATAAGCTGCGGAATGATATTTGCCCAACCAAGTATAAGCGTCACGCTTAAATTAAAGGATGTATATAAGAATGCGCGATTGCCCATCTTCCACAACGCGCTTTTTTTCCCGCTTTGGAGCTGATCCTGTTTCAAATCGCGTTGTTCAAGCCTGAGATATGCGTAGACTATGCTTGCGGCTGATTGCAGCCAGACCCAGATCAAAAGCCACCATCCATGCGGATCGTAGCGGCCAAGTCCCACCCAGTAGGCGGCAGGCGCGGCCAGCGACAGAACTCCCGTGGCGATGATCTCTATGCCCGCTTGTTTCCGCTCTGCGCGTTGACTGACCAGCCACAGATGCCACGCAAAGACCGGCGCGCCCGGTATTGCCAGATATAACAGATAGCCAAATCCGTCGCGGATGAGCGCGGTCAATGCCAGGGCGGCGAAACTGCTATAGATAAGTATCCAGAATCGGGCGGCGGCTAGGTCAGAGTTTGGGCGTCTGCCAGATCTTACTTTTACGATGATCGTCATCGGTTGGCGGATCATGAATGCAGAAGTCGCGGCTATTAAAAGATTGAAGATTGCGTGATCGAATTTTCCGCCTGCGAAGATGCCAACAAGTAAAGGAGTTAAAATGAATACCCACGAACCGTGGTCTTGTGGAAGGGCGATCTGTTTTTTGAAATAATTTCGCATGGTGCGGCAAGCATACAAGATAACTCCTTTGCGCGCAAGGTTGTTATAATATAGATATATCATTCAAGGAGAAAGTTATTATGGCAAAAAAGAAACCTGTAAAAAAAGTTGTCAAGAAGCCCGATATGACCATGCAATATACGGCGCTTGGAGTGGTTTTGGTTTTGGTCGCGTTGTTTTCCTGGTATTTGCTTTCTAGACCTAAGTCCAATGTAGATGCTGTTGGGACTGACTCAAACTCCAACAGCGTGGTTAATAGCACCACCTCTGCTTGTGGGATATTTGATTCGATCGCCGCCGCTGATACTTATAGCGAAGCGCCGCCAATGCTGATCGATACGGCGAAGAGATATTTTGCGAACATTAAGCTGGCAAAGGGTGGTCAGATCGTTGCGGAGTTGTATCCCGCCAAAGCACCGATCACAGTGAATAGTTTTGCTTTCCTGGGTTGTAAAGGTTTTTTTGATGGCGTGACTTTCCATCGTGTTTTGTCAGATTTTATGGCACAAGGCGGCGACCCTACAGGCACGGGTACTGGCGGCCCGGGTTATAAATTTGTGAATGAAGATAATGATCTTACGTTTGCTAAAGCGGGTGTGCTGGCAATGGCGAACGCTGGACGAGATACCAATGGGAGTCAGTTTTTTATTACTTTTTCTCCACAGGAATTCTTGAATGGTGGGTATACCATTTTTGGACAGGTGCTCGAGGGCATGGGTGTCTTGAGTACCATCACACTTCGCGATCCGGGACAAAACCCCACTTTTACAGGGGATGTGATCGAGTCCGTTACCATAACGCAGAAGTAAAATTCTTGATAAAGTTAAAAAGAAGGAGGATAAAGACATTCAGCTTTATCCTCCTTCTTTTGGTTGACTGCGCAAAACGGGGTTATCGCGATGCGGCCAAGGTTATATGTATTTATTTGACCTTGTTCTTCTTCGAGCTAAATAATTAATCTTGTAATGGAAAATCATCATCATCATCGCCGACTAGGATGGGAGGTTCGGTGGCTAATGCGAACGCCCATGTGCCGCTTTCGTTCATCATGGCTGCGATCTCGTACGGAGTGAGCAGGAGTTCAAAATTCTGTGTGTCAATGAAATCCACGATCAACTTGTGGGGAGGTCTTTCTTTCTTGAAACTTTTTTGAACGCAACCAAGGAAATATTTGGCGCTTTCATCTGACATCTGAAAACGTGATGATATTCTTTCAGAGGGTTTGATCTTGTTTGTCATTTGTATCACCATGAGTGTTGGTCAAAATTGAATTTTCGTAATACGAGATGGATCAATTGATTTGTAGCGAACCCATTATTTCAGGCTTTTGATCTGAAAATAATCAAACAAGACTGGAGATAAACTTTCCAAATTCTGGCCTGTTACCAAACCCACCTGGATAATGTTAAAGTCAGCAATGCTCTCATTGATGCGGTACCAGGCTATTCCGTTTGGACTGCTCAAAAAAGAGATAAACCCATCCTTGTATACCAGTCGCAGGCTAATGCTTTCCAGATTATATTTTTGGGCAATATAGGGTTCTTGAAGTAGATCACCTTGAAGGTACTCTTCAAAATACACTCCATCTCCTACACATCTGTTGACTGGGTTGCAATAAGCATGCCCGGCCTGGATGAAATTTTTCTCCGATTCATAAAGTAGTAAACCTGCAAAATGAGGTACACCCCCTGCGGGGAAGGTGACTTTTGTTTCGATTTGAAAATTCCCTTCAGGTGCTGGGATGAGTAATATATTGGACGCGTTTTCGAGATTTAGAAATCCTCTTCCAATATTTATCTGCAGGGAACCGGGAACGATTTGCATAGACCAGTTAGCTGGGTCTTCATTCAGCCAATTCCATTCCTTCGCCAGAAAACCATTAAAATTATCCTGAAAGATGATTATTTCTGAAATGGCAGTGGTAGTTTGTATCAGGTTAGGCAATGGCGGCGGAGTTGTTGTGGGAGGGTTATTTGTTGCTGACGCGGTTGGAGTGCGTGGAATTTCAGTCGCCCTAATTTCGATCGGTGTTTCCTTTGTGGATAACCCACATCCGCTAATCAGTAAAAATACCAATGAAAATAGAATGCTTTGTTTCATGGCTTTCTCCTTCTAAATATAATTGATCATAGCGGATGTTCACATTGCTGCGGCTATATTAATCGCAAATATTAACACACCCAAATTATGTGAGCCCAATTCGTTTTTAGATTCAGGCGGTTTTATTCTCGCCTTAGAAAGCATACAGGAAATTTCCGTATTGGACAAGTGATAAAGATAACTTGTTGAAATTACAGATGTATTTCACGATTTCAATTCGGAAATTTCAAAAATTTGTTGTATAGTTAAATAATTCCTGGAGGCTGATATGACAGAAAAATATACCAAAGGTGAAACACATGGATGTATCGTGTGCGGTAAGCTGTATCAACTTTACGTGGTTACCGACAAAAGCGGAAAGTTTTTGGATGCCAAAGTGATGAGCGCGGGCGGCAACCTCGTTTCGTATGCGGCGCGTCCGCTTGTGGCATGTGAAAAACATTCAAATGCAGAGATCGAGTCTGCGGTTGCTCGGGTTTATGGAGGCCAAAACGAGAACGATGATTAACGAGATTAAAGTAAAATATCACTTTTAGTGAAAGGTGAATAAAATGAAAAAAACTATTTTTAGAAATATCACGGTCTTGCTAATGCTGATAATGGCGATACTTGCCTGTAATATGCCTCAAGGCATTGGGTTATCATCTGCACCAAATGAAACAGCTACACCAACTATTGCTGACGGGCTGCTGGTCGAGACGGTTACCTTCACAACTACATTTACCTCAGAGCCGCAAATGACAGAGACAGCTTCGCCTGCCCCAGCGGCGGATCCGCTTGTTTCTCGAGCTGCATTGTGTTGGTGGGGGCCAGGTCCAGTTTATGATGTGATCAGTTCGCTGAAGGAAGGTATCAGTGTTAAGCTGGTTGGACGTGGAAGCATCCCAGGCTGGCTGTTGGTGGACAATCCAACTTACCACGTCCCATGTTGGGTGCAGGATATTTATCTGCAGATCGACCCGGGAACTGATATCATTGTGTTGCCGATTTTCACCCCGCCGCCGACGCCCACACCAACCAGCACTCTTTCAAGGACGCCTACACCGACCAGCACTCCTTCAAGGACACCTACTCCGGGGCCATAGAAGGAAAGGCTTGATCATTGATCAAGGGTTTTTTTATTGAAACATGATCTGGTTGGCTATTCTGAAATGTTGGTGTATCATCTTGGAAGCATTCCCTATAAATTCCAAATCTTGAGGCGGCAAATGGTAGAAGAAAATAAATTCATACTTGCTATAGATCTTGGTACATCCGGGCCCAAAGTTGCATTACTTTCTACCCAAGGCGGATTGATTGGCAGTGAATTTGAGGAAACGCCAATCTTACTTCCACCCGGCGGTGGGGCTGAACAAGCACCGGAGGATTGGTGGAACGCCATCCAAATAGCGGGACAAAGATTGCTTGCGAAAAATCTTGTTCCCAATGATGATATTGTTGCAGTTGCAATTACAGCACAATGGTCAGGGACTGTCGCAGTTGATCAGGATGGCAATGCATTGGGGAATGCCATCATCTGGATGGATTCACGCGGTGCTCCTTATGTCAACAAGCTGGTTGATGGGCCGCTCAAAGTTGAGGGATATGGGCTTGCGAAACTTTTAAATTGGATTCGTTTGACTGGTGGAATTCCTGGAAAATCGGGTAAAGACCCTACCGCTCATATCTTATATCTCAAATACGAACGCCCCGATATTTATCAACGCGCATATAAATTTCTCGAACCAGTGGATTACATCGGCTTACGTTTGACTGGAAATTTTGCGGCATCGTTTAATTCGATCACTTTGAATTGGCTGACGGATAATCGCAATATTGAGAATGTCACATATCATGAGGGTCTCATTAAACTTTCGACGATAGATCGCGCTAAACTTCCTGACCTGAAACCTGCCAATGCAATACTGGGGACTCTTCGCCCCGATATTGCCCGCGCCTGGGGTTTGCGTGAAGATGTCAAGGTATTGATGGGATCGCCGGATGTCCACTCCGCAGCTATCGGATCTGGCGCGGTGCGCGATTTTGAACCACATTTATATATTGGAACTTCCGGCTGGTTGACCTGTCATGTCCCATTCAAAAAAACCGACTTGTTCCATAATTTAGGCGCTCTCCCTTCTGCCATACCGGGGCGATACCTGTTGACCAACGAACAGGAATGTGCCGGGGGATGCCTGCAATATCTGCGTAATAATATTATCTTTCCAGAGGATGAATTATCCACGGGCGTGAAGCCTTCGAATGCATATCAGCTATTCGATCAGATCGCCGAGCGCACGCCTGCCGGCAGTGACAAATTAATATTTACACCGTGGCTTTATGGGGAGCGCACTCCCGTTGATGATCATTTGGTGCGCGGTGGATTTAATAACCAATCACTTAATACAACGCGCGCGCATATGGTGCGGGCGGTTTTTGAAGGTGTGGCATATAACTCGCGCTGGTTGTTGAAATATGTTGAGCTATTCAACAAACGTCCAGTGGAAGCCGTCAACATGGTCGGTGGTGGTGCGAAATCCAATATTTGGTGTCAGATCCATGCGGATGTTTTGAACCGTCCCATTCGACAGGTCAAAGACCCGATCGAGGCCAATGTGCGCGGTGCGGCTTTGCTGGCTTCAGCCTCGCTTGGTTACATGAAATATGATGAGATCGGCACCCGCGTGAAGATATCCAAGACATACACGCCGAATCCTGACCACCGCAATATTTACGACGAACTTTTCAAAGAGTTTGTCGCAATTTATGAAGCCAATCGCAAGATCCATGCGCGGTTAAATCGACAGCATTAATTGGAACGCAGACTTAAGTCCGCATTCCTCAAAACTTTGGAGAATCACTCATGAATTGGAAAGATAACATCATAAAACAACTGGGGAAATTAAACCCGCGCTTTTTGGCATCTGTTGAAAAAGGATTAAAAGCCATTCCCGGCGTCAGCCAAAAGATCGATAGCGAATACGATGAGATCATGGTTGGGCTTGAATCTTCATCCAAGCCATACAAAAATAAATTTACTACATTCACGCAAATCCCCGAAACCGGGCGCAAGCGCGCTGATGTTTTGCATGAGATGGAATCCATGCGCGATCAGGAAGAATCTCAATGGAAGAATGGCTTTGTTTCAGGCGCTGTCTACCATGGTGATCAGGAGCATATTGATTTTTTAAATCAAGTGTACGCCATCAACTCCCAAAGCAATCCGCTCCACGCGGATGTTTGGCCAAGCGCGACAAAATTCGAAGCTGAGATCGTGGCGATGACAGCGGACATGCTCGGCGGGGCGGGGCAGGATGTTTGCGGTACGCTTTCATCTGGTGGCACGGAAAGTATTTTGCTGGCAATGAAAACCTATCGGGATTGGGCGCGTGAGAAGAAAGGCATTACGAAGCCTGAGATGGTCGTCCCCGTTACTGCGCATGCCGCTTTCGATAAAGCCAGTGAATATTTTAATATCAAAATGATCCACATCCCTGTCGGCGAAACCTTTCGAGCAGATGCGGAATCTGTGCGAAAGGCGATCACGCAGAACACAGTTGTGATCGTCGGTTCGGCGCCTTCCTTTCCGCACGGCGCGATTGATCCGATCGCGGAGTTATCAGAACTTGCCCGGCAGAATAATATCGGTTTTCATACCGATGGATGTTTGGGCGGATTTGTTCTGCCGTGGGCGGAGAAGTTGGGATACAAAGTGCCGCAGTTTGATTTCCGCTTACCTGGCGTAACCTCCATGTCTGCCGATACACATAAATACGGTTACGCTGCGAAAGGCACGTCAGTTGTTTTGTATCGTGGACAGGAACTGAGACATTTTCAATATTACACATCCACCGAATGGCCTGGCGGTTTATATTTTTCGCCCACCTTTGCAGGGAGCCGCCCTGGTGCATTGAGCGCTGCTTGCTGGGCCGCGTTGACATCCATTGGCGCAGAAGGCTATTTATCTGCAACAAGGAAAATTCTTGAAACAGCTGCGGCCATTAAAAAAGGGATTCGTGAAATCCCTGAATTGCGCGTTCTTGGCGACCCACTTTTTGTGATCGCGTTTGCGTCAGACTCTCTTGATATTTATAAAGTTTTGGATTTCATGGCGCACAAGAAGTGGAGTTTGAACGGGCTACACAAACCTAGCTGTGTGCATATCTGCGTCACGTTGCGGCATGCTCAGCCTGGCGTAGCAGAACGGTTTATTGCTGATTTGCGGGAAGCAGTCGAACATGTCAAAGCGCATCCCGAAGAAAAAGGGACAATGGCTCCAGTCTACGGCATGGCGGCGACTCTGCCTTTGCGCGGTATGGTCAGCGATTTACTAAAAAAATATCTGGATGTGATTTATAAGGTCTAAGGATGAATTGATGAAGGGAGTACAAAAATAGCGCTATAATTCGCGCGATTTTTGTACTATTGAAAACAGAATATTGTTTACTACCCTACCCGCAACAGCCGCCGGATTTAT
>CAIWRB010000321.1 GCA_903914955.1 uncultured Chloroflexota bacterium | reverse complement strand
TGGTAGGTATGGCGCAATTTGCTTCCATTCGGTATCATTCAAGTCAGTCGGGTAAGTTTGGTTTGATTTGATCATCATCCAATTTTGCCCGATTTTCTCGCTTTTACCAAGCTTTTATCGAGTTATTAAACAGTCTCTTAGAGGCTTACCATGCGAAACCAATTTGTATTCGGGAATGGACACTATAAAGAGTTAAGGCGCGAACCACATTGACGGCATGGATTTCTTTTATAGTGTAGAATTTATGCATATAAATAAACATGGCTAAATTTGTTTACTTCGAATCAACAGATGAGTATTTCAAAAACCTGATAATTATGAAGTGAGGCCATGCAGTGCGGCGGGGAAAGATAGCTTAGATAATATTATTTATGAAACGCTGATTGGATATTGCTGCATGCTGGTGAACAAGGTGGTGAAATATGATTAAGAATACCCCGACATTTAAAGAGTTTCTTATATTGTCATTTTTTGTTTTAATCGCGGTCGGGGTTAACTTAACGAAAGCCGTCCATATAGACGATACGGCCTATTTGGAAATGGCAAAGGCGATTCTTCATGATCCATTTCACCCGCTTTCTCAGGAAACAAACTGGGGAAATACATCTGAACCGATATTTAATATTAATCAACCGCTTTTCATCCCTTTTGTATATGCATTGGTGCTTAGAAGTTTCGGCGAATCTGAGGTGGCTTTGCACATGTTTATTGGCTTATGTAGCGCTCTGGCTATTTTTCTCTTTTACATGCTGACAAACCATTTTCAAATTCGCCATAAATTATTTCTGACCGGTCTTTTTGCGTTAGGCCCCTCTTTTTTACCCGGCCAAGATTTAATGGTGGATATTCCGCTTATGGCTTTTTGGCTGGTATTCTTTTTGGCAATTTTTTCCGCAAAAGAGGAGGATCATAAAAAATACCTGGTTGCTGGATTGGCCGTCGCAATCGCATGTTTAACAAAATATATCAGCTTAACATTGCTTCCCATTTTTATTTTTGCGATGTTATACCGGGGTCATTGGAAAAGTATTTGGAGTTTAGGGATACCTGTGATTGTTCTGGCACTTTGGTCTTGGTTTAATTATATTGATTTCGGGGCGATATACATGTTTGAAAGACCAACTCCAGACCTCAACGATATTACCTTTCAAATGATATCTTACAGACTGATCACTTGGATTGCCGGAGTCGGCTCTGTTCCACCTTTTGCAATTAGCTTCATCTAGCTGAAACGAAATGATTCTGCTGGCAGGGGCGTATTGCTGGCCGCTTTGGCGAGTGGGTTTGCCTTGAATGCTTTTATGATTCTTACAAATCAAACTCAATTCATGGCTTATTGGATAATTTTTTTCATTACTGGCGCTTTCGTAAACGGATTTATCCTTTTGATTCTATATCAAAACATAATGGCAGCATGGCAAAGAGAAGACAGAAATGAATTTGGGCAGGAAATAGTGCTTGGTTTATGGATTGCCGGGACAATTACATTCATTATCTTGTTTTCCCCATTTATAGCAATCAGACATATTTTCCTTGTGATGCCTGCGGTCTTGTTGATTCTTGGCAGTCATCTTTCAAAACAAGGAATGATCGTTTCAAGGGATGTCATTAGTTTTGCATTGACAATCTTGTTGGGGGTGGCTCTCGCTGTTTCAGATTATTATTATTCTGATATTTATCGTATATATGCTTTTAAAATACGAGAGGATTTGCCGCAGGAAGCCCGTATCTATCAAACAGGACGTTGGGGCTGGCAGTGGTATTCAATTAAAGCAGGGATGATTCAATATGACACAACAAAAAGCCGCCTCCGAAACGGCGATTACCTGGTTGTTCCTTCTGGTATTTTTAATCAGAAAATCTCTGCGCGCATCCTGCCAAAACTAGAAGAGGCACAACGACTGATAATTCCAGCTCCTGTCCCAACTTGGATCCGAACTATGAATACTAATTTCAAAGGCGGAGGTTATTATGGTTTTGAGTTTCCAGGGTCAACACCATGGCTCTTTTCGAAAGCCCCTTTTGAATTCGTAATCTTTCAATTCGTGGAATAATTTTATTAGTTGCCAAATGATTTGAAAATCGACAGGATAATTCTGACTTATAAGCGAAAAAATGCTCACGCACTTTATAGAAAGTACGTGGTTGACGGTTTGAGAAATAAGACCCCCGAGTTTTCAAAATCTCGGAGGTCTTGATGAATTACTGATACGTGATCTCTTCCACGCGCCAACTTTCTTCACCCAAAACTCGCAGCAGGCGCGCGAGTAATTCGGGGCTGATACGCGTGGTCTCGCTGGGGAAGTCTATCAGGTGGCCTGTGCCATTCTCAAAAATCTGGAAAGAGAATTTATCCCGACCATGGAATGAGATCAATGTTCCATGCAAAGTTTTAATTCTGCGCTTGTCACGTTCCTTATCTTCAGAAGCGCGCAAATTAACTGTGATCTGTTTGGGCGGATGATCCGCCTCTTCTTTTGCAAGCGGCACGTACAATGATGGCATGCGCGTAAAGGTCAACGCTTCATCAATTGATTGCGCTGGCTGCTCTCTAGGATCCTCTAAAAGCGAAGGAACTGCCGCGCGCGGCGGCGTGATGGGCTCATCTTTTTTAAATTTCGGCGCGGGTTTGGATGCGGTCGCCGCTTCGTCAAAGGAAGGCTGCCATTCAGCGTCCCAGTCATCGGGGAAGTTATCTGGCGGAGGTGGCAAGCCCTCTCCTTCGAGGGGAGTGGTTTCGTCGGCAACGTGAGTTACAGTCACTGACTGATTCACAATGGGCTTGGGTGGAATCTGCTTTGGAGGTTGAGTCGCTTTTTGGGCAGGAGCAGTTGTCGATTTGTAATGAAGCGTTGTGGCAGGCGTGGGAGGCGTCTCTAGAATTTCATCCGCGGCCGAGGTGATTTTAATCTCAGTCTTGATGACGTCCACGAGAATTTTTGGCGGCAGATTCCCCATATCCACTTTGCCTTCGACAATGATGATCTGCCCGACGGTAAGGACATTTCGATAGGTGTCCCATGTTTTCGGGAAAAGCACGAGTTCGATGTTGCCTTGAATATCTTCGATGGTGACGAAGCCCATGCCTTTGCCGCTTTTGGTTGTGTACGGACGGATAATGGTGACGAGGCCCGCGAGGCGAACTTTTTCTTCGTGGCTGGCTTCGGGCAGCTGCGCGGAAAAATAACTGACGATCTGCGCGAGCGTGGCTTGATATTCGTTGAGCGGATGATCGGTGATGTAGAGGCCGATGAGTTCGCGCTCCCAATTGAGCATTTCGCGCTTGTCGACATTTTTTACTTCGGGAAGATGGATCTCTTCGACGATGCCGGTTGCCGCGCCAAACAGACTCATTTGTCCCGCGTCTGCCGCGCGGAAATGATTGCTGCTGATCGCGATGACGCGATCGAGCGAAGCGATCATGGCGGGGCGGTTGCCGAATTGATCGAGCGCGCCGACTTTGATAAGACATTCAAGCGAACGCTTGCCGACGGTGCGCAGATCAACGCGGCGGGCGAAATCGTTGAGGTCTGTAAATTTATTTTCCTTGCGTGCCTCAATGATCGCATCCACTGCCGCTTGATTTACATTTTTGACCGCGCCGAATCCAAAACGAATAGAAGGTTTAATTTTATTTTTGCGCTCGACGCTGTCTTCGATGGCAATATCTTCGATCTCAAAATCCCAGCCTGATGCGTTGACATCTGGTGCGAGGACGGGTACGCCCATGGTACGCGCATCAGCCACATAGAAAGCGACTTTTTCTGTTATGCCTGCGTTGGCAGAAAGCAGAGCGGTCATATATTCGGCGGTGTAGGTTGATTTTAGATAGGCAGTTTGAACCGCGATCACACCGTAATCGGCGGCGTGGCTATTATGAATAAGTATGTCATTGGCGATGAAGTTGTGGGTTTCAGCGGTCTCAAGATCGTAGGTTTGTTTCTCTCCGATATATTCAATAAAAGCAATGCGATCCCAATACAAATCACTTTGTGCATAACGCTTGATGTTGGGGTCATCAAAATATTGGCCTAATCTGTTTAAAGTATTTCTGCCAAATCCGACCTTGCCAGCAGGGTTTGTGGGAGAAAATTCGCGCGGAGCAATACCTGTCGTGGCTGAAATTTCCTTCCAAGTAAGCCCTGATCGATCCTTGGCTGTGCGGATATATTCTTTTACAGCGGTCGGAACAATATCTTTTGTGCCAACTGCAATTGGGGGAAGTACCGCAGTTAGCTCAGCAAGGTAATCTCTACGTTTCTGGCTAACAAAATAACATCCTATATGCTCTAAAAAAGTAAGGATATTTTCATAGCCTGTGACGAAGACCTGATAGCCAATCCGTCCTTCTTTATAAGGAAAATTAACAGTTCGCAAGCGGCCGATAATACCGAAGCGTAATAATAAATGCTGAAGTTGCCGGGCCATGCGTTGTGAAGAAGTGGCGTAATATAAACTACGTCCGAGCACATCAATATGACCGTCCCCTTCCCACATACGGCTGATCATGAGCCCAATCTGGCGGTTGGTCAACTCAAAAACTGGCGCGGGGATTTCCTTTGTGCACGCGTTCTTGCCCAACATGTCCAGTTCTCGTGCCCATGAGAATATGCCAGGTTCAAAGCGCTTGTCTACGCGCGCGGCATAAATGGAATAAGTGTTTTTATGTGTGGCAATTGTGCATTTGACATTTTCAAACGTATCAGCGGCTTGAATGAAATCTGTAACCTGTTCTTCATCCTGGTTGTAATAATATACAGAATGAGGGTGGCACAGATTTCCCTCTGCCAATAAATGACCGAGCGCGATCACTTCGTGGTCGGGCCATTCGTTTAGCCCTTCCACTGGGATGATTCGTGGAACAGCGATAAATTCATCAGGTTGTAGATCATCCAATTTGCGCCAGCCGTTGTATGTGTAGAAAGGATGATTACCTGTTGCTTCGATGGTACGTCCCAGCGCTGTGGTTAGACGAAAAACAGGTTTGACACCGTTGTCCATTACCTTTGTAACCAGTTGATTCTTTAATTTTAATGCGGGAATATCGCAGGATAAAGTTTTTGTAATAGACGTGATTCCACGGTATAAATCTTCCATTTTTACAAGGCGGCCTGTGGACGCATCCAAAACTTCCACGTCGCCGGGTAAACATTTGTTGAAACCATACCTCGCGAACTCTTCCCAATCCATGTAGATCGCATCGGCAGTGGATTGGTCCATTCCTTTTTCAACAGCGCCTTTAACGAACTTGGCGCGATGTTTATCGATATCTTCTTTTTTCTTCTTTGAGATTGCTCTGCGCAATTCGTCAGATTCAGAGGGGCTGTATCCCGCAAGTTCCACAGCGGCGCGCATCAGTTGTTCCTGATAAACAGGAATTCCATAGGTGTCCTGGAAGATCGGAGCCATATCCGGGTGGCGATATTCCACTTCCGCTTCACCGTGCATGCGCGCAATATAATCGGGGATGAAGGCCATCGGTCCCGGGCGATACAACGCGACCATCGCGATGATGTTATCGAGATTCTTTGGTTTCATTTGGACGATATAGCGAGTCATGCCGCCGCCTTCCACCTGGAAGACTCCAGCGGTTTGTCCCGCGCCCATTAATTCAAATGCTCTGGGGTCGTCAATTGGAATATTGTTCAGGTCAAACTTAATGCCGTGACGTTTTTCGATCATGTCGCAGGCGCGCGCCATCACGGTCAAGGTGATCAGACCGAGAAAATCCACTTTCAACATGCCCAGCAATTCGAGGATGCCCATTTCAAACTGAGTGACTGACTTAATGGGTGTTTCTTCCGAATTGGAAGTTGGGCGATGAAGTGGCAGGTAATCAAGAATTGGCCGATCTGAGATCACCACACCCGCGGCGTGCGTGCCTGCGTTGCGAACCGTGCCTTCCATGCGCGCAGCAATATCCACCACTTCCTTGATGCGCGCATCTGAATTATATATTTTTTTGAATTCAGCAACTTCAAGCGCGTCTTTCATGGTAGTTGCTCTACCTGAAACGAACGGCACAAGTTTTGCAACTTTGTCTATTTCGGGTAATGGCACTTCCATTACGCGCGCGACATCGCGCAGGGCGGCTTTCGTTCCCATAGTACCAAAAGTGATGATCTGCGCGACCTTGTCATCGCCGTATTTTCGCGCGGTATATTCCAGCATTTCGGAACGGCGGTCGTCGCGGAAGTCCAAATCAATATCAGGCATGGACACGCGCCCCGGATTCAGGAACCGCTCAAAGATGAGTGCGTGTTCAAGCGGGTCAACTCTTGTGATGTCGAGTGTGTAGGCGATGATCGAACCAGCGGCCGAGCCGCGCGCGTTATACCAGATCCCATTTTCACGAGCGAAGCGGCACAGATCCCAAACTATCAGGAAGTAAGCGTCGAATCCCATGGTGTGGACCACGCTTAATTCATACTCGAGTCTTTCCTGTACCTTTGAGCTGGCGGCATCAGCCTTGAATTTTATCTGCGCCCCCTGCTGGCACAGCGCGCGCAAATAAGTTTCGGTTGTGTATCCTTCAGGGACTGTGAAATCGGGCAGGTGATAACCCTTGAAAGATAAGTCGACATTACACCGTTCGGCAATGAGCAGTGTATTGCTCAACGCGTCTGGAACTTCCGAGAAGATCTTGCTCATCTCCAAAGGCGAGCGCAGATAATACGAATCGTCGCTCATCTTCATTCGTTCGGGATCCGAAAGCACGGTCTGTGTTTGAATGGCGAGCAGGATCTCCTGTAATTTCGCGTCTTCCTGATTGATGTAATGCACATCGTTGGTGGCGATGAATCTTGCTGAATAACGCGCGCCTAAACTTAAAAGTTGTTTGTTTAAGTCCGTGATCTCTTTGATGTTGTGCTGCTGCAGCTCAACAAAGAATCTATCTCTGCCGAAGACTTCGGAATACCAGTCCCATTTTTTCACGGCTTCAGCGGGGTTTTCGCTGAGCAGCGCACGCGGAATCTCCGCAGACATACAGCCTGAGGTGCAGATCAACCCTTCAGCGTGTGAAGCGAGAAAATCATGGTCAATGCGCGGATAATAATAGAAGCCGTCCATTTGCGCGGCAGACGCGATCTTCAACAGATTCTTGTAGCCAGTTTCATTCTCCGCAAGCAGGAGCAGATGCGAGGAGGTGCGGTCGAGTTTCGAATCCTTATCTTTCATCCCGCGCGCCGCCATGTACGCTTCGAGTCCGATGATCGGCTTAATATTCTCAGCTTTCGCTGCTTTGTAAAAATCCATCACGCCGAACATCGTGCCATGATCCGTGATGGCCACCGATTCCATGTTCATCTCTTTAACGCGTTTGACCAGCTTCTCGATATTCGAGAAACCGTCGAGTAAAGAATATTCGGTGTGAACGTGTAAGTGGGTGAAGGACATTTCGGTTTGAAATTATTTCCGTAAAAATGTTTGAATGCGATTATAGCACGCATGTTCAAGAATGAGATCTACGACATGCTTAAAATATGCGGGTGTTTATCTTCCTTCGCATAAATAGCACAGCCGCAAAATTCTTAACTCATCATAATTGACTGTGCCATTCAACTTGTCGTACACAGGCTTCAACATATCCGAGCCGAGTATATCGAACGCTTTGAAGACCGCCATTTGCTGGTCGGGATTGAGATTCGACAACGCGATCAGATCCTCTGCCGAGCGCAGCGGATTGCCCGCCATGATAAACCGCGCAAGATGATTCAGGATCGTATCCGCGCTGACTTCATAGCGTTTCATTAAATTCTGAATGCTCTCGCCCGTATTGTACGCTTCGCCCACGGTCACATATCGCCGGCCTGCGTCCTTATCCGCTGCGCGTATTGGCGCTTTATATTTTTCATCAATTCCATTTGATCTGCAATAATCCTTGATGATCGCAAGGAAGTCGTTTCCATATCTTTCGTTTTTTACTTTACCGACACCGTTGATGTTCAATAAACTATCACGACTCTGCGGGAAATAGGATGACATCTCCACTAAAGTTTTATCGGAGAAAATTACATAAGGCGGGACGCCAGCCGAATCCGCCAGTTCTTTTCTTTTATTTCGAAGCAGACTGAATAATGACTTGTCATATTCCGACTCAGCAGATACTTTGCCGCGCGCGCCAGATCGTTCCTTCTTCTGCGGCTCATTTATCTGACCTCGAACCTGATTCCGCGACTTGAGCAGCTCCAGCCCTTTGGCTGTGATCGATAACACGCGATAGGCGGGTTCCTGATCCAACAATCCGCGCTCCACCAGTTGACGGGAAACATGCATCCACTGGCTTTTGGTTAATTCCCTGCCAATGCCATATGTGGACAGTTCATGATGATTATATTTTTCAACCTTCTCATTTTTCGAACCCAACAAAATATCCACCACATGCGCCGCGCCGAATCTTTCCCCGCTGCGTTTGACACAGGATAGAAATTTCTGCGCCGGGATGGTGATGTCGGTGAGGTCGCTTTCTTCCATATCGCATTTATCGCAAGTGCCGCAATTTTCGCCGACAAAAGTTTCGCCGAAATAAGCCAGCAGAGGTTTGCGTCTGCAAACACTTCCTTCTGCATAGCGAGTCATCGCATCCAAATGTTGATAGGCTGCGCTGCGCTCAGGGTCTTCTTTTTGATCGATGAAATATCTGATCTTTGCGGCATCGCCATAGCTGTATAGTAACAAACAATGCGCGGGCAGGCCGTCACGCCCGGCGCGGCCGATCTCTTGATAATAACTTTCGATATTTTTCGGCAGATCAAAGTGGACCACGAAACGTACATTGGGTTTATTGATGCCCATACCAAAAGCGATCGTCGCTACAATGATCTGCACATCGTCGCGGATAAAGGCTTCCTGATTCCGTCTGCGCTCGGAATCCTCCAGCCCCGCGTGATACGGGCGGACGGAGAATCCCTTGTGCACCAGCGCATCAGCGAGTTCATCCACCTGACGGCGCGAGAAGCAATAAATAATTCCGGATTGATCCTTGTAATTTTCAAGAAACTTTATGGTCTGGGCCACAGGCTCGCGTTTGGGAGTCACTTCAATGAACAGGTTCTCTCTATTAAAAGAAGACTGAAACTCGTTCGCTTGTGAAAACCCGAGCGTAGACATAATATCCGCGCGGACTCGGGGCGTGGCGGTGGCGGTCAACGCCATGCACACAGCGGATGGGAACTTCTTGCGCACATCCACCAGTTGACGATACTCGGGGCGGAAGTCATGCCCCCACTCTGAGATGCAGTGGGCTTCGTCAATCGCTAGCAGATCAAGTTTCAGCGAGGAAAGAAGCGAGTAAATTCTGGGAGTCAGTAATGTCTCAGGCGCCACATAAAGTAATTTGGATTGTCCACTTTTCACAGCGCCCATATTCTCCTGATATTCATCGGGTGAAAGTGAACTGTTGAGAAAAACCGCCGAGACGCCCAGCGCACGCAGCTGCTCCACTTGATCTTTCATCAACGCGATCAGCGGCGAGACGACAACGGTCAATCCGTCGAACAACAGCGCGGGCACCTGATAGGTGAGCGACTTGCCGCCGCCCGTGGCCATGATGACCAGCGTGTCGCGCCGCGCCTGCACATTGGCGATGATCTCGCGCTGCAGCGGCTTGAAGGTGTCGTATCCGAAGGTGGATTTGAGAATAGATTCAGGGGTGAGCATGATTAGTTGAATATAGTTTCACTGATGAGGTCACTGCAAAAACCAGTTCTGCCACAGCCCACAGGGTAATAAGCACACAGAGAAAACAAGAGAGAAAAATAAAAAAAACTCTGTGCCCTCTGTGTCTAAATAATCTTTTTGCAGTAGAGTCATCCATACTTCAAAAAAGATCGCCGAACGGATAGTTTTATTTATCCTTTGGCTCTTCCTATTCATCCACATACGGAACATATTCCGCGCGGGCAATACCTTGCTTGAAAGCAGTCTCAGCGACGGCACGTGCTACTGCCCGATGAACTTTTTTATCGAGCGGGCTGGGCACCAATTCACCGGGCGGAGTCATCTCGGCGATCACATGCGCGGCGGCTAACAGCATTTCATGTGTGATGCGCGGCGCGTTCGCATCCACTGCACCGCGGAAAATGCCGGGGAAACCCAGCACATTGTTCACAGATTTTCCGTCCGCTGCGAAAGCCGCGCCGTGTTCCAGAGCAACTTCAGGATCGATCTCAGGATTCGGATTCGACAAGGCCAATATGATCTGTCCCTTGCGCACCATTTCGGGCTTGATCAGATTCGGCGCGCCGGTGGTGGCGATCACAATATCACATTTTTCCATGATCTCGATTAAGTTGGATTTCCTACCCCCGGCTTTTTCAAACCTAGTCAAAGCATCTTGACTCAAGTCTGCGCCATAGACTGCGTTCCCGGTCAAACGCATCATCATTTGACCGATGGCATGACCTGCCGCCCCAAGCCCGATCTGCCCGATGACAGATCCCTTCAAGTCCGTCCCTGTTTCGCGAGTCGCAACCAGCAACGCCGCAGTGCAGACAACCGCCGTGCCATGTTGGTCATCATGCAAAACGGGAATATCAAGCATGGCTTGCAATCTTTCCTCGATCTCAAAACAACGAGGCGCCGATATATCCTCAAGTTGAATGGCTGCGAAGGTCGGCGAGATCGCGGCCACAGCAGCAATGATCTCTTCGGTGTTTTTTGTATTCAGTAAAATGGGAATTCCTGAAAGGCCAACGAGCGTTTCCATGAGCATGGCTTTGCCTTCCATCACCGGCATACTCGCCAGCGGACCGATATCTCCAAGCCCAAGCACGGCGGTTCCATCCGTAACAATAGCCACCATGTGACTCACACTGGTATACAACCGCGCAAGGGCAGGGTCCTTGGCGATCTTAAGACAAACCTCCGCAACACCGGGTGTGTACACGCGCCGAAGTGTAGTCAGCGAATCGATCGGGTAGCGTGAGCGGATGGCGATCTTACCTTTGTGATGCAGCTCCAGAACCTCGTCACGCACCTCAAGTACGCGCGTTCCTTCATTTTCATGCATCGCTTCGACAATTGCTTTAAGACTAATTTCATCCTCGGCGTTGATTGTGATATCACGCACCACATTCTGCGATGTTTCAGTCACGAGAACGATGCTGCCGGTGCTTCCACCGGCTTCGGCAATTGCGGTCAGCAATTTACCCAGAACACCTTTTTTTTGCGAATTACGAACCCGCACTGTCCGAATGATCTTTCTTTCCCAAGCCATAAAATGCCTCCGTGTTATTCAACACTGCCAAATATATCCACGCATGCCACAATATTTCTCGAAGCGAGTGGGAGCGCAGGTTTAGCGCAAATTCTAAAGCCATTCACTCTGTTAATCGTGGCAAAATTATTTCGGTTATTTTAGTAACTCAGGTAATTCTGTAAACGACTTGATAACCAGGCAGCCGG
>CAIWRB010000320.1 GCA_903914955.1 uncultured Chloroflexota bacterium | reverse complement strand
TTCAGGGTCAGGGTCGCAACATTTATTTGATTAAAACTGACAGTCAAGACACCTCCATAAGCCAGGGAACCATCAATTGACGCCGGCGAACTAAGTGCAGTTGTTATGATCAGTACAAGTTGAGCGTCACCGGTAAATTTCCAGTCTGCCGGCATTCCAAACGATATTGTGTTTGAATCAAAGGGCCCATTCAGACCGATCTCCAGGTTTCCAATATCTGCCAATGTCACAACTCCAGATGTTGCCTGCGTTGGAGTCTGTGCGAAGGCATTACTAATCGTGGTGACAAGCAAACCCATGCATAACAATATACTCAAGAAAATATTTAAAAACCTTTTATTCATAGGAATCTCCTTTTGGTGAATAGTATAAATATGAAAAGAAATAATGCCAATATTCACATCTGGAAAGAATGTAACTTTCTACCTTTAATTCTACTGCCATTTTAAACTCAAACAGCAAGTTTACCAACCACAACTTCTTGATACAAATTCTCAATTTCCTTTATCATGCACTGAACAGTGAAATTCTGTTCAAGTCGCTTCCGGCCCATTAAACCAAATGCTCTCGCTTCCTGCGGGTTTGCGACCAGCTTCCCAATTGCGTCTGCCAGAGCCGGTGGATCCGCAATCGGAACAATATAACCAGTCATTCCATCCAAAACCGCTTCCAATGCGCCCGATACGCGACTCATTATCACAGGCAATCTCGCCGCCATGGCTTCAAGTACGGACAAAGAAAATCCCTCCCAATGGGAAGCAAGCACAAAACAATCCATTGATTGGAGAACGCTTGGTACATCCGTTCGATGCCTGGCGAAATGAAAAACCTGGTCCATATTCAACAAGCGCACCAAGGCTCGCACGTCTGCCATCAATTCTCCATCACCTACCCACAGAAAATGGGCGTCTGGAAAATCCTTATGGACCAGCGCAGCGGCATTGACAAAATCAAATGGTGCTTTTTGAATGCTCATTCTTCCAACACAGCCGATCAAAAAGACTGTGTCAGGTATTCCCAAAGAAGCGCGCACAAGATTACGATCAGCAAGTTCGTCAAACGGTGCAAGCTCGATGCCTGTGTGAACAGTTAAAATTTGAGAATCGGTTCCCACACGATACCGCCTTGCAAGTACACGCTCATCTTCAGAAACAGCCAATATCTTTGCGGTAAGCCAGCGAGCGCTAATATGTTCAACAGCAGCGTAAATGTTCGCTTTCCATTGTGGCACACCACTGTGAAAAGAAAAACAATGGGGTCCATAAATACATGGGATACCAGTGCCAAAAGCCGCTACGCGAGTCAAAAACCCTGGCTTGGATGCATGCGCATGGATCAAATCAAATTTGTCCTGCCGGATCAAGCGAGCCAACTTTATAAATACCTTTGAATCAGAAAAAGGATCTATTTTAAAACGATTCATTTGGAAACTGGCTGCCCGAACGCCTTCAATTTTTGATAATTCAGCGGCAAGGTCATTACCGCCATCAGAAAGACAGACCGCGGTAATTTGAAAACGTTCCTTATCAAGGAGATTGGCCAACATGCGCAGATACTGACCAACACCACCGGTAGATTTAGAAACTTGCAATACATGAATGGGCTTTTTCATTGCCAATTTATACTTCTGAACCCTGCAGTAATGTTTGATACAAGCCTATTGTTTTGCTGATCATACCATCCATGCCATAATTTGCTCGAACTTGAGCACAGCCGGCCCGACCAATTTCTTTTCGCAAAGGCGCATCCTTGATCAATTTGAGACAGGCCTCAGCAATTGAATCTGGGGATCCAGGCGGAACCAGTAAGCCCGTCAAACCATGTTGGATCACGCCCGGAATACCACCAACGCTTGTCGCCACAACAGGTAAAAAAGATGCCATGCCTTCCAACAAAGCAACCGGTAATCCCTCCCAAAGTGATGAAAAGACAAGAATGTCTAGCACTCCCATCATTGCCGGGATATCCTGACGCGCACCGCAAAAGATCGTGGATTTCTGAATACCCAACGTTACCGCAAGCGCCTTAAGAAATTCACCTAAAGAACCATCGCCAACGATCAGAAAATATGTCTCAGGGGCATCGATCAAAATTTTTTGAGCCGCACGCAAAAAATTGGCATGATCTTTCGGTTCGGATAAACGCGCAACGATTCCGATTACAAGGGCACTCGAAGGAATATTTAATTCCTGGCGAATTGTTATGCCAGCAACTCGCTGATCGCCAAAACGATCGAGCGGTATGGCATTAGCGATTGTAGTAATCTTTTTCGGATCAAGATGAAGATATTTAATGCAATAATCTCGAACCTCATCCGAAACAGCAATAATGTGATCGGCCAAACGCGCATTGGATCCGTATATACTTCCCAGTATCGGGTTTTTTGCCCAATTAAGACAACTATGGATGGTGGAAATCACTACCGGCGTTCCAGCCAGGCGCGCGGCAAGGCGGCCGTGAAAATCACTTTTAAATAAGTGAGTGTGCACAATATCGGGCTTAATACGTTTAATCTCGCGGTAAATTCTCCACAGCAAGACCGGGTCAACTCTGCCTAAACGAGGTAAACAAGTCGTTTGAACGCCCATGGCTTCTATTTCTTTTGCAACCGGTCCACTTGTGTTATAGCAAACATTCACTTTCAGGTCATACGCAAGTAAAGCCTGCGTGAGATCCCGTAAAAGTACCTCAGCGCCTCCCAAATTCATGCTGTCAATAATTTGCATTACGTGGATACGCCGATTCATTTCGTTTCCAAAAGACTTGTATACAAGTCAAAATATTGTTGGCCAACAACTTGAAAATCATATTTTTCAAGAACCCGCTGACGGGCCAGAACACCGAAACGTATTCGTTCACCCGCTGACTGGCCAAAGTAAACAAGAGCTTTGGTTAATTCTTCAACGTTTCTGGGCGAAACTAGCATTCCAAACTGCCCATCACCAAGAACCTCGCTCGAACCACCGACGCTGGTTGAAATACAAGCCAGACCAGAAGACATCGCTTCCAACAAACTATTTGAAATGCCTTCTGCCAAAGATGGTAAAACAAATATGTCACCAGCATCCAGATAAGGCTGAACATCGCTGACATAATCAATAAAGGTTACACAGTGTTGAATACCATAATCCTTTGTCAAAGAAATCAGAGCCTCGCGTTCTTCTCCTATTCCTATCAAAAGCAAATGCAAATCCTTACAAGATGCGGTCGCATCTTGTAAGGCCTTGAGCAAAAGGTGCAATGCTTTTTGAGGCGTCAACCGGCCAACATACAAAACAAAAGTCTTTTCACCCAAGCCAAGCACTTTTTTGGCTGAAAGCTTATCAGAGCAAGGCTTAAATCTTGAAGTATCAATTCCATTATTCATCCGCACAACACGATCTCGAGAAAAGCCCGCGACCAGCATTTCTTTTTCCATTTCAGAATCAAGCGCAATGCAAACATTAACCCAGCGGCGAAGAACTGCCAGGCGAAAGCGTCCTCTCAACGTTTTCTGGGAACGTTGGATATCTCCAAAGCTATCGCTATTGCCAAATTTTACAATGGTAACTTTATGCAATAACTTTCCTACAATTGCCGCCGCGATCGCAGGTGAAAAAGCCAGATGGGCGTGGAGTATGTCATATGAATTGCGAAGTCGAAGAAGAGAAATAATTGCAAATATTGTAAAGGAAAGAGATTTTATTTTTCCAGGGCCAAATTGCATAATTCGGTGAACAGTAAAACCATCGCGTAGCTCAAACCTGGCAAGCGATCCAACACGCCGGGTAAGCACACTAGATGACACGTTTTTAGAAACCAAATACGTTGACAATCTTTCAGCCTGCCGTTCCGCGCCATCCGTCGGTAATGGTGAAAAATAATCAACCAACATCATTACGCCTCTCATAATTTAAAGCCCAACCAAGCATCATTTTTTTGTGCGAGGGAATAACAAGTCAGCAATTTATCCAACCAGGCATCCGAGGCGTAATTCTTTTCCACACATTCCCGAGCGCGCTGTCCTACTATGCGCATTTTTGTAAGATCAATAATTAGACTTTCCAAGGCAGCTGCAAACGAATCCGGGTTTCGCGCTTCTACAAGCAAACCGCCACCCGTTGCGAGTAATACTCCTGCATCGCCCACAGATGTCGCCACCACAGGCAATCCGGCTGCCATAGCTTCCAACATTGCAATTGAAAGCCCTTCGGAATAGGATGAATTAACAAACACATCAACCGAAGCGAGGATTTCTGTAACATCACCACGTGCTCCAAGAAACCGGACGTGGTCAGCCATTCCCAAGGATTTGGTATACTCAACAAGCGATTCCATTAAATCACCAATACCAATAATAACTAAAAATACTAAAGGATTCTGTTTATTCACTTGGGCAAAAGCAGACAACATATCAAAATAGCCCTTTACCACTCTTAGCGATCCTACAGCCAAGACAATTATTCGATCGGGGTTACCTGCCAGTCCAGTACGAATCAGGGTTCTTTGCTCTAAAGAAATTCCCCGCCCCAAACTTACAGAATTCGAAATAACATCAATTACAGCGTTTCCTAATATCGGCCGATAAGCAGTGGCTACGTTTTCCCCAACAGCGATAACGCGCGCAGCCATATTTCGCAAGCTGAAAAGCTCAAGCTTTTTCCGTAAATTTAATCTTCCTGTTTCAGATATACGGGGGTTGTGCAATGTGGCTACGGTGGGAATATGCATCGCTTTTGCTGCAATACCACCTAAAATGATGGCATGCGATAAGTGTGTATGCACAATATCAACATGTTTTTTTCTTAATAAGAACATCAGTGTTGGGATTGTTCTGGGATCATATAACTTCTCGCACTTGAGTTCAATAACTTCAGCGCCATTCCCTTTCAGCAGCTCCGGGATGTCGGTTTCATTCCTTTCTGTTCTTATGCTAATAACAAGGGTATCCAAACCCCGCCTGCGCGCAGTTTCTGTATAAATCAATAAAAGTTTTTGCGCCCCGCCCCAGCCCAAGGCATCAATAATATGAGCGACTTTCATACTTTCTCCGCGAGGACTAGTTTATTTCGTAAAAATTTGACCGCCCTCAATACCATCTCGCTGTCAAACACACTCAAAGCAGCAATAAATGTCAAACCGCCAAGAAAGGTAATGATTAATAAGCCAGATAAACCAGTGAGAGCGCAATAATACATAACCGGA
>CAIWRB010000319.1 GCA_903914955.1 uncultured Chloroflexota bacterium | reverse complement strand
TGTTCAATACCCTGATGCGGTCGTTCCTGATTGAAGTATGACAACGTATATTCCTTGGTTACTCGCTCCAAATGCCTATCATCATGGATCAGGAAATGATCCAGACATTCTCGCCGCAGGCTGCCCATGAACCTTTCGCAAACCCCATTGGCTTGCGGCGTTCGACACGGCGTTTTCAACTCCTGTATCCCTGAACCCATCGCCACTGCTGAAAAGTGTGTGGCAAATTTTTTATCGCGGTCACGAATCAGATACTTCGGTCCTTTCTCCCGCGGCGTTGAATCTGGTAATTGTTGTGCCGTCCATTCATCGGTTGGATATTTCGTTATACCAGTATGCACTATTCGACGTGTTTTCAGTTCCATCACTAAAAATACATACCATTGCCGAAACAACCAATCATACACGACAGTAAAGTCGCATGCCCAGATACCACTCGCTTGATTCTTCAAGAATGTCGCCCAATTTTGGCTCGAAGAACCCGTTTTCTTTTCCTTCGGCATAAATCTCTGGACGGTCCGTTTACTCACTTCTATGCCCAGCTTCAACAACTCACCACGTATTCGTTCCGCTCCCCATAACTGATTCTCTTTCGCCATCTCTTGAATCAAGGCGATCGTTTCAGGTGTTATCTTTGGCTTGCCCTGTGATTTCCGCCGCCAATAGAATCGAAACAACTCACGATGCCAGCGCAAAAGGGTATCCGGTTGAACGATATGCAGGGCTTGTTTCCAAAAGGCAGTAAAGTGCGATAGAAACACCAGGCGAAAACGATCAGGATTGGTTAGCTGTGGTCGTTTGATCTGGCGATTTAACAAGATCAATTGTTGGCGCAATAATGCATTTTCTACAAGCAGATCGGTATGGCTGCGAGTCAGATCTGAAAAGGTGCCGATGATCAAGAGTGAAGTCGCTGGTTTTATCCAGCGCTTGACGCGCTCTTGTAACCAGTCAAGGATTTTGCCCATTTTGCTGCTCCCGGGAAACTATGAGGGTAAAACCATGATAATCCTCTTTTTTCCGGCGGATGAGCGAAGTAGCCAGCACAACCTCCGCTTGACCAACAGTATGAACCGATGCCTGCCATCTGGGTTACGCCATCTACTTCGAGCGTGTCGGGCGGCGGGGTAAAAACGAGAGTTGGCTTAACTTCTGGCACTGCGGTAACGGGTCCGCAGGCAGTGATGAAGAAAATGATACCGAGCCACCCCAACCAAAATTTACAGATCTTGTAGTCAAACATGGATAACCCTCCCGACAATCTTTGTCAAAGATCTATCAACGATAGCCGAGAACTGGAATACAGTTATTTTATCCACTCCACGATCTCACCATTCAAATTCATCAATGGCACAACCTGACAGGTATCCACGTTCACCAGAGCAGGAATAGTTATCGGTTGGAATTGTTTCGTATCTATCACATTGATCGTCAGCCATTTGCCGTCTGCGCTCCAGGCGGAAGCCATTGTTACCCAGCCTTCCAGTTGCATGAGTAGCTTGTTCTCCGAGCCGTCCAGCCGCGAAATGAAAATTCCAGGGTACATTTTTCCAATCACTTTATTAGCGTAGGCGATCCACGCTCCATCAGGTGAAGTAGATACATTGCTGTTATATGACTGGGGCAAGGTTATAAGAGTCTCAATATTTCCACTCGTCACATCCACCAACTGAATGGGAGTGCCGTCTTGTCGAAACGCATTGAATATCAGACGCTGACCATCTGGCATCCACCCAAATAATGTGAGATTATCGGTGGTGTCTGTCAAAACGCGCGCGTTGTTACCATTTGTATCCATCACAAAAATATTCATCCCTTTATCGGTCTGGCGCATAAAAGAAATTTGATTTCCGTCTGGCGACCAGAATGGGTTGGAATCATTTACGCTGGTTGTCAGTGTGGAAATTTTCCCGCTGGAAATATCAAGGATACGCAAGCCATTGTCCGCGCCGTTGTAAACGAGTTTCGTTCCATCGCGCGAAAGCGATCCGTGCCCAAAGACAAGTCCATGATCGGAGGAGCCATCCAGACTGGTAATAAAGAGAGACGGATCAGGAGACATAGCGCCGCGCGACAGCAAGACCTTTTGTGGTAAGTCGGCAGGAATCGCTTCGGGACTCGCGACAGCCTGTTTCCATTTATCGAGCGTGACACACGCCTGAGGCATGAACACGGACGTTGCTCCTGCTTCCGCTGCGGGTGGATTCCAGGTAGTTTGCCAATTGCCGTCAATGACAGCGTTTCGAACGGTCACTAGAATCGGACCAATATACTGACCGTCACTCAACGCATAGACTTTCATCACGCCATTTTCATCTCGCGGCGAAGCTCCACCGCCACGGCTATTGCCGTTAGTAATTCCGCTTTCCATGTTGAACGGAATACCCTGCAAAGCTGGATCCGCAGTAACGGAAAACTCAAAGCCGCGCTGATCTCCCTGCTGAATAAATTTAGCAGATTGGATGGTTGCTTCATAACCAAGTATCTCCATCGTTTGATTGATCTGCCATTCCTGTCCCAATTGTGGGTTTGCGCCAGGGTCAAAAGTGAATGAATAAGGCTGGATGAATTGCGGGTTTGCCTGCGTCATTTTTAATGTCAAGGATGCTGGTAAGGCTTTCCCGTAGACTTTATACGCCCACTCGCCAGGCCGTACATCTGTAATTCCAATCTCATCGAAGGAAGCAGACTCAATCGGATATTCTTTGCCGTTCGCATCCAATAGTTTTGCATCAAAGCCGCCAATCCCAGCATCAGATAAACGCGAGTCATTCCAGTTTGTTCTTCCGATCAAATAATAGCCCTCGTCAATGGGAATGACTTTTTCAATTTGAAGTGACGCATCCAGAAATGATGTGGTTGATCTTGGAACATCGGTCAGGATGTCTGCTGGATTGAAAGTGATTTGCCATTGATGAGCAAGGTCCACATAAGGAATTTCGATCGTAAGCGGTGAGATGATCTTTCCGCCCATCATCGCATATGCTTTGATGATTCCATTTTCATCGCGGACAGTTGGCGAACCGCTGGTTCCGACTCCATCTGCCGAATAGCCTGATTGAACTGCAAGGGCGATACTTCTAAAGGAGGGGTCGGCTTCTAGCGTAAATTCAAATCCGTATAGTTCTTCGGGCATGAAGCGCATCCAGTCTTTGTCTTTCAGGTCGTCGTTTATCACATAACGGGCTGAAATAATTTTTACTGAATATCCAAGCACATCAATTGCCTGATTGATCTGCCACTCCTGCCCAGGCTGCGGATTTGCGCCAGGGTCAAACGTAAATTGAGGCTTGCTTTCCAATGGCAGGTTTGCGCCAACCCAGGGGAGAGTGAGAGTTAGTGGAGCGATAAACGACTCATTGTTAATACTATAGCCCACCGGACTGCGGTGTGGATCACCTGGGAGTTGAATTTGTAAGAAACTTAAATTAATGGCTTTGCCGTTGGCGTCGGTTAGAGTAACATCCGCGCCCGTGCCTACGCCAGAATTGGCATAGAGTCCTGCTTCCCATTGGATACTGGTTTCAAGAATATATCCTTGTTCTGTGCGCTTCATGGATTCAAGGTGATAGGTCAGTCCCATAAAGGAGTCGGATTCCGCTACTGAAACAGAATCAGGCACGGGCTGAGTCGGGAGCGGGGTGGCGATCTCAATGACAGGTACAACTGTCATATTTGGCGGGGCGGGCACAAATCGCAGAGTCAATTCCCAATCCTGGGGTGCGGCGGCAGGAGCGACATCTTCCAAACAAGGCAGAAGGAATGTAACTGTGTTCACATCCGCAGGAATGGGCGGATAATTAAAGGCAGTTCGAGAACCGCTTCCACTGCCGCCATTTATATTTAGTTTTGTTCCATTGGGTAAATGCAGGGTGGGAGTGGATGGCTGGCAGGTAAATCCGCTTTCTCCTTTGGGACGCGCTTCTTGTGGAATACCCTCGGTTTTATAAACGATCACGGTTTTATCTGAGGTGAGAATAGCCTGTTCCACCGTAAGTGTGATTCCATCGCGCGTCATGCTGACGGGTTCTGCCAGCACGCGGATCGTGGTGCTTTGGTCAACGATACCTACGCCAGGAATAAAGCCGAAGATGCGACGCATCGCCATAGCCACATCAGGCACAGTCAAAAATAAAATTGTAAAGGCAAGCAAAATTATTAATATTGCGGCGGTGATCCTGCGGACAGGTTTCATTCTCTTTTCCTTTTGATAGGCGGCGCGGATGCGCGGCAATAAATCAGTATTGTGCGGGGCAATGCTTTGCGCCACAGATTCAAGCAGATGGGAAGATTCAATTTGACGGTTCATTCGACGCTCCTCTTTGAGCGAAGCAGGTCACGCAGGCGGGTTCGCGCGGCATTCAGTAACCATTTGATCGTGCCGGGCGCAACATCCATTTCTTCAGACATTTCTTTTTCGCTTAAGCCAAGATAATACCTTTGCACAATGACTGCGCGCTGGCGGGGAGAAAGTTTGAACATGGCGCCAAGTATTTCACCTTCGAGTTGTTTTTGCTCCACCTGCGATTCAACAGACTCGGCCTGAGCAATCAGACGCTCAATGGTTTCTTCGCCATCCTCAACATCCAGAGATTGCCATTTTGAGTTTTTTTGAGCAGCATCGCGCGCCGCGTGAACCACGCTCCGCATGAAGTATGGCTCAAAGGGGCGGGTCTCATCAAAGTGCCCAATATGTTTGAAGATTTTTAGAAAAGTATCCTGCGTTACATCTTCGGCAGTCTGTTCATCGCCAACGATCAGAGCGGCGACACGAATTGCCTTGCTTTGATGGACGGAAACGAGAATTTCCAACCCGCCAATATCACCGCGCTTGAGGCGACGAATGGCTTCCAAATCATCCATGAATTTCTCCGTTAGTTGTGCGCTCACATTAACCATACTGAATGATAAGCGAAAAGGTTGGGGGGGAATAAATTGCTCTATAACTGCTGTGCTGGCTACTTGCTTCATCCGTTAGACTTTTTGGGATTTTACGCAGGGTTTTCATCAGACAGCTGGTCTTTTCTCTCCAGGTGAGCTCGGTATTATTCAAAGAACAACGAGTGAAGAAATTTGCTCATCATGCTACTCCCGAAAATTCTGAAAGCAAAATATCATGATGCTCCATAAATACTGGCGGATGAATGAAGTAGCCAGCACAGG
>CAIWRB010000318.1 GCA_903914955.1 uncultured Chloroflexota bacterium | reverse complement strand
GAGACTAAAAGCGCTCTGACTGTGCGAAAATTGGATTTCTTTTGTAACAGAACAAGTGCTCTGTACAATGCTTTCAAATGCCAATCTGGAAGTGCTTGTTATTATGGAAGGTTTGAAAGCAAGACTGGAGACAAAGAAAAGGGCCAATGTTCATCGTGTAACAAAGGCGCGCGTTGCTAGAAAAGCCCAAAAAGAGCATAATTTATCTGTTCTATGGGATAGAAAAACACATGAAAACCATATTTATATCCAGCAGCTATTTGATTATTGCTATTGGCCGGGAACAATAATACACAATATTCAAATCATGGAATTTTCAAAATATCTGATTTCGTGACAATACACCTGCACTCTTTGCTCGCTTCGCTCGCAGCGAGCAAGCTCTCTGGATAAATTATTTCTCAGGGATGACACCAAGATGCGATTACAGAGTTCTCTTCGTTCCCGGCTAGCTTTCTACACGCCGGTGGCGGTTTATACTTGAAGTGAATTACTATGAAATTCATAAACGTATGGGCTTTAATATTTATTGAACCTCAGGTATCTTTGCCAGGATTGCTGCAGTATAAACCGTGTTACGCGAAATACACTCACATCCTTGTACCTCCAGCGTGAGCCGGCAGGAAACGAATATCGTGTTCCTTCTCCTGAGGCCTTTGCCGTCAGACAGTTGGAATTCCTTCAATCACGCCTGACTGTTAGGTTTATTTATGCACTTGGCGAGCTAGGTGTTCATACCTGGGATTTGGAACAACCACTCGACCCCCAACAGGTTGGTATCCATGTGTACAAGACGCTGTTAGACAGAGCCATGGAGACGGTGATGCTGCCCTTTGTGTCAATTCAAGCCCAACCATTTTTGCCATTGTTAGTGTCTGGCGCCGGAGACTGTGATACATGCTTCAAGTTTGGAACAGTTGGCCTCCGCGCCTTGACGCTAGAACAAATGTTCTGTAGAATAGTCTCATCATGTCTATCTGGAAACGCTTGCTAAGCCTGATAGACCGACGTCCTAACGCCCGCCCTCGGACCTTCCAGATCAGTGATAGTGTCCACACTACACTGGTCACACTCGCACAACAACGAGGCCGCCCTGAAGATGATTTTGCCACTGAACTCCTGGCCGCTGGTCTCAAACAACTCTACTCCACGGACGAGCTTTACCTGAAATGGGAAACTCTGACGGCACGCGAGAGGGAAGTTGCTGCGTTGATTTGCCTGGGATATACCAATCGTCAAGCAGCAGCTAAGATGAATGTCGTGCCGCAAACAGTGAAATTCCACACCCATCACATATACGAGAAATATGGAATAAAAAGTCGATCCCAATTACAGCAACTGCTCTCCGACTGGGATTGGAGTGAATGGAAGGATTACTGGAGGGACAAGGGGTAGGCAGCGTGCGTACCTATACCGCTAAATGTGCATCCCTTCTAAAACCTAGCCGTATCCTAGACCTGTTAACTCACCATTGGTGAGTTTTCTTTTTAAGAAAATACCTGTATCTTGTTGACATGAACATACTTCCCATCTTACACACCGGCAAGTTGATCCTTATCACCTCATCGCATGAGACACGCGAACAGATCACCGTCCTCACGGCAGAACTGGCATTGCGCGGCGCGGTGACTATTCTCGATGGAGGTAACCGCTTCGCAGCGTATCAAACGATCCGCATGCTGCGAAGGAGAACGCACAACATTGAAGAAGCGGCCAACCGTATTTTCGTGCGGCGGGCGTTCACCTGTTACCAGATGCTGACGCTGTTGGAGAACTCCCCGTCCCTTCAGCAGCCCTACATCATCATGGATATGTTCGCAACCTTCTATGATGAAAATGTCCAACTAAAAGAAGCCGATAGGCTTTTGGATCGTTGCCTGGTTCAGCTTGATCGACTGCGGTTGACGGGTCCGGTGGTCATCACGATGAAGCCGCATCCCGATCGAGTATTTCTTTTTGAGCGTCTTCTTGCAAGGGCTGATCATATTTTTGAACTCGAAATTCCATATCCCGTAATCTCTCAGATGGCTCTTTTCTAATGGGACGCACACTTCCTTCCATCACGCAGGAATTTCTACAAGAAGAAGCCTCCTTCGCCAGGTTTCGGCGCGCCCTGCGCAGGAGCGATCAGATCGTGTTGGATGATCTATTTGCATTGGCACGCCAGCATCTTGCCGCCACTGCATATGCTTCCCACGCGCTGCCATTTGAGACGCTCCTGCTTTGTATGCTGCTTGAGGAGCACAAGGAAGTGATGAAGTTGAAACAACATATGGCGGCAAGCCGCATTGGCAATGAGTAATGAGCTTCACGGATGGTTACTGGACATCCTGCCAAACGAGCAAGGCTTGACGATATGGATACTGGGAGAAGATGGGAAACGCCACGCGCTGTCCCATGACTTTCCGATCGCCTTTTATGCAGCAGGGCCGGCAGAACAATTGCGGAGGCTTTGGAAGTGGCTGCAACAGCAACCTGAAAATCCAAAACTATCCCGTGAAGAGAGACGCGATCTTTTTGCTGGAAGTATTCCTGTCCTGGCTGTGGAACTGACTTATCCATCAGATTTAACTCCACTCTTCAATCGGACATCCCTGGAATTCCCAGATCTCATCTATTACAACGCCGACATCCCGATCTCCTTGCGATACACTGCGCGGTATGGAGTATTTCCACTGGCCGACTGCGAGATCAAGATCGATCCGTCAGGATACGTTACAGATATTCGCTCCACTCAAACAGCATGGGAGGTTGACCTGCCACTACCGCCACTGACCATTCTCGGCCTCGAGCCTGAATGTGATCCGTTCCATGCCGCACCAACCAAAGTATTTATCCAAACGCCAAAGGCTCGCTTCTCACTAGACCTGGAACCTGCCCGCGCATTCATGATTGGATTACGAGCAATCTTTATTCGCCATGATCCTGACCTTCTGCTCACGGCATGGGGTGATACCTGGCTGTTACCAAAACTCCTTCAGATGTCCAAAGAGACCGGCATTGACCTGCCCCTCAACCGCGATCCAGATCAGTCCATCAAGCACCGGGAAGCGCGGACTTATTACGCTTATGGACAAGTCATCCATCGAGGTAAGCAGGTGCTTCTGGCGGGCCGCTGGCATATCGACATCCACAATGCCGTGATGTATCACGACTATGGATTGGAAGGGGTTTGGGAATTGGCGCGGGTGACCGGACTGCCTGTGCAGACCGTGGCGCGGGTATCGCCAGGGACAGGCATATCCTCCATGCAGATCGTCACAGCGCTCAAGGAAGGAGTGTTGGTTCCCTGGCATAAGCAGCAAGCCGAACATACCAAATCGATCATGGACTTGATCCACGCAGATATGGGCGGACTGGTCTTTCAACCGACCATCGGCCTGCACAAAGATGTAGCTGAGATCGATTTCATTTCGATGTATCCAAGCGTCATGGCGCGGTTCAATATTTCACCTGAGACGATCCTGCCCGGCATACGCGAGCAGAACACCGACCTGCCGGCAACATCAACCGAGCAGGGTCTTATTCCCAAGACGCTGGAACCATTGCTCAAGAAGCGTATTGCGATCAAGATGCAGTTACTCACCATGTCCAAATGGGATATGCGCTACAAGAGTTACAAGGCTCGATCAGCAGCTCACAAATGGTTGCTTGTGACCTGCTTCGGTTATCTCGGATATAAGAATGCGCGCTTTGGAAAGATCGAGGCGCATGAGGCTGTCACGGCCTACGGGAGGGAGGCACTGCTGAGAGCCAAGGAAGCGGCTGAAGATATGGGATTTACTGTCCTGCACATGTACGTGGATGGATTGTGGGTTCAGAAAAAAGGATCAAACAAGGTACAAGACCTCCAACCATTGCTGGATGAAATACTAAATCGCACCGGCCTGCCAATTGCGCTGGATGGCATCTACCGCTGGATCTCCTTCCTGCCTTCACGGCTGAACAAAAATGTGCCTGTGGCAAATCGTTATTTTGGCGTGTTTCAAAGCGGCGAAGTCAAGTGTCGCGGCATTGAACTCAGGCGTCACGATACACCCAAGTTCATTTCTGAAATTCAAAATGAAGTGTTGGAAATTCTGGCTCGATCCCCTGACGTTGAACATATCTTTGAATACCTGCCAAAGATCCAATCCCTGATCGATGGCAAACTTTACGATCTGCGGCACCAGCGTATCCCGCTTGAAAAGCTGATCGTGCGCCAGACACTCAGCCGGCCCATAAATGAATATCGTGTTCCCTCTCCAGCGGCCACAGCCGCCAAACAACTGGAAGAGGTCGGGAAGTTCCTAAGGCCAGGACAAACCGTGAGGTTTATTTATATACTTGGCGTGCCAGGTGTATACGCATGGGACTTGGAACAAACCCTTGATCCCAAAACAATCGATGTCAACATTTACAAAAAGCTGCTGGACCGAGCCATGGAAACAGTGTTGCAGCCCTTTGTGTCAATACAAGCCCAACCATTTTTGCCATTGTTAGTGTCTGGCGCCGGAGACTGACGAATTAGTTCTCCTTGCAATATCAACCAAGTCAGATACCGACAGGGTTGATACTCATTACGAAGAGCTATTTGAATTTACACGTATTTGGCTTACCAGACGTTCCAACTCCTCCAGTAATGGCCCATGCACGCCTGCCGTTTTGAAAGCGTCAACAGCACTTTCGTAATACCAAATCTGGTCTTCCCTGCCGGCATTAAAACGCTTCCAGAGATCCTCGCCCAAACGTTGATGGTCGCTATAGATCGCCCGCGCATTATCAACCTTATCCGCCAGTGTGACGCGCAGCAGTTCAGGTTTGGATGTACGGATATGAGCAAGATAGT
>CAIWRB010000317.1 GCA_903914955.1 uncultured Chloroflexota bacterium | reverse complement strand
TGAAGCCGTCTGGCTCGACGAAAACATATTCCGCGCTGGTCCGAAAGGCGTGGATGATGCAGTGGCGGCGATCAAGAAGATCCAGAGGAATGCTGACGAATTAAATAAAGCGGCGGCTGAGCTGCGGAAGAAGGAATTGAAGTAGCTACGCATTGCATCAAGATAAAATGTTACTTTAGGGCATCGGTCACAGTGTGCAAATTGACAGATTTACACATGCGTCAAAAATTAAGGTTTTGAAGTTCATCTCAAGGCCTTTTTGTTGGAATTTCGAGTAGTTTTTATGCTTGGACAACGCTCGACAGAATGTTTTTATTCCAGTTATCTTGGCGAATTCTCCAAGAAACCACAACTAACTGCCGAGACGATAAACTCTATAAGCATCCTTGCCAAAAATTTGCTCCTCGGTTCCGTGTCAAAAAGTGCTTAACTTGTGTCTGATGAACTTATTTCAAATATATTGACTCACCATCCATTCTTTTGTATACTATGAAAACGCTTTCTGATAACGCTTACATACAATGATTCATAGAAACCGATCTTCAACCATTGCAGATGTAGCCAGGCTCGCTGGCGTATCAATTGCCACGGTCAGCCGGGTGATTAATGGAAATACGCCTGTGATTGAATCCACAGCCTTGCGCGTGCGGGACGCGATCAGTGAATTGAAATTTGTTCCCCGTGCCGCAGCTCGTACACTTGCCAGCCGTAGAACGAACACCATTGGATTGATCTTCTCTGAAATTGGCGGCGCGTTTTTTCCGCTCTTACTTAAGGGGATTGAGGCTGAAACACGCAGCGCCGGATATGAATTGCTTATACACTCCACGCAAGCAGCGCATGCTCAAAAACGCAGACCGCTTGGCGAGCACAACACCGATGGCTTGTTAGTCTTTACATCCAGCCTTGAAATTGAAGAACTCCGCAAATTGAGTCAAATTAATTTCCCGTTGGTTCTTATGCATCAAACACCGCCCGATGAAATGAATACCCCTGTTATCACGATTGAAAATAAAGATGGCGCTGAAATGCTTGTCAGTCATTTGATTGAGAAACATGCTCGGCGCCGAATTGTTTTTTTGCAAGGTCCTGAAGGGCATGAAGATTCTCAATGGCGCGAACGCGGTTATCGCGAAGCGCTCGAATCACACGGAATATCATTTGACCCCGGGCTTGTTGTCTCTGGTGAATTTGATGAAGAGCAGGCGTTTGCGGCAATGCGGAAACTTCTTTTGGATGGGATCGAATTCGACGCAGTATTTTCCGGTGACGATGACGCCGCCATCGGCGTATATCGCGCGCTGAAGATGGCCAACCGCAGCATTCCTGACGATGTGGCTGTTGTCGGTTTCGACGACGTTCAATTTTCCCGATACATTTCCCCCGCGCTGACGACGATCCGCGCGCCGATCGAAGAAGTAGGTCGTGAAGCTGTCCGCCAGTTGATCCACTTGTTGAACGGCGAGCAGGCCCAAAGTCTGACATTAATGCGCACAGAATTGGTCATCCGCGAATCGTGCGGATGTAAATCCCATGATTCACATAAGTCATAATCACGGAGGTGAAGATTATAGATACACTTTATGGTTTTGTTATCAATTCGATCAATAGTATTCTTTTGGAGGAGAAAATGAAAAACAAACTGTTTAGAATGTTCGCCTTGTTCGTATTGGCTTCAATGATCCTGGCTGCATGCGGCGGAGGCGCACCCGCTGCGTCCGCTGAAAAAGTCAAAGTCGTCATCTTCGTGGGCATGGGTACCGGCACTGATCCTGACCAGGTTGAAGCGCAAAATAAACTGGCTGAAAAATACAACACGACGCACGATAAGATCGAGATCGAATTCTTGATCGTGCCGCATGGCGAATATGCTACACGTTACTTAGCCATGCTCTCAGGCGGCAATGCCCCGCAACTTGTCGGTCCAAATGGAGTTTCCTCAGTGGCTGAATTCTTTGATACCTGGGAAGATGTCACGCCCTACATAAAAGCTGACAATCTTGATCTTAGCGATTTCTACGGAGCCGCGGTGGAACTTAATACCTACCCTGAAAAGAACACCGGCCTGCCGCTGGGCTTATATCCGTCGTTCCTTTTCTATAACAAGGATCTGTTCGACGCCGCCGGTGTGGATTATCCCACCCACGATTTCAATGATAAATCCTGGAACATGGATAAGCTGCGTGAGATGGCAATGAAACTCACTCTCGACAAGAACGGTAAAAATGCAACTGACCCGGATTTTGATGCTTCAAATATTGTTCAATATGGCTATGACGACTCTTGGGATGGAATGCGCGGCACGCTTGCAGACTGGGGTGCAGAAAATGTTGGACGTCCGACCAGCGCTGATTACAAAACTGCGACAGCTACTTCCCCTGAATGGGAACATGGCTTGCAATGGCTGAGTGACGGCATTTGGAAGGATCATTTCATTGGCGGCGCTGATGTTCAAAAAGGACGCGACTCAGCCGGTGTAGATCCGTTTGGTCCCGGCACAACTGGTATGTTCTATAGCCACACGTGGTATATGGCTGAAGGTCTGCACGGTTTATCGTTCGCCGCGGACATCGCTCCGTTCCCCTTCAACCCGAAAGGCAACCGCATTGCCCGCATTGACGCGGATAACTTTACAATTCCAAAGGATGCCAAAAACAAACAGGAAGCCTGGGAAGTGATGAAGTGGTTGACCTCCCCTGAGATCATTGTGGATGTCTGCCGAATTTATGGCTGTGTCCCGGCGCGCAAATCGGTACAATCTGTTTATATTGAGCAACTCAAAATAGATTATCCGGGCATTGATTATGATGTGATCTTCAAATCAATCGACTATCTTGACAAACCAAATAACGAGGAGTGGATTCCTGAGTGGGGCAAGATCGAGGATGCCCTCAACAACGGTCTGTCGCTTGTGTATTCAGGAACCGAAAAGGACGCGAATAAGGTTTTGACCGATGCCAATGCCGAAGTCCAAAAGATTCTGGATGGGTATTGGGCAACCCATAAATAAGCATTGTCTGTAAAACAGTGGCTGTCATAAATTCCGCTTGTGATAGCCACTGCCTGAAAACGAACGAAAAGACAGTTGATCTCTAACATAAGCAAGAACAATACAGCCACAGAGACTTTTGAGAAAAAGTCTTAAAACTCATCTTCTCCCCGTCACCCACCCTCTAGGGCAGGTGTATGATTTCTGTGACAAAAGGGACTTTCACAAGAAGTCTCCTAAAGGAATGATTATGGTTTCTTCCCCCGGTAAACGTCTCATCAGTCTGGCACGCCGCGAAGCACTTTGGGCATACGCATTTATTGCGCCATGGACAATTGGATTTATCATTTTCACGATCGGTCCCATGCTGGCATCATTGTTCTTTTCCTTCACTGACTACAACATTGTTGATAGTCCGCACTGGATCGGCATCACAAACTACGTCAATTTGTTCAATGATGATTTATTCTGGCACTCACTGAAGATCACGTTTACGTTTGCAGTGATCGCATTACCGCTCGGGCTGGTCTTCAGTTATTTGATCGCCGTTCTGCTCAATTCGAAGATCGCGGGCATCAATATCTGGCGGACGATCTACTTTCTGCCATCCGTGATCGCCGGGGTTGCGGTGGCATTACTGTGGGCCAGGATCTTCGATCCAAAATTCGGCATACTCAACCCCATTCTTGCAAACTTTGGTATCAAAGGACCTGGCTGGTTCTCCGACCCAGATTGGGCATTGTCTGCCTTGGTCATTATGAGCTTATGGGGCGTAGGCGGCAATGTGATCATTTATCTGGCCGGTCTGCAAGGGGTGCCCACGGATCTATACGATGCCGCAAAAGTGGATGGAGCCACAGCCTTGCAGCGCTTCTGGTATGTCACCCTGCCGATGACCACACCCGTCATTTTCTACAACCTGGTTCTTGGACTTATCGGAACGTTTCAGTATTTCACAGAAGTCTACGTGATCAGTGGCGGTACAGGTGGGCCCGCGCGCGCCACACTTTTTTACAATTTATATCTTTACCAAAACGCTTTCCGGTATTTTCATATGGGTTATGCATCCACCATGGCTTGGGTCTTATTCATCATCGTGCTGTGTTTGACACTGCTGATCTTTCGATCATCAGAGATATGGGTCTATTATGAAGGCCAGCTAAAGAGTAAATAAAATGACTGAATCATTAAAAACACCTTTACGTACAAAGCCTGCCCGGAGACGCTTTAGAGGCATTCAGACTCAAACGTTGATCTTAAAGTCGATCACTACTTTCATTCTGGCGGCGGGCGCAGGCATCATCATGATTCCTTTCCTTTACCTCCTCTCCACTTCGGTGAAGGATCGCGACCAGCTTCGTCAAAGCCCGCCGCCACTCATCCCCATGGCGGCAGATACGGTCATCATCAATGGTCAGGACGAACCGCTTTATGAAGTCACCATGGACGGGAAGACCAGCCAAATGGCATTGATCAAATTCCGACCTGGCGGCAAGGCTTGGTTCGTTGACCCGACCAACCCCGATCAGACCCATGAATTGGTGATCGCAGACCAAAAAGAATTGCGCCATGTAAAATTTCATTTTGAAAATTACCCCGAAGCGCTAAAGCAAATGAAATTCAATAAACTGTTGTTCAACACCTTGCTGGTTACCTTCCTCGGTATGGCTGGCATGTTATTTTCCTGCTCGTTGGTGGCTTATGGTTTTTCCCGCTTTCGCGCGCCATGGCTGAACATACTTTTCATTCTATTACTCTCCACGATCATGTTGCCCAGTCAGGTGCGTTTAATTCCGACGTATGTGCTCTTCAACAAGTTAGGTTGGGTGGATACTCTGTTGCCGCTCATCGTTCCGCAATTCTTTGCGAATGCGTATGATGTTTTTCTGCTTCGTCAATTCTTCATGACCATTCCCCTTGAATTGGATGAAGCCGCCAAGATCGATGGCGCTTCGCCGCTGCAAACGCTGATGTACATCATCATCCCGCAGGCGCGCCCGGCGCTGGTCTCTGTGGCGATCTTCCACTTCCTCTACGCGTGGAATGATTTTTACGAACCGCTCATTTACCTCCACAGCCCCGACCATTGGACTTTAGCCGTCGGTCTGCAAACTTTCAATGCTTTGTACGCCGTCAACACCAACTACATTATGGCGGCTTCAGCTGTGATGATCCTGCCGCCGGTCATTCTTTACTTCCTCGCCCAAAAGATATTTACCCAAGGCGTGGTCTTCACGGGTATCAAAGGCTAAACATGTCGGAAAAATTATTCAGCGGCATTGAAGCCGGGCCAAATTTTAATTGTGAGGTGGGCAATAGCCCTGAAAACATTATTGGCGAAGCGCGCTTTGCAATCACCACGCCTACCGAAAGCTTTGGTCAGGTTGTTGAGATACAGTAACGGGCGACAAGGAACATCGCTACTACTCGACCACCCGAACATACCTAACATGGAGATCAGATGACAATTGAAACTATCCTTCCAATCCCCGATATCTTCTCTGCCAAACGCATCCTCTGCATCCAACCACATTACGATGATAACGACATTGCCGCTTCAGGCATCCTCACTCAGCTCGCCAGGAACGGCGCGGAGATTTTCTATCTCACCGCCACCGACGACCTCATGGGCATCGTTGACACGTCGCTCTCCGATGCCGATGCCGCCGCAGCATTGAAGCGTGATCAATTTGCTGCGGGCAAGATCGTCAGTGTCAAAGAACAATTTTGGTGCGGCTATCCCGATGCAGGTGAATACAACTATTTCGATCTGCGCCGCGATTTTCTCAAATACATCCGTATGCTCAAACCCGATTTTGTTTTTGCGCCCGATGCGTGGCTCACGTATGAGGGACATCATGACCACATCCAAACCGGACTTGCTGCCGCAGAAGCCGTCATGTTCGCAGGGTTGACCAAGATCGCCTCCTCAGACCCGGGAGTTGATGCGGCTTACGAGGAGCATGACATTCAAGGCATCGCCTTGTACTTCACCCGCGAGCCGAACTACATCGCAGATATCACATCCACATGGGAAGACAAGATCGGTGCCGTGCGCTGTTACAAAGCGCAGTTCGATGCCCCGGGCATGGATCGCCTCATCATGGGGTTGGATGCAAAATCCCAACAAGCCGCACAGGGGCAATCATTTGCACGTGGTGAATCCCTCAAGGTGTTACACACCAGTGCTTTGCATGTTGGAATATAAAATGGCCATCGAATCTCTATTACCCATTCCAAATATTTTCAATGCCAGGCGCATCCTATGCGTCCAACCGCACTATGACGACAACGACATGGCTGTTGCTGGCACGCTTACCCAACTCGCAAAACTTGGCGCCGAGTTGATCTATCTCACTGTCACCGATGACTTGATGGGCGTCAATGATGTTTTGTTATCCGATACAGCCGCAACCGATGCGTTGAAGCGTGACCAATTCGCAGCGGCAAAGATCGTCGGCGTAAAGGAACAGTACTGGCTGGGTTATCCCGATGCAGGCGATTACGATTATTTTGCAGTGCGCGCCGATCTGCTCAAATACATCCGCCTGATCCAACCCGATTTTGTTTTCACCGTTGATCCCTGGCTGACGTATGAAGGACACCGCGACCACATCCAAACTGGACTCGCCACCGCAGAAGCAGTCATGTTCGCAGGACTGACCAAGATCACATCCACCGACCCGACAGTTGATGCGGCTTACGAGGAGCATGAGATCCAGGGTATTGCTTTTTATCACACCCGTGAACCGAATTACATTTCAGATATCTCCTCCACCTGGGAAGATAAGATCGATGCAGTGCGGTGCTATGAGACCCAGTTTGATCCCGAAGGCATGAATCGGCGAGTGGCGCTGCTCGATAAGAAGTCAGAGCAGGTGGCGCAGGGACAATCCTTCGCACGCGGCGAACCGATTAAGGTATTGAACACAAGTGCTTTGCATGTAGGAATTTAAATTATGAAAATCGGAATCGTTGGTGGAACAGGTAATATCAGTCAGCCCATTGTTCGGCTTCTACTCGCAAAGGGACATGAAGTAGTTCTCTTCAACCGTGGGCAAAACACGAAAGCACCCGAAGGCGTGCGAGTCATTAAAGGCGACCGCAACAACCGTGAAGACTTCGAACGCAAAATGCAAGCCGAAAAATTCGATGCCGCCATCGACATGATTTGCTTCGATGCCGAAGATGCCGCTTCAAGTGTCCGTGCATTTCGGGGAGTGGGCTGGTTCGTGCAAACATCCACCACTTGCACGTATGGAATTCAATATGATTACCTCCCCGTTGAGGAGACTCATCCTCTGCGCCCCACCACCGACTATGCACGCAACAAGGTGGCCGCAGATCATGTCTATCTCGAAGCGCATCATCGGGAGAAATTCCCCGTTGTCATTATCAAACCTTCCACCACTTATGGTCCTATGCAAGGCATGCTTCGTCAAATTTGCTGGGATTTCTCTTGGATCGATCGTACCAAAAAGGGTAAGCCTGTCATCATCTGCGGCGACGGTTTTGCCCTGCACCAACACCTGCACGTGGATGACGCCGCTCAGGCATTTGTCGGTGTCATCGGCAAGGAACACACGCCTGGTCAAACCTATAACGCCGTCAATCGTGGCTACATCTCCTGGTTAGATTACCACCATCTTGCTGGCAAGATTCTTGGCAAGGATGTTGAACTTGTAGGTGTGCCATTTGAAGATTTGAAACGACTCAACACCCCAGACATGGGTATCCTCGAAGATGAGTTTGCCTACGACGATTACTACTCTTCCGAGAAGTTGTTCCGTGACGTGACTGAGTTTCATCCGCAGGTTTCGTTGGAGCAGGGTATGACACAAGTCTTTGAAGTCATGGAACGGGAGGGGCGGATACCCAATTCGGATGAGGTGAAATGGGAAGATGAGATTGTGAAGAAACATAAGGGGCTGTGGAAATAATTGGTGGTCGGGAAGCCTGTGGCGATTGCCGAAGGCTTATCGAGACCGCTCTATAAGCAAAGTATTCTTGTTTCATGCTGGGTTCTCAACTGTCTGCGCTCAACCAGCAGAATTTACCGACCTTCTTTGAGAAAGCCCAGTGACCTCCCGTAAATCCTTCTGGCTCATGCGAACATACTACCTGCTCTGGACGGGCGCGGGTGGATTCATATTTCCATTCATCACCCTCTTCTATGCCCAACAGGGATTAAGCGGAACACAGATCGGCTGGCTTGCCACCATTGGCAGTCTGGTCGCGTTGATCAGTGCGCCGCTCATCGGCCGCATAAGCGATAATATTTCCAATCCCCGGCGCATTCTGCAATTCTGTCTCTTTGGCTCCAGCCTGCTGATTTTACTGCTCAGTCAGCAAAGCGCCTTTGTTTGGATGGCGCTGATCATCGCTGCAGAATCATTTATCGGTGCACCGGTCTTCCCTTTATCCGACGCCCAAGCACTCAGCATCTCGAACGAAAAAGAAGGCTTCGGTTCCATCCGCTTGTGGGGCTCGCTTGGTTGGGCGATCACAGCGTTTGTCGGCGGCTGGATGGTGACCCGCGCCGGGTTGGTCTCGGTCTTTATAGGATATGCGGCATTATATGTACTTTGCATCATCGTGCTCGGACGCATCACTACACAGCCGAAACTGATTCAGCAATTCAGGGAGCATCGTCCACCCCTGCGCCTGATCGTGCGTTCGCTGGTGAACGAGCGTGTGTTGCTGGGTCTTACGATTGCATTGACCATCTTCTGGCTTTCCAACATTGGTCGTCATCAATTTGAAACACTATATATGAAACAACTGGGCGCCAATGAACAATTGATCGGTTGGGCATATACTTATCCTGCTCTGCTTGAACTTCCCATTATGTTATGGGCAGACCGCCTGGTACGAAAATATGGTGCTGGGAAAATACTATCGGCTTCCCTTTTGATCGAAGGCGTTTCGCTTTTAGGGATCGTCTTTTTCCCCACCATGACCAGTTTGCTTATTCTGCGCGCTGCAAGCGGACTGTATTACAGTTTATACGCCATTGCCTCAGTCGCGTATGCGGTTGAGAACGCACCGAAGGGACAAGGAGCCACCATCCTATCTTTATATTATGTGACACTCAATAGTATTATCGCACTTGCAGTCGCACCCTTGAGCGGCGTACTCTTTGACCGTATGGGAGCCTATCCACTTTACATCATCGCCGCCATAGGGACTCTGGTCGCCTGGCTGGCGTTGGTCATATCACAAAAAAAACCTGTGCCCAACCCGGCACAGATCATTTAAAAAGGAGTTTCACATGTCTGAACTTGCTATCCTAGGTGGATCGAAGAGTCGTACTGAATCCTATCCCGAGTGGCCTGTGTGGGATGAGCGCGACGTGCAAGCTGTCGCTGAAGTCGTTCGCTCGGGACGCTGGGGCGGGTATCCATACCCGGGTCCAAAGACTGCT
>CAIWRB010000316.1 GCA_903914955.1 uncultured Chloroflexota bacterium | reverse complement strand
CGCAGGGATTCGGTCAATTGTTCCCGACTCAACTTGAGTTACCGAATGTCAAAATGCAAAAGCTTGATATTGTCAAATCAGGATTCAAATTCCCGCGCAAGGAACATTGTCCGCAAAGTATGTACCACGCGCAGATGTCGTATTTTATAGAGTGCATTCGCAAAAATAAAACCCCTGTCCCGGGCGGCTTGGAAGGTTTAATGAATATGAAAGTCGTCGACGCAGCCTATAGGAGTTCCAAAACTGGAAAGGTCGTGAACTTATGAAAATTACAGTCATCGGCGGCGGTTCAACTTATACACCCGAATTGGTCAACGGTTTTCTGGAAAGGTTAGCCACCCTACCCATCACAGAACTTTGGTTAATGGATATTGATCCCGAGCGGCTGAATGTGGTTGGAGGCTTTGCCCAGCGCATGGTCAAAGCAAAAGGCGATCCGTTTAAAGTTGTGTTGAGCAGGAATCAACGTGAGGCGATTTCGGGCGCATCCTATGTGACCACACAGTTACGCGTTGGTATGATGCCAGCCCGTCGCGGCGATGAATATCTTGGCTTGCGGCATGGGCTGATCGGTCAGGAAACCACAGGTGTAGGCGGTATGGCGAAGGCGTTGCGAACCATTCCAATTATTCTCAGCATTGCAAAAGATGTTCGTGAAGTCGCATCTGGCGCGTTACTCGCCAACTTCACCAATCCTGCGGGTCTGGTTACCGAAGCACTCAATCGGTACGCGCCTGATGTTTCTGCAGTGGGGGTCTGCAATGTCGGTATCACAACCAAGATGGATATACTGGAAGGACTTGAAAAATTCACAGGTGCGAAGATCGAATCTGATCATGCCTTATTGAAAACGCTTGGGCTTAATCATCTTACATGGCATTATGGTTTTACGGTGGATGGGGAAGAGATGTGGCCGCAAATTTTTCCCGCTTATGTGGCCGAGATCATGAAAGAGGAAGAACCTGAATGGGATCATCGCACGATCCAAACACTGGGAATGATCCCAAACTATTATCTGCAATATTTCTATTACACCGATAAAAAGTTTACTGAACAAAAGAAGTGGCCGCCTTCACGAGCCGAGGAGGTAATGGAGATCGAAAAGGATCTGCTGCGTCATTATGCCGACCCGACCCTCACTGAACCTCCAGCAGATTTGATGAAACGCGGAGGTGCATATTATTCAACACTGGCCACTCAACTTATCAACTCGCATTATAACGATCTTGGGCAGGTGCATGTCGTAAACGTCCGTAACAATGGAGCGGTGAAGGAATGGCCTGCGGATTGGGTTTTGGAAATGCCCGCCAAAGTGGACAGCAAGGGAGTCCATCCGCTGCCTGCCGACCCGCTGCCTGCTTCTTGCTTCGGGCTTATTTCTCAAGTCAAGATGTACGAACTACTGACAGTCGAAGCCGCGGTGCATGGCGATAGGAATGCGATGTATCAGGCCCTGCTCACCAATCCGCTTGGACCAAGTGCAGACAAAGTGCAGGAAGTCATGGATGACATGCTCGAGACCAACAAGCAATGGTTACCTCAATTCTTTGGATAAAATATGAAGCCAAACCCTCTTCTAAAAAAATTAGGATATTCCGATACCGACCGCCTTGTCATCATCCATACCGATGACATTGGAATGTGTCAGGCATCTGTGCAGGCATTCAAGGATCTGTGGTCGTTTGGCACCATTACATCCGGCGCGGTGATGGTGCCGTGTCCGTGGTTTCCAGCGGTGGCGCAGATGTGCCGCGAAAATCCCGGCATGGACATGGGCGTTCATGCGACGCTCAACTCGGAGTGGGAAAATTTCCGGTGGGGACCAGTCTCGACGCGGGATCAACTATCAGGGTTGATGGACGCAGGTGGTTATTTTCATCAATGGAATGAGGCTGTCCTGCAAAATGCAAAACCTGAAGCAGTTGACGTCGAAGTGAATCTGCAAGTTGAACTGGCTTTGGCGGCAGGTATTGATGTTACCCATGTTGATTCGCATATGGGCACCATCATGAGTCCGTTATTCATTCAATCGTATATTCAATCTGCTGCGAGTCGGTTGCTCCCGAACATGCTGCCGCGCACGAGTGCCAAGGGAATCGAGGTGATAGGGGTCAGCGCAGAGGAATTGCAGGCATATGAGCCGATCATGCACCAACTTGAAGAGCAGGGCATACCCATGCTAGATGGGTTTTTCTCCATGCCGCTTGAGCATCCGTCTAACCACATCGGTCTGGCTAAAGAATTGTTAGGTGAACTCCCTATTGGAATTTCACATTTTATTTTTCATCCATCCACAGACACACCTGAATTGCGAGGAATCTGCCCCGACTGGCAGGCGCGCGTGGCAGATTACAACGCATTCATGAGCGATGATTTGAAGAAATTTTTCGAGCAGGAAGATATCAAGTTGATCGGCTATCGCCAAATCAGAAATGCCATGAGGAGTTGATATGACAAAAGAATTTGCCACCAGCACAAAAACACGCCTGCTTTATTCCCTTTCAAGTTTGGGAATCACCATTCCCGGTGAAGCAGTTGCGGGGGTGATCGCCTTCTACATCGTGGATATCAAAAACCTGCCCGTGGCGTGGTACTCCACATTTTGGTTCTTTTATACGATCTATAACGCTCTGAACAACCCTGCTCTTGGGTTTCTATCTGACCGTACACGCTCGCGCTGGGGAAGACGACTTCCATACATTTTGTTTGGCGGTTTGCCCTACGCTCTGGCTTTTGCATTGCTCTTCACCGCGCCATATGATGGAAAGTCGAACCCTGCTGGATTGTTGCTCTACTTTGGCACTGCCATTATTATTTGGGAAGGTCTCTATACCGCGCTTGCCACTGGCTATTACGGACTGCTTCCTGAGATGTTCGGCTCCTATGAAGAGCGGACCGATGTTGCGGCGAAGATGAATATTTTTCAGATCCTTGGGTTGTTCATCGGCGCGGCGCTTCCACCCATGCTGGCGAATATTATGGGCTGGAATAATATGGCGATGCTCTTCGCGGGCATCTCGGTCATTGCGATCTATGCGGGCTATCCGGCTATGTTCGAAAGAAAGGAATTACTGACCGACACTAGTTTCCCATTCATGGATGCGCTCAAATCCACATTTGTGAATCGCAGTTATCTGACTGCCGCAGGTGCGCAAACCATGCGTTTCTTCGCGACAGGTTCACTGCAAACAGGCATTCTCTTCTACTTGAAGTACAGCCTGAAAGTGGATGAAAGCCTGGCCACGGTTGTTCTTGGCGGGGCGTTTTTCATCGCCATGCTGTCCCTGTATCCCTGGCGCAACTTGGTCGCGAACCGACTCGACTCACGCCGCACGTTGATGCTGGCCAATGCCATCATGATCCTGGGAATTGTGCCGATGGGTTTCTCGCCAAATATCAACTTCACATATGCCGCCGCGGTTGTGCTCGGAATCGGACTCGGCGGGCTTGTCTTGATCGGTGATGTCATCATGACCGAAGTTGTTGATGAAGATGAAGTTAAAACCGGTCATCAACGCGCAGGTATGTATTTTGGGATGAGCGGTTTTCTAATCACACTGAGCGGTCTGCTCGTCTCCAGCGTATTCGGGTTTTTGATGCCGGCCTTTGGATACGACACACTTTTGGAAACGCAGCCTGCTACTGTGGATATGGGTTTTCGAATCTTCCTTACGGTCCCAACCTCAATCGGTTTCCTGCTGTCCATTTTTCTACTCTGGCTATACCCGCTGCATGGAAAATATCTGGCTGAGATCAAACATACTTTGGAGAAAAAGAGGGCGGGTAGTTTATGAAGTATTTTCTGGGAATTGATGTTGGCTCTTCCAAGACCCATGCATTGATTTCGGATGAAACAGGCGCGTGTCTTGGTTTTGGAAAAACCTGGGGTGGAAACCATCAAGGCATTGGCTACGATCGCTTGAAAACCGTCCTCAAAATATCGTTTGAGGACGCCCGTGCGATGGTGGGAATATCCGCTGATCAGATTGCGGGTGCGGGATTTGGCGTCGCTGGCTACGACTTCCTTTCCGACCGTGTGCCGCATTTGGAAGCGATCGCCTCGTTAGGTTTATCCTGTCCAGTGGAAGTGGTGAACGATGGAGCCAATGGATTATTCGCAGGTACTACCTACGGAATTGGTGTGAACGTTACATCGGGGTCATCCAACAATTGCCGCGGACGAAACAAGTATGGGAAGGAAGGCCGCATTGTTGGCAACGGCGCCACCTTTGGAGAGTATGGTGGCGGAATCGAGATCGTTTCGAAAGCGCTTCAAGTTGTCAACTATGCATGGATCAAGCGCACACCGCCAACCTCGCTAACAAAAATGTTGCTTGATTACACAGGCGCAAAAGATGAATTGGAACTGATGGAAGGTTTTTCAAATGATTACTTTCATCTCGCTCCTTTTCTAGCAGTAGAAGTAATTCGTGTTGCAAAGGAAGGCGATGCTTCTGCGCGCGAGATCATTCACTGGTCGGGTCAGGAACTCGGCTGGCTGGCTGTTGCGGTGGCGCGCCAAATTGAAATGGAAAATGATGAAGTCGAGATCATTCAATCAGGCAGTGTGTTTGAAGCGGGCGAGATCATTACCGATCCCATGCGTGATGTTGTGATGAAACACTTACCGAAAGCAAAGATCATTCGTCTTGATGGCCCGCCAGTTGTGGGCGCTGTCATTCTTGGGATGGAGCAGGTACACTTTGACGGCTATGCCGTCCGTAAAAAAATGATCCAAACTGCCAAGGAAATCGTCAGATGAAAACTGGATACGCCCAAACTATTATCACCCCATTACTTGATAAGTCTGTTTTTCTTGCGGGATTTGGCAATAACCGCCGTGCCCAAACCATTCATGACGACCTGTATGCACGCGCGCTTGCTATTCAAGATGAAGGGACAACCTTTGTGCTTGTGGCACTCGACCTCATTGGTTTTTTTCGACCCGATGTACGGGATGTGATCGAATTGCTAAAAGTCTCCGAGAGCTTTAATGTTTTAAATCCACAAATTATTATCGCCTCAACTCATACTCATCACGGTCCCGACACCATGGGATTATGGGGACCCGACGACAAAACCCGCGGCGTGGATCAGGATTATTTATCTTCCATTAAAAATAAAATAGCGCATGTAATTCTCGCTTCATTATCTGACCTCAAACCTGCTTCAATTAAAGCGACATCCGTCCACGTCCCTGGTCTGGCGAAGAACGAACGCAATCCGCAGATCGTCGATGATGAGTTGACTCTCGCTCAATTCATGTCCAATGACGGTCGACCGTTGATCACATTTTTCAATTTTCCATGTCATCCTGAAACATTATGGGAACACAACCCAAATATTACTTCTGATTATGTTGGCTATCTGCGTGACGAAGTGGAAAAACAGACAGGCGCGCCATGTATCTTTTTCTCCGGCGCATTGGGCGGCATGATGACTCCTGATGTCAAAGATCATTCATTTGAAGAAGCAGAATTAATGGGGAAGAAACTGGCTGAAGAGGGATTGAAGGCGTTGCTGGGGGGCAAAGGTCAAACGCAAACTTTCAGTTTGAAAACAAAAGGGATCGCCGTGAAATTGACCAACCCGCTTTACAAGATCGCCTTCTGGCGCAAACTTCTTCCTGATCTCCGTAACAAAAAAGGACAGATCGAAACTGAAGTCAATCTGATCAAGATCGGCGGCCTGTGGCTGGCTGCTGTTCCTGGGGAATTATTGCCAAAGCTTGGGCTGAGACTCAAAGCCGAATTGCTGGAAGCAGGTGCGGACGTGGCGGGCATCATCGGTCTGGCAAACGATGAACTGGGTTATATTTTGCCTGTCGAAGATTTTAAGTATCCGTGGAATCCATTCAAGCCGGGAAAACATTATGAAGAAACCAATTCCATCGGTAGGGAAATTGCGCCGAAGGTGATGTCCGCATTTAGTGAATTATTACAAGGAGAAAAACATGTCTGAATTAGCTATCCTAGGTGGATCGAAGAGTCGTACTGAATCCTATCCCGAGTGGCCTGTGTGGGATGAGCGCGACGTGCAAGCTGTCGCTGAAGTCGTTCGCTCGGGACGCTGGGGCGGGTATCCATACCCGGGTCCAAAGACTGCT
>CAIWRB010000315.1 GCA_903914955.1 uncultured Chloroflexota bacterium | reverse complement strand
TAATGATCGGACTGCCGAACAATTGGTCTGGCGGCGTGATTTCCAAAACGGGATCGTACTGGTCAACCCTTCCGGTGTTTCAAAAACTATTGACCTGAATGGCACATACCGAAAGATACTTGGAGTTCATGATCCGAAATTCAATGACGGTTCAGAGGTCACGAAGATTACCTTGCCGCCTAAAAGCGGGATCATCCTGCTCAATCCTTAGAAGTGCATTCCCTGGCAATTTCATCCATAGAATCTGAAACAAAAAGGACTCAGATAATCGCCGTGTCCTTTTTGTTTACTGATCACTGGTCACTGAATGGGTGGGTCGGAAGTCGCTAATCTAACATGTTGAAAGGAGTATGTCCTGATAATTATTCTGTCATCAGGTAGCTTGAAACTAGGCGTGGTGGGGTAACTTGTCACGTCGAAACTGCGGGCTGCAATGAAAGTAAACGACTGATATCGATACGTATGGTGGCGGCTACGATGGCGACATTATGTCGAATACTGGAAACGACGACGCGGAATGTGTGATTTTCCGCAAGACCTGTATGAGGAGAAAGGCTTATACCGACTACGGGGAACGTTGTGTGCGATACGGACTGAATGCTGTTTGAAGAAACCTGTTCTAGAGCCGGGTGAGGGGAAACCTCATGTACGGTTCGATGAGGGGGGATTGGAATCACGCCTGCTGATAGCGAGAAACGCCTTGCGGGAACGCATATGAGCCTCATCTTATAGTACGCCAGTCTCTTGCACTACTCTGCAAACTTTTTTCTGAGCGAGGGGTGTGGGGAGACTTCCCCCACATGTTAAGAAATTTTTTTGAAAACAATCTAAACGCAATAAATACAATATCGCAGATATAAAGATCGGGCAGAGCGCCTGGTTTTTTTATTACTCAACCGTAAAGCCGCGTCTCCATGCCTGCGTCCTTTCGACGCCAGTGTGTAGAAGCGGCTTTGCCGATTCACATCTCACACCTCGGAGGTCTGCGTTATGTTTGCTTCAATCGTTATCATAATCTTGGGGACCCTGTTTGGAAGTCTATCCATCTTGACTCAGTACACAAAGAACCGTGAGCGGCGCAAAAGAATTGAAGGTGCGTTATCCATTCCAGCCGTGCTTGCCTTGTTCGGCACGATCTCCTGGTTGATGTCCCATGCTCATCACCTGGATGACCTGGGCGTCTCACCGATCACCCTGATGATGGCTCTTGCGTTCTTTGTGCTGATCCCAGCTGTGACCTATATTTTCAGTCCAGCCTTCAAAGACGCGGATGATGACTCATATCAGCCACAGGTTCACTCCCCAAATTACGCAAATCAACAACCGGCGCCCCAGCCTTCTCCCTACCGCTCGGCCGTCACGATTTATGATGATATTTTCATCATTGACGGTGTAGTCGTAGATGACGGCGAAACATATCAGGCTCCGCGCCTGACTCAATAGGTTATCCATCTATTGAAAAGACAGAGGTGATCCATCTCTGTCTTTCTTTTCGGATCCGCATAACCGTGCGAGTTTGCAAAGAACGACAGAGTCGTTCTACACACACACTGGAGGTATGTCCATTATGACAACTACAAACACACAGATCGGTCTGGTTGGATTTCTTTGTGAAGTCACCGAAGAACCGGTCACATTTCAAGAATGCCTGGCTTGCGCACAGCGCGGCGCACCTGGCTGCCCGATGGTGCCTGCCATCATTCACGATATAGCAAGCTCCGTCCGCTCTCCCGAATACGCCAACGAACTCGCAATAAAAGCTGGCGCGGAGGTTGGCTTCTCCGCCACCGAATTACTGGGCTGTCCCCGCCAGTATCGCCTGAAGAAACAACACCCATACTGGGAAAAGCCTTCTGGCATGTATCGTATGACGTTTGGCTCCGGATATCACGCTGCGCTCTCAACATATCAAGGCGGCATCCCAGAACAGACACTGACCTGGAAGTTCAAACTTCTGGGCATGTCTGTCCTTCTCGTTGGAACACCAGACCTGGTCGAGCTGAGACCAGGCGGCTGGTACATCACCGACTACAAGGTCACTGGCAATCCACCCTTTGGACGGAAAGTTCCGATCTGCAATGCCTGCGATCTGGAAATGTACAAAGGTGACGATGGCCTGACCTGTCCCAACTGCGGACCACTGAATGCACGCTCGTCCGCAATCTCGCGGGTATATCGTCCTGCGCAAGCACGCTCCTCACATGTCGAGCAAGTCAACCTGTATGCGCTGCTGATCGAGAAGAATGTTGCCATGCTGGCAAAGAAGTACAACTTGTCCGGGCTCGCGCTTGAGAAATTCTGCGGAGGTCAGATCGCATATCTTTCACAGAAAGGTGTTGTACGCTGTGATGTTCAACTCGACCGCGCAGCTGCATCGGCTCTACTGAAAACGCGCCTACGCGTATTGCTATCTGAGGACCTTCCGCCCATCATTGATGACACGGATGAGTTGTGGCGCTGTGATTATTGCGCAGTCCGCACGCATTGCGAGCAACTTCATGCCTCACCAGTTGGCAAGCCTGACAAAGAAATACCCGAATAAATGGGCCATCCGCCTTCTTCCATCACACCCCTGAAAAATTATTTTTCAGGGGTGTGATCATTTTGTTCCGCGCACGCGGGCGCGATCGGGTTCGATCCCCGAAGGAATATTTTGCTTCTGGTTTCGGTACGCAAAGAACGCTACTCAACCACCAGACGCAGGCTAACGCGGGATGATGCTGAACACCCGCACTAACCCAAAAGGAGGTATGCCATCATGGCTGCCAATAGCAATCCCAGTTTCAAGAACCGCCCGTCCAATTACGTCATCTTCACCCTCATGGCCATCACCGCTGGCGAGATGAAAGTCTCTCAAGCGGGCCATCCCTTCGCGTTCGCGCGCGCCTTTCTCTCTCAGGGGAAAGACAAGACGAGCGGCGATTACAAACCGTCGGTCTTCTTTGACGTGAAAGCGTTCTCGAAGGATGACAGCATCCCTGCCCTCGTGCAGAGCATCGCTGACGTTCACAATAAGGACCGCTTCACCGTGAAGGGTCGCATGGGTATGGAAGAGTGGACCGGAGATGACGGCGTGAAACACCAGAAGATGGTGATCTTCGCGTTGTCCATCGAGCCGTTCACTTTCGACGAAAACGCGGCAGTTCCCGAAGAAGACCTGGAAGGCGAACCCGCCTTCTAAGTTTTTTTCACAGCACCACCGAGACGCGCAGAAATGCGCGTCTCACCTTCATCCCGAAAGGAATCACTCCCGCAGAAAGCATGCGGGACTGCGCTGGTTCAACTCCAGGCGGGATGCCTGCGAGCGGGGTCTTTTTTTTTCGCTCCACATATTTCATGTCTGTATCTCTCTCAGAACCTGCCTTTGGCAGAGCATATCAAAATGCTCTTTCAACGGCAGGCGAAATTCTTTCCTCTGCGGGCTAATCGCCCAATCCCCTGAGAGAGGTGCAGCATGTTATACGCTTTCGTTATTATCGTGATCGTGATCCTGGCTGGCTCAAACGCGTACGCAATCTGGTATGCAAAGAGCGGCCGCTATGAATTGGATTGCCGTCTCGATACCGTCACCAAAAGCTGACGAGAAAGCGAGTGGAGTCTATGACCCCGCTCGCTAATTTTTTCAAACAACAACAGGCGCGGTCTCGCGTCCATCTAATTCAAACTATGGAGGTATGAAACCATGCAAATAAAATTCCCACATTATGTCGCTCCCGTCCGATCCAATGACGAGTACAGCGACGAACCCACTCATTGCGCTTTCGAAGTACGGCCATCGGTCGTATGGAGAATCGCCTGGTATCTCGCGCTAGCGCGGTGCGCAAAATATTTCGCCAGATCCTGTTCGGAGATGCGCTTCTATTTTTCTAGCATCGATTGGATGACCCTGATCGAAGATGATGATCTGCCAGATATTGAGAAAGGCGGCTTCGCTGACGAAGACACGATTGCCGATCTTTTCAACGAAAGTGAAAGCGGATTGCGCGGCCACGAAATTCAGATGTACAGCGAAGGAACGATCCGCTTCATTTGCTATCACAAACACAGCGGAGTTGAATTCTTTTCGGAAGAGATCAGTCTTCGGGAATTATTTGACGCCATGCGTATTGAGCATGTCCTTGCTGAGATCGAGCATCAAGTACTTCTTTATAAGGCCAGATCGGTGTTGAGGAGGATAAGGAAAGGATGAACACTTCGCTTGAATGAAGTGCAAAAGCGCAGAAGATTATTATTCCCACTATCCACTGTTCACTAAAACACAAATAACCATCAGAGGGACGCTACCCGCGTTCCTCTTTTTTATATTGACTTACGCCGCCTGCATATAAATTCAATTTATGAGCAGGTGGGACAGGTCAATCAGGCTTGCCCAAATTCATTCGGAGGTCTGCTTTCATGCAAACAACACTCATGGGCGTTTCATATACGCCCCCCAAACTAAAACTACTCGCCCTGCGCGAGACACCCGTCCAACGGTCCTTGACCGATCCGACGGCCTGCACAAATCTTGAACTTCTATCCGCGGTGGTCGGAGGTCCCAAACAGATCGAGATCGCGGAAGCGATCGCCGCACATTTCAAAGGCGACCTGCATCTTTTGTTTCAAGCCTCGGTCGTCGAGCTGGTCTCCATCTCTGGTGTTGGCGAGGCGACCGCCGCGCGCATCAAATCCGCGCTGGCTCTGTCACGCCGACTATCCACGACAAGCATCGACCGCACCTCCATCACATCACCAGCCGATGCAGCCGCGCTGTGCGGTGACATGAGCACGTTTGATGTTGAACATCTGCGCGTTGTCATGTTGAACTCAAAGAACAATGTGCTTGGTTTCGCGGATGTATACAAAGGATCTGTGAACTCATCCCAGATCAGGTTGGGTGAAGTCTTTCGCCCCGCGCTGCAACGCAATGCTCCATGTGTCATTATTGCCCACAACCACCCAAGTGGCTCTAGTGACCCCTCGCCGGATGATGTCGCGGTTACAAGAGCTCTTGTCCAGGCAGGCAAGATGCTTGACATCCAGGTTCTGGATCACCTGATCATTGGCCATGGAAATTTTTGCTCGCTCAAGGAAAAAGGATTGGGATTTTCATGAACATCCTGTCCAGCGTAACTCAAGAAAAGAATGAAATCCAGCGTAACTCAAGAAAACGGGACACGCTATATCTGGGAATTCACCAAGTATGGCGCGTTTTGATGCCCACATTTAGCGCAAGATTTGCGGTATCGGGTATTTTTGAAATCTCCGCATTCTGAAGTTACGTTGGACGGATACTCCTTATTCTGGAGTTGTGCTGGACAGGCATCAGAAAAATATGGAATATCATGCCCAATTTTCGAGGTTTTGGCTGTTTTGAATCCATTTTTCAGTTTTTCTTTCTTGAGTTACAACGGACGCGACACAGCGTAACTCAAGAAAGAAATGCGAATGAGGTATTTCAATGATCGCCACATTTTTAGCAACAGAACTTTCCATCCCCGCCCCGCCCGTTGACTGGAGCGCCGTCTTGAAAGATCCGTACGCGCTGGCAAGTCTTTTGTAGAAGCGCAAGCTGCTCGGATACGGCGCGTTTGGAGTCGTGTACGAAGTCTCAGACACGGCCATCAAGATCGGCTGTGTGGATGATAACGAACCGCTCATTCAGCAGTGGATCTATGAAACACACGCGCGCGCCCTGCCCGTCTGGGCGTATCAACAGGAAGTGAGCCTGCCAAGAGTCGTGACGTACGAAGTCTGTCCGCGGCACGGATACCCATCCGAACTCTGGTCACCATCTTCGATCAGTTGTCATTGCAATGAAACATTGGCGGCTTTGGTCATGCCAGTCGCGGAAATCCCCGACATACAGACGCTTGTCGATGACGGAGAATCCATTTTTCAGACCGTGTATGATGCCGTATACAGCAAGTTCGGCGTCAGTCTTGACTTGCATTCGAGAAACATGATTTCTTTGCAAGGTAGACTGCTGGTCTGCGATTTCGGAGACACCAACTCCAAACTGGTATCGCTCTGGTAGTTGGGCTATCGGCCCATCGAATATTTCATGCAGGAAGGTGATGAACCTTCCTGCTTTTTTCGACTTACTTGAAAATAATAAGGGGTCAGATGTTTTTCTTTAGTTTATTCAAACATGACAGTGCAATTTCGTCCTTGCGCTTTTGCACAATACAGGGCTTTATCAGCTTTGGTGATGATTTCTTCCGACTCTTTTCCATGATCGGGATAGGTGGCCACGCCAAAAGACATTGTCACTTTCAGGTCTTTCCCCTCATGCTGGATGATGATCTCCGCGCACTTTTGACGGAGTTCTTCCGCGCGTTTCTCAGCAGCGTCCAGCGTTGTGCTGGGCAATACCAGCAGAAATTCTTCACCGCCATAGCGGCAGACAATATCCGAACTGCGCGCGTGGTTTTTCATCAGGTTGGCAATCTCTACCAGAAATTGATCCCCAACTGAATGTCCGTATGTGTCGTTGATCATTTTGAAATGGTCAATATCTGACATGATGACGCTCAATGGATCGTTCTCGCGTTCTGCTCGCGTGATTTCTCGTGACAGGGTTTCGTTTAGATAGCGGCGGTTATACAACCCGGTTAGCGGCTCGTGCAGGGCTTGTTCGCGAAGTTCTGACTGGAGGTTTTCCACTTCAAGGATGCGTAAATTCAATTGTTCGTTGGCGCTTTTTAGGGCATCTTCCGCCTGCTTGCGCTCGGTAATATCTTCTTTCACAGCGACAAAGTGCGTAACTTTGCCGTGTTCATTCAGAATAGGCGAGATAATGGTTGATTCCCAAAACGGCTCATTGTTTTTCTTGCGGTTATGAAATATGCCGCGCCATTCTCTCCCCGCTAAAATCGTCTCCCATAATATTTGATATTCCTCGGACGACTTGCCGATGTACTTTAAGATACGCGGGTTTTTGCCCAATACTTCCTCCACCTGGTACCCGGTTACCTCAACGAACTTGGGGTTAACGTATTCAATCGCTCCCGCAAGATCAGTGATCACTACAGAGACCTGGCTTTGTTCGATGGCGCGCGAAAGCTTTCGCAACTCCTCTTCCGCCTGCTTGCGCTCGGTGGCATCCGTGATGCTAAGGAATACGCCAGATACCTGCTCCCCATCCATGCGCACCGGCGCGTAGTGAAACTCGTAGTAAAGTTCATCGGCGCCCACTTTAAAACTTTTTTCGGTTTGTACCAATTCACCGGTCAGCGCGCACTGAAAATCACGGTCAAAATCTTCGCGGTCTCGCGGTATGACCATTTCATATATTGAATCGCCTTGACGGATCTCTTTTCCAAAAGTTTTCACTGCCCGCTCATTTGCAACCTGGTTGAAAGATTGAATCTTACGATCAAGATCAATTAGCATGAAGGACTGGGCGCTATTCGCAAAAATCGCCCTGATATTTGCCTCGGATTTTTGCAGTTTCTCTTCCGCCTGCTTGCGCTCGGTGATGTCGCGGTGAAATGCCTGAATGAGTTGTTCGCTACCGACAGAAATCGCCCCCGTTGACACTGCCAGCGAAAAAACATGACCGTCTTTGTGGTAATGTTCCGTCTCAAACTCAATGACTTCCCCTGCCATGACGAGCCGCATTCTTTCGGGTATCTCTTGTGCGTTTTCAGGAGTATCCAGGTCTTGTAAATTCATGCCCTGTATTTCTTCCACGCTGTAGCCGTGCATTCTGGCGAATGACTCGTTGACCGCTAAAACTTTACCGTCGGCGGATAGATAGAAGATACCGTCACTGGCTTGTTGGAACAGGCTACGATAACGCTCTTCGCTCGCACGCAAAGATTCGTCGGCTTGTTTGTTATCCCGGAGCATTTTTTCAATACGCACGATATAGACTATTATTATTGCTATCATTATTCCGACAACGAACGCTGATGACGCGCCGACGACAATGTGTTCAGAATCGAAGTATTCAATTTCAGGATGTAAAATTGCATCAATGATAGCGCTCAGGTTTGCCATAAAGAGCAGGATGATGAATGCAATCATACCCCGGACAATCACCCTGCTTCGTTGCGTGGCGAATCCTATAGAATATCCTTTTTTATTCTTCATCTAGCGATTCTCCTTCTTGATGAATAGCAAGGCGTGATATTCACTGGTCACGTTCTTCTTCCAAACCAAAAGTGACGGAAAAAGTCGTGACGGTCTCCCCTTGGACCGTCAACGCGCCGCCCGACATGCTGCTCTTCGAAAAATCCAAGGCGGAGCAAATCTGGCAGTCGGTGTATGACGCAGTTTTGGACAAATTCAATGTCAGCCTTGACTTGCATTGAAGAAACATGATTTCCCTGCAAGGCAAATTGTTGGTCTGTGACTTTGGTGACACTAACAGCAATCTGGTTGAAATTTGGTAATTGGGTTATCCGCCCTTTTTTATGCAGGAAGGC
>CAIWRB010000314.1 GCA_903914955.1 uncultured Chloroflexota bacterium | reverse complement strand
GTAATGGGTTCCTCACAGGATTTTGTCTTTTGCAAAACAAGATTACCATGTTTTGAACCCATTACCTCGGCTTTTTATCTGATCAGTTAGCGGAAACTAAAGTGGGATTCTCGTAGAGAAATTTTCCGGCAGCCAGGATAACGCCAGTAAAGAGGACATCTCCCGGTTTCGCCAGGGGCGCCAGCAACGGTTATAGGCAAATAAAGCTTGAACCAAATACTCATACGCAGCCTGCAGCCGGTCATACGCGATCACCGGACCAAGACTATCCCAACGAACTTGTGGGCCATCATCCGATAAATGCTGATCCAGCCACGTGATCGCCTCATCCAACTTTGCCGTTCGCACGGCATCAGTATAAGTTGTGCGTGTTTTTATCAACTCGGCAACTTTGCCGGACCGATCAAAAGCCAGCCAGCCTTCTTGTAATTCCGCGCAACGCCCCTCAGGCCATCCAAAGGATGCATCCGCCCACTGGGCGAGATTGAGACGGGCAAAATCAAACTGCATCCATTTCTCTTCGATAGGTGTTGGGGCGAATATGCTATGAAATGTATTATCTACCGGATACCAATTGAATTCAGCCGGAGTGATATACCAGTTAAATGGATCAAGGAAGACGATGGCGTCAATGTCGGAATCTGGCCGGGCTAACCCACTGGCAATACTACCGATCCCAACGATAGCCTCTATCGCGGGCTCGGGTTTAAGATTGCGCTCAATGAAACCCAACAAGTCTTGTCGCTTCTGCAATGTTGCTGAAGTAGTCATAATTTTGTCCTATGATTTTGCTATACCATCGTGCCACCCAAATAATTATACTGAAACTTGACAATAGCAAGCGAAGCTGAACCGCTGGCCTTGAAACCGGAGCTGATCTGGCCGAATATCCAGTCGGATGCACCCAATCGAGATCGCAGGAGAGCGATCATTTTCCCAAAAGGACACGTGTGTGTCCTGAGTACTCAAATATGATCGGCTCTCGCCAACATTTTCGCGCAAAGAAACTGTTCTGATTGATCGTGTTGGCCTATAATAATTATAGACTGAATGGCTCAAGCCTGTACACCGCAATGGAGATGACCTTTTCGTAAGGTTTCCCGCTGAGGACTCTGGCATGCGGCGTGACGATTTTAGCATTGGCAGCGTAAGGTCTTGTTTTTAAGGCTATAGCGACCCCGTTTAGGAAGCTGTAGTACCCTGGTTAGCCGTGCCATTCTGTCCTGATGTCTTTTTTTGGTTTAGGAGCTGGCATTAAAATCACGAAAAGGGCGCTTTTAGGCGAGAATCGGTTTCTTAGGACGCTTTATTGGGCGGTGTAGCTGATTAATAACTTAACTTCTTATTGAACACCTTATCAGACTTGTATGCCATCTCAATTTTACCGTTTGGTAAAAACATTGATTTTTAGGACTTACGCAAGAAGCATTTTAACGTCGGGCGACATGAGTTGGTGGCGCAGATATTCATCCAAAAGGTCGTATTTAACGCGATAAATAGTCCGCTGCGTTTCAATCGCCACTTGT
>CAIWRB010000313.1 GCA_903914955.1 uncultured Chloroflexota bacterium | reverse complement strand
TGATCTGTCAAATTTATTGATCCAACGCTACGGTGATACAGCGATTGCAAGTTACACGCTGCTCATCAGTACGCTAGTACCCGAAGGAGTGAAAACCGCCGCGCATAATGAAAGCCGTGTGATGGTTAAATTGAGCGGCAAGTGGAAAGTTGTGCATGTGCATAAATCACCCGCGTATGCCGCGCCGCATGTGCAGCCTTGAAAAATAAAATACTTCGTTCATTCAACAGTGTTGATATTCTCTGGCTGAGTATTGCATTATTGATTCTGTTGAGTCTGGCTTTGCTGCTGCCGCTCTCTCCACAGGATTACTGGTGGTATCTGCGGCTCGGCCAGGATGTGACTCATACAGGTTCTGTTCCAACCATAGATACTTATAGCTTTACTCGGGCAGGCACGCCGTTCTTTTATCAATCATGGCTGGCAGCTTTGATATTTTGGAAAACATATCAGGCTGGCGGTTTAACGCTGACGTTTTTTCTGCGCGCGGTGGTGATCGCAATCACATATACTTTACTTTGGGGCTTGTTACGAAGCGCGGGTGCGGGTCCGCGTTTGGCGAGTTTGCTGACATTACTGGCGGCATTGGTGGGCAGCGGAAATTGGTCATTTCGTCCGCAATTATTTATTTATCCGATTTTTGTTTTGGTTTTACTCATACTCTCAAAATGGTCCCAAGCTGAAAAACGCGGATTATGGTTATTGCCAATTCTTTCCATGCTGTGGGTCAATTTGCATGGATCATTTCCATTGTTATTTATTCTTGGCGCGTTCGCGTTCCTGTTTGGTAAAGGGGATAAAAAGCAGCTTGCACTCGCGCTGGGTATTTCGGCGCTCACTCTTTTTATTAATCCGCACGGAATCTATGTGCTTGGATATGTGAAAGATATGCTCAGCGCGCCGTCGAATCAAATGTTCAGCGTGGAATGGATGCCGATGGTCAACCGCGGCTGGCAGGCGAATTTATTTTTTGCTTGGCTGCTGATCTTTGCTCCGGTGGCCGCAAGCTCACCGCGCAAGTTGACTTTACTCGAATGGGTCAATTTTATATTTTTTGGCTGGCTCGCGCTTCTTGGAATTCGTTATGTGATCTGGTTCCTGTTTATTATGGTGATCCTTACAGCCAGTTTGCTCGCGGAATGGGATGCGCGTTATTTGGAGAGTCCAGTTGAAAACGAAAAGCCAGTCATCAATATCTTCGCGGCTTGTCTCTTACTCTTGATTCCATTTTTGCTTATGCCAGGTTTTCGTGACACGTGGTGGCCTGACGCGCCAAAAGCATATGATAATGCGAATCCGATTGAAGCTGTAAAATGGCTTGCAGCACATCCCGAACTCGCAGGCCCGCTGTGGAGCGATTTTAGTTATTCAAGTTATCTCATCTTCGGCCTGCCTTCCCGCCCAGTCTGGATCGATACGCGCTTTGAGTTATATCCAACGGAACAATGGGAAAAATATATTTTGATCGCGAATGCGTCCCCGAAGTGGGATCAACTGCTCGATGATGAAAAAATTCAACTCGTGATGCTATCCACTGACGGTGAACCGTTGCTGATATCTGCGATGAAAAACTCAGTCCACTGGTGCGAGAAATATCATGATGAAGATTCTATAGTTTTTAGTAAGTCGACAGGCGGATGTCCATGAGCCGCTATTCAGGTCGACTTGCTTTACAGCAGCGAGTGCTTCCAGGTTATCGTGTTCCTTTCTTTGACCTGTTGGCAGGGTCTTGTGAAAATGGCATGAGTTTATTTGCTGGTTTACCCCGTCCCATTGAAATGATCTCCAGTGGAAAAACGCAAATTGCAGAATTGAGACAAGCGGATAATCTCCATTTATTTGGCGGCGCATTTTATCTTTGCCATCAAAAGGGATTGATCAACTGGCTCGAAGAATGGAATCCTGACTCGTTGATCGTGGAAGCGAATCCGCGCAATATTTCCACATCCTCTGCAGTCAAGTGGATGCACACGCGCGGACGAAAAACCGTCGGCTGGGGATTGGGTGTGCCGCGTGTGAATGGATTGCGAAAGCAGGGCTGGTCTTCCTTCCTAAGTCAATTCGATACACTGATCGCGTACAGTCAACGCGGCGCGCAGGAGTATGCTGGCCTCGGTTTTCCACGCGAAAAAATATTTGTGGCGCATAACTCAGTTTCGCCCGCGCCGACCTTAGATCCCCGACCTTCCACTTTCAACCTTCCACCAACCATCTTGTTCGTCGGAAGATTGCAAGCTCGAAAGCGGATCGATTCATTATTGCGCGCCTGCGCTGAAATGGAATCAAAACCGCGCCTGGTCATCGTCGGGGATGGACCTGAGCGCGCGGCGTTAGAGTTGCTTGCCAAAGATGTGTATCCCGCCGCAAATTTTATTGGGGAAAAACATGGGGCTGAGGTAAAACCCTATTTCGCAGAAGCAGATTTATTTGTCCTGCCTGGAACCGGGGGACTTGCCGTCCAGGAAGCAATGAGCTATGGACTTCCAGTCATTGTGGCAAAAGGTGATGGTACGCAGGATGACCTGGTCCGCGAGGGAAATGGCTGGCAGATCAACGCTGATGATTATGGCGTGCTTGTATCCACAATGAAAAACGCACTATCGGATATGGCTCGTTTACGAAAGATGGGAATGGAGTCTTTTCGAATTGTTTCGGAAGAGATCAATATCCAAAAAATGGTGGACGTGTTCGTGAAAGCGTTGAATGCGGGTTAGGGTTCAACTTTGAAAATTGCAACATCTGCTTCCTGATAAATCATTTGATAGGAGGCAGTTTCCAGAAGCGAGGTTAAGAGGGGGTTTTGCAAGGCCGTATTTTTATTTTTCGACAGGCCATCTTGAGAAATTAAAAGATAATCAAATTGATTCTTCGTTTTCATCGCCCAATGTTCAACGCACTGGTATGTTTTGTTCATGCACGGTTGAAGCGCATAATACTCATCCATTTTTGTTTGAAAGACTTTGTCAGGAAGCCATTCATAACCCTGAACCGTAGCAAGACTTGCGCTGTTTGCGAGAACGGGGAACCACTCTGAGACAGCATCTGCGAAAGTTTCTGTTTCACCAGTTAGAATAATAAAGTAACTCTGGGGGGGAATGTTATTCGAAACCCACTCCATTGCGCCGCGGTCGGATGGCGTGAGACTTACTTTGGGATATACCTGATCTGAAAGCACCGTACCGAAAAAAGCATAAAAGATCAGACCCGTCAGCGCAAATTTTATTGCGGGAGTCTTGATGAAATAGTCCGACCAATTAATTTCAATATCTTGAATGATCTGTAATTTGTTTTGTAAAGCATATAGACCCGGGACAATAATATCGACAAAGCCAATTGAAGCCAGCATCACCCAGGAAATGAGTGATATCGTAGCCGCGCTGCGGGGGTCTACAAACGCTGGAACGAATAGCAGCGTGACCAATAAAAAATCCCGTCTTACAAGTGATATGACAAGTCCCAGCAAAGCCAATGCCGAGATCAATGTTACAAATTTTTCATCGGAGAAGGAGCCCGTGATAATGGCCAGCCATGCCAGCGATGATTGGAAACCTGTCTGTGCCGCGCTGATATATGGCTGTAATCCATGGCGGGAGATCACAACGAAGAAAAAAGGCGCTGTCAATACGATCACCCCTGCAGCAGCCAGCAACGCATTTTTTATTCCATCCTTCGATCTTCCAAAGAATATCCAAAGAATCATGCACAGGAATACAGTATGCAGCGCCGCCTCGGGATGACTTAAAACGACTCCGCTTCCAAACAAGATCGTGAGCCAAATATATTTTTTTGAGCGAGTCGTAAATAATTTATGCGCGCTAAACAAACTAAGCAGCAGGAAAAAAGTCCCCAGTACACGCGTGATGCCTCCGCCCATGATGTAAAACGATATGGAACGCGGCATGAGAGCGAAAAAAACTGTTGCAAGGCTGCCTTTCAAAGTTGATCTTAAGATGGATGCCGCCATGGGAAAAAAAACGATGGAAAAGATAACACTTCCCGCGGCAGGCATCCAGCGGAATACTTCCAGCAGTGATACATGAAAAATGTCAGAGGTCAGACCGGCGATATAAAATCCCAAGGGCGGGTAGGCAAAGGGAATTGAAATACCGTTGTATTCCACGAATGCTGGCAAAACATAGTGATTGGATTGCAGCGCTTTTACCATTTCGTAAAACAATCCGCCATCAGAAACAGGAAAGCCGACCATCATCGTTGGTAAAAAACGCGCATATGCGCCAAGTAACAGCCCAAAGCCCATGATCAAAATATTTAATCTTTCAGTGTTTGTTTTCAAGTCTGTTTTCGCTTGGTTGGGCTTATCAAATTGATTGCTCGGGTGCTGAACTTCATTACGATTTCACCGATCCACCATCCACAAAGCCGCGTTTGCCGTTCGTGCTTTTCACGTTCAGCCAAGTGCCGGCCTTGCCAATTTTTGCTGCAGCTGTATCTGCCTTTTCTGTCACGGAAAGACGTGCGCCTCGTTTCTCGGTAGATAGAACTACACTTGCTGTCGATGCCGTTTTATAAATCTTTGCGCCGGCAGTTTTAACAGTGACGGTCAATTTTGGCGTTTCGGGTACAGGAGTGGATGCGGCCGGGGTGGAAGGCGAGGGCGCTTCTGTTACTTGACTTGGAGTTGGTGCCGTTACCGGTGCAGGCGCTGATGCTTGAGCTTGTTCTAGATACCAAGCGGCGGCAAAGCCTTCGTGACCTTTGTCATCACGCACACGCACCCATTGATTGACTGCACCAATTTTTGAAGCGCCATCGACTTCCACGAGCGTCAAGATTGAACCCGCAGGTGCAGTGACAACAATATTGCTCATGCTGGATGTGTCAACACTTGAGCGGATATTCAAGCCTGCGGCCACTTCCGCTTTGACACGGGCGGAGGAACTGCTTGTTGACTGTGTAATAGGAGCAGTTGTCGTTGTGGATGATCCCGGTTGAACGATCCCTCCGCTTGCTCCAAAACATTCGTATATGATGACATGCATAATGGAGCGCTTGAGCGTATTGCCCTGACTATAGCGCGGCATGAGATAGGTTTTTTTGGCGATGTCGGTTTGATAGGGCCACGGGTCGAGCATGAGATAGTCATTGCCTTCCTTTGCGTACAGGACGACCCAATGCGTGGAAAGGCCTGCTGCGGGAGTGCTATCGACCATCACGATGACAGGCTGGCCCGCTGCGATGGATGCGTCAATGATGCCGAGCGGCGCGTCCGTATTTTGGCAGGAGATATTGCTTTTAATATTGACTTGTGGATAAATTTGGCTGACTGCGCCCCAGCGAATTCCGGCGCTTGCAAAACCGTTCACGTTCTTCATTTTTTCATTCAGGCTCTTGGGTGTTTCTATAAGCCCATGTCCGCTGATCAACATGGCCGTGCTTGTTAGCGCGCAGCCGACATATCCAATGGTGTCACCCGGGTCGCCAAATCCGAGGATTTCCTGTTTCCATTTCGGGTCTTGCTGTGAGTAGTAAACGAGTTGGAAGGTCACGGGTTATTTTCTCCTATTAATAAATTAGGCGCATAATTTGATTATACACTTGCGAGCTAATATAGTATCTTTCGATTTGATATACTTCATTAAATCTTATGGATATTTCGCAAACCATTCACCTGCTCGGCGGTCTGCTGGGACAGGTCATCTCGGAACTCGAATCGCCGCTGATCTTTGAGATCGAGGAACGCATTCGCGCGCTGGCAAAATCACGTCGCAGCGGTGACCTGCTTTCAGCGGCGAATCTGCAAAGGGAAGTTTCATCACTGAAAACCGAGGAGGCGCGGGCGGTGGCTGCGTCATTCACCGCTTACTTTGATCTGGTCAATCGCGCCGAGGAGAATCAGCGCGTTCAAATACTGCGCCGTCATGAAGATGAAGAATATCCCGAGTCTATTTCCGAATCCATTGGCAATGCCATCGCAACTCTCAAAGAGCGCGGCATCAGCCGTGAGCAAATGGAAGACCTGCTCGGGAATTTATCCATTGAGTTGGTTCTGACCGCCCATCCGACCGAAGCACGCCGTCGAACTGTTCTTTCCAAAATGGAGCGCATCACGGAAATCATCACACAGATAGACTCAGGCACGCTCTCTTTGCGCGAACAGGAAGATGCAATCCAATCTTTACGCAATGAGATTTCCGTCCTGTGGCTGACAGACCGCTCCCGCGCCGCGAAATTATCCGTTGCCGATGAAGTGAAAACAGGATTGTATTTCGTCGACTCGTTTTTCTGGAATACCATTCCCGTAATTTATGATGATTTGGAAAAAGCTCTTGATCGTTGTTACCCCGGTCTGCATGCGCCCGATGGGTGGTTCAAACTTGCCTCGTGGATCGGCGGTGACCGCGACGGTAATCCCAACGTCACTTCGGAAGTGACCGCGGAAACTTTGCGTCTCCATCGCGGCCTGGCCGTTGAGAATCACCGTAAGAGTTTTCAGGAACTGGCGCGCCAATTGAGCGTGAGTTCCAACCGCATCCCGCCGCCGAAAATTTTAATGGATTGGATCGAAAAGCGCAGGCCGTTCCCGCCGCACATCGCGTACATTGAAGAACGCTATGTCACAGAGCCGTATCGGCTTGTGCTGTCTTTGCTTGCATCTGATCTGGCTGAAGCCTCGCGTGAAGATATGAAGTCACATTTATTACAGCGCTATTCACATCGGGCCCGCTTGCAGCTGGATGATCTCGCGCAGCCTCTGGAGATCATTGCGTCTGCCATACCAGAAAGACTCGCGTTGGATGACCTACAGGATGTCCGCCGTAAGTTAAAGATCTTTGGCCTGCAAGCCGCCCGATTGGATATCAGAGAAGACTCAAGCAGCTTCAATGCCGCATTAAGTGAGATCCTGCGTGCGTTGAATATCGAATCTGATTTTGAGAATCTACCGCCCGATTCTAGAGCTGACTTGCTCGCGCGTTTGTTGAAGGAACCAACTCCACAACTTTCCAATCATCCGGGCGTAACAGCCACCACTGCCGAGACCTGGTCACTGTTCCAACTCATCGGGCGTACGTACGAAGTTTATGGAAGCGAACTTCTCGGCCCCATCATTATCTCGATGACGCACGCCGCATCCGACGTATTGACTGTGTTGATTTTGGCGAAATGGGCTGGATGCAAAACCATCCCGCAGATCACGCCGCTCTTCGAATCCGTCCCTGACCTGAAAGATGCGCCGCGAATTCTTGAGTCGCTCTTCACGTCGGAGATCTATCGCGAGCATCTCACATTACACAATAATGAACAAATGGTGATGATCGGCTACTCCGACAGCAACAAAGACGGTGGCTATCTGATGGCGAACTGGTCATTGTATGAAGCGCAAGAGGAGATCACTCGTGTTGCGCAAAAACATAATCTCAAGCTAACTATTTTCCATGGCCGTGGGGGAACCATCGCGCGCGGCGGCGGACCTGCCAACAGCGCCATCCGCGCCCAGCCGGCTGGCAGTATCAATGGGCGTTTTCGTCTGACCGAGCAGGGTGAGATCATCGCCTTGCGTTATTCCAATCCTGGGCTGGCTCATCGTCACCTTGAACAGATCGCCAGTGCGGTTATCCTGGCTTCGGCGCCGCTTTTGCATCAGCCGGTTTCTAAAGAGTGGCGCGCCGCAATGACTCAAATGTCTGCGGTTGCCCAACGTGCCTATCGCGCGCTGGTTTATGAAACGCCGGGCTTCATTGAATTCTGGCAATCGGCCACGCCGTTGGATCAGATCAAACATTTGCAGATCGGCTCGCGCCCGTCGGCGCGTTCGCAAACCGGTGCGGTCAATCAAATTCGCGCCATCCCGTGGGTTTTCTCGTGGATGCAAAGCCGTTTCAATTTACCGGGTTGGTACAGCCTCGGGTCTGGTCTCGCCGCCATTTCAGATCAAGGGTTATTGCGTGAAATGTACGCGAGTTGGCCGTTCTTCAAAACACTGCTCACCAACACAGAAATGTCCCTGCTCAAAGCGGATATGGATATCTCGGCCCTATATGTGGATCTGGTTCCAGACAGGAAACTTGCGAATGAAATTTTCTCCTCGATCCGCGGCGAATATGAACGGACGCGTGAAGCTGTTCTTTCCATCAGTGGGCATTTGACTCTGCTGGAGCTTGAACCTGCCACCCGCCAAGCTGTCCAACTTCGCAATCCCTATGTTGATCCATTGAATTACATTCAGGTGGAAACACTCCGCCGCCTGCGCGCGTTATCCGATCAAGACGGCTCTGAAGCAGAGTCGTTGCATGAAGTGATGGCGATCACCATTAATGGAATTGCTTCGGGGTTGAGAAATACGGGGTAAAAGTAAGGTGATAAGTAAAAAGAAAAGGTCTTGAAGAAATTTTCCTTCGAGACCTTTTTACTAATCACCTGATCACCTTTTTATTTTTTATCCGATCTTCGGCGTATCACCAAGAATCTCCCAACCTTTGTTTTGTGCATAAATTTTCAACTTTGCATCGGGATAGACCGCCACGGGATGATCGGCATGTTCAAGCAAAGGGACATCCAAGATCGTGTCGCCGTAAGCCACATCCACGCGATCCACGCCCAGGCGACTTAAAACCTGCTCGATCTTTCTTTCATTTGCCATTAACCCGCCGACCAATTTGACGCGCCCGTTGACAATCTCTGTCGGAGTGCCGATCACCTGTGCGCCGATCCTTTTTGCAAATGGTTCAATGAACGGCTCGATGACACTGCTGGCAATATAAACCTTCGCGCCTTCTTCCCGGTGCTTGACAAGTCGCGCTACTACATCCTCGCGGCGTTTCTTCCATAAATTATGTTCTACAACCCATTCTGAAGCGTGCGCTAGTTTTTCAGGATCTGCATCCTTGATATATGCCAGGCTGTCCACCATTAATTTTTGCCCCCAAGTCTGCCAGTCAATCGCCCCGTATTTTGCAAGCAAAAAAGAAGGCGTAATGGCTGTCATATAAAGGTTCGCGCGGACTTTGCTCTGGTTGTGTTTCACCCAATCCACCAAACCAATGAATGGCGAGCCGGTGGTCAATGTTCCCATTAGATCTGATGCAACGATCATGTCGTTCTCCTTTTCCTTAGTGGAAATTTAGACGATAAACATACTATAAAGCGGTATCAAACCGTATTTATTATTAACACGAATTTCTCAAACTAATCCATAACCCTCCGAATAATACAGACATCAGTAGATAATATAATGCGTAATTTATGCTTGATATCATAAAAGCAGAAAACAATAGTATCGTCGATATGACTGGAATCAGGATCAGGGCGGATGTTTTGAAACCGCGTTTATATAATATCGTGACCATACCCAAGAGCGGTAGGAGCAGGTAGCTCAAACCATGAGCGTGCAAGTGTGGCAAAGTAAATATATTCAGAACAACCGCGATGCCAAGGTGTTCTACTCGCAAATTTTTCCGCTTGTTCCACCAAAATATAATAAAAGTAATAGAAGTGATAAATGCTCCCCAAGAGATCAGTCTTGAAACCTGCTTACTCAAATCGGGAAAATTCCGCAAGAGGAACCCAAGCAGGTTATACATGGCAGGCTGATTAAGTCCAAGGCCTTCACCTTGTGAACTGAGATGCAGTAAACCTATAAAGTCTTTGCCCCCCTGAAAACCTATTAAAGACAGACTGTACAAAACTAACAAGAGCATTGCTAGAATAAACCATATACTGGCTTTTCTACCCGTTGCCAATAAAGGAAGGCCTAATGCACCGGCCACCAATGGAGACAGACTCGCGAGTGCAAGACCAAACCCCGCACGAATTTCATTTACTTCCAACATACCGAACATCCAAAGTAGCAAACCAAGCATAATAAAGGCTGTATCCTGTCCGCCTAATAATCCTAGAAAGAATGGAAAGAAGCAAAGAGAGCCAAGCGTCCCTAATAGTGCAGAGAACGAATCCCAGCCTGAGTGGATTAGAAAATGACGTATTAATTCACCACAGGCTACCATGACAACCAGACGTACAAGTGTCCATAAAATATAGGAATGAACGAAATCATCAATTGCGAGCAAAGATAGCAAGGGAGCAATATAAGGAGGATGCTGGGAGAGATTCACCCCGCCTGCAAAAATATCCGTAGTAAGAATTGAAGTTTGAACTGTACGTTGAGTATCGAGATCAAATAACAGATGATAATTACTTTGACGCGCAATCCTTCCTGCAGTGTAAAAACTAATAAAATCCATACCTTTAATTGATGGATCTCTAAGCAGATGAAGCCACATAAAAACATACAACGCAAGCTGTACGCTGATCAGTAAAAAGGCGAGAATTTCTGCGAACAAGAATTTCCGTTTACGCTTTATATCTGTAAGTTGGGTTGTGTCTACCACAATGCGCTCTCTTTCATTTTTATAACTATAAAACCGCAATTCATTGCGCGGTATTGCCGCCATCCACCAAAAGTAAATGACCCGTCACAAAAGTTGAATCATCTGAAGCTAAAAATAAAACAGCATTGGCGATCTCTTCAGGTTTTCCAAATCTGCCCATTGGAATATATTCGCTTGATTCCTTTATCGCTTCTTCAACTGTCACCGGATCTGAGCCTTCGAAATATCCTTTCTCGACCCATCGCTCCACAAACGTATCACCGGGGCAAACCGCGTTCACGCGGATTCCCTCACGCGCATAATCAATCGCCATGGCTTTTGTCATCATGCCGACCGCGCCCTTGCTCATGATATATGGGAACGCATTCTTGCCCGCAACCACAGACCAATCAGAGCCGTTGTTCACGATCACACCTTTGCCTTGCTTCTTCATTTGGGGAATCACCAACTTGCACATGTGCCAGACCGCAGTCACGTTTATCTCAAACGTATCGCGCCAGATATCTTCGGCTGTTGTATCCGCAGTCCCTTTGGTGACGATGCCCGCGTTGTTAAACAAAATATCAATCTGATTGAACTCCTTAAGAGCGAAATCCACGACTCTTTGACAATCTTCCAGCTTCGTGTGATCCGCTTCGACAAACACGCATTCGACTCCCTTTTGCCTGCATTCTGCTTCGACGATTTTTCCCAGCCCTGAGCGTCTGCCCGTGACGATGAGATTCGCGCCTTCTTCTGCAAATAACAACGCGGTGGCTTTTCCAATTCCGCTTGTTCCGCCAGTGATGATCGCAACTTTATTTTTTAGTTTCATATTCATCTCCTCAGGAGTCTGACAGCTTGCTCTCAGACCAAAGTATAATTCACCATTATGGATAGCAAGACTCTCAATGTACTCGAATATCCGAAAATTCTCGGACAGTTGGCCGGCTTCTGTGACTTCTCCGCTTCCATCGATCTCGCGCGCGCGCTTGAGCCGACCTCTTCCTACGAGCTGGCTATCGCCCGTATCGCAGAGACAACCGAGGCGCGTAAATTGTTTTCGATGGAAAGCACAGGCGTCGGCGCTGCGCATGATATCCGTCCGCAAGTAGATCTGGCCGCGCGCGGCGGTGTGCTCGACCCGCATGCTTTGCTTGATGTTAAATCCACGTTGATCTCATGCCGTGATCTAAAAAAATCTTTTGAAAAACGCACCGAAGAATATCCACGCCTGACACAGATCGTGCTTGGATTGCCTGATACTCACGGACTGGTGGATTCCATCACACGTATTCTTTCAGAGCGCGGCGAGATCTTAGATTCTGCTTCGCCAAAACTTGGAGATATTCGCCGCAATCTGCGCGTGGCACAAGACCGCCTGATGACCCGCTTGCAAAAATATGTCACCGATTCAAAAACGGTTTCGATGCTACAGGAGCCGATCATCACGATGCGCGATGGTCGTTATGTCATTCCATTGCGCGCGGAATTCAAGGGCAAAATAAAATCTATTATCCACGACCAATCCTCCAGCGGTGCGACTTTATTCGTTGAACCACTTCCAGTAGTGGAGGCGAATAACGAGATCCGTGAATTGCAATTATCACAGCGCGATGAAGAACGCAGAATTCTCGCTCAGGTTTCGGCGTTGATCGGTGAACACGCGACAGAATTAAAATATGGTGTCGAGAATCTTGCGTCATTAGACCTCGCATTTGCGAAAGCGAAATACGCCGATGAGTTAAAGGCGAGTGAGCCGATTCTTCAAGATTTGTCAAAAGTCAAAAGTGATGCCCTGAGCATGTCGAAGGGTCAAAAATCAGATGAGTTTCGACCATCAACCTTTGATTTGAAATTAATGGATGCCCGCCATCCTTTGCTTGACCATAATAATGTCGTCCCGATTGATATTGACCCTGCGTCCGGCACGCGCGCGATCGTTATCACTGGCCCGAATACCGGCGGTAAAACTGTTTCATTGAAAACGGTTGGTTTGCTGGTGGTGATGGCGCAAAGCGGTTTGCATATCCCCGCCCAAAGTGGATCACAGATGCCATGTTTTCATTCGGTTTGGGCGGATATTGGCGACGAGCAATCCATCGAGCAGTCGCTTTCTACTTTCAGCGGGCACATCACGAACATTATTCGCATCATCAAAAAAATTGATGAGCGTTCACTGGTTATCTTTGATGAACTTGGTTCAGGCACAGATCCGCAGGAAGGTGCGGCTATCGCGCGGGCGATACTGAACCATTTGTTGGATGTGGGCGCGATGACGCTGGTTGCGACTCATTATCCTGAATTAAAAACCTTTGCGCATGGGACGGATGGTGTGGTCAATGCTTCGTTGGAATTTGACATCAAAACCCTTCGCCCGACCTACAAGCTGACTCTCGGTCTGCCGGGCAGGTCCAACGCTTTGTTGATCGCGCAAAAACTCGGTCTGCCGCAATCCATCATTGACTCAGCCAGAGCGGAAATTAATCCGCTGGATCTGCGCGCTGATAAACTGTTGGATGATATCCGCAAGGAACGTAACCGTACTTCACGCGAGCGCGAGAAGCTGGAAAAAGCGCGCGCCAAATTGGAAGCGCAAACACATGACCTTGAAAAGCGACTCGAGAAAATTGAAGATGAACGCCGCGAAACTTTGGCCAGAGCCCGCGCCGAAGGTGAGTTGGAAGTGGCTGTGCTCAAGCAAAATATGGACTCTCTCAAGCAACAGTTGAAGAAAGCAAAACAACCGCTTGAGGCTATTAAATTAATTGAAGAGAAGATAGAAAAAATTGAAGAGAAAGTGGAAGCCCCTGTTGAACGTCAAAGGTCAAAGGTTGAAGGTCAATTGTCAATCGCAAATCGTCAATCGTCAATTAGATTGGGCGAGCGCGTCACTGTCAGCACGCTGAATGCTGAGGGTGTTGTGACAGCTTTGGGTGAGTCGGATGCGGAGGTGCAGATCGGGACGATCCGTCTGCGGGCGAGGTTATTTGATCTGGCGAGGGTATCAGAGTCAAAGGTCGAAAGTCAAAATTCAAAAAACCTTGGACCTTCGACTCTTCGACAGGTTTCGCGTCAAAGCAATGTTGAAGTAAAAAAATCCCCTGGTATGGAGGTGGATTTGCGCGGATTGATGGCGGAGGATGCGCTCGATAAAATGGAAAGATATCTGGAACAGGCGTTCCTTTCGGGATTACCTTTTGTGCGAATCATTCACGGGAAAGGGACTGGCAGGTTAAGGCAGGCAGTACGCGAAGCACTGCGCGGTCATGAATATATTAAATCGTTTGAAGAAGGTGGAAGCACTGAAGGTGGTGAAGGCGTGACTGTGGCGATGTTGAAAAGCGGATAAATTTTTTTAATTCCCTGATGCAGCGCGCCAGACGGCATTCAGCATGACGAGGCCGGTCATGCGGTGAATCTCGGATGCCGCTGTATTTAGATAAACTGCTCCTTGATCTTCTCGCCCTTCTTTGACATAAAGTCCACGGTCGGGGAGGCCGGATAACGCCGCCCAAAAATTCCAGAGTGGAAGATTAAATTCGGTGGCAAGCAAATACATGTCACGGTTAATGCGGTTGTCGAGTTCGCGGTTATCCGCTTTGGTGGCTAGTATCGGGACAACGCCTGCGTCCAGCAATTGGGAGATGATCGCGCGCAGGTATTCTGTATTGCGGGATTCGAAATGTGTACCGATCTGAATGAGTACAAATGATGGACGCTGAGTTCGCAGTTCACAGGTCACGGGTGTCTCTGTAAGACTGCATCCATATTCGCCGCGATGCCATTCAGGCCAAAGTAATCCGCCGGGGGTGGTGCCATCCTGTGAGGTGGAACTCTCGCGATTGAAGGAACCGGTAAAGTTTATGACCGTCTGTTGCAAATTTTGGGGAAGGCTATTGAAGGTCAACTGATCGGTTTCGAATATGCCAAAGAATTCGTCGGGCCTGCTTTGGCAATCGCCAAAAATGGAAAAGGCATACGGGTTGTTGCCAAGCAATAATCCTTTTTTGTAGATATCGCTAACATAGGAGTTGATAGGCGGGATGACAGGCTGTTTCATCCATTCATCAAGCACAGGGGTTAATGTTTCAGTTGCATTTGATTGTGTTTCATTTGCATCTGGCGTTGATGTGTCCGCCAGAATTTCAGTGGCAGTAGGTTCTATTATTTTTGTTGGAGTCAACAATGGAATTCCGTATCTTGGCGTGGGAATCATTTGTTCCAGAGTCAATGTCGGCGTGGATGTGACAGTGGGGTTGACTCTTGAATCTGCCTGACAGGCAGTCGTCAACATGGATACCAGCAAAGCTAGGATGAAGATGCGATTCATAATGAGTAAATACGATGAATAGATTCTAGCAGGTTTTTCATCCAATTATCCATTGTTTAGCAAATTTCAAAATACGCGGGCGGATGTAAAATACGAACGGATCGGCGACTGATCGTTTCTTCTTGACCAACTCCATCGCTGTGTGTGGGGGATGTCCCTGCGCAATGAGGATGCACGCGCCCATCGCCACGCCGCGGTGACGCCCGCCCGCACAATGAGCATAAACCTTACCGCCATTTTGAATTGTTTCCAACGCGGCTTTTGCGCCTCGATGTAAATATTTGATGGAAATTGGAATCAGTGGAGAGTCAAATGTGGGCAGCCATAGCAACTTCATTGGGAACTCGTGTAAATCTTTTCGCGGACGATACTCCACGCGCATGTTGATGACAAGCTTCACGCCAAGGTCGCGCAGGTGGTTGTAATCCACCGTTGAAGGTGTTGTGCCGATGAAGAGATCGTCGGTGATCGGGGAGAAGTCCATGAGAGGAATCTTATCACAGGGTTTGAGAAATTATTGCAACTTGGAATTGAGTGCCCAATCCCCACTATATCATTATTATCCCCACCCAAGGATTAATCCTTTGGGTAAAAAGACCACCTCGTTTCCATCCTCGAAGTTGGATGCGGTTTTTCATGAATCTTGTTATTCTATATACACAATGTTTATGGTGCCTTGTTTCCTTCAAAAATTCGAGAAGGTATAAGATACAGCTTAGCACTACAAATTTATTATTTTGTAACGGAGAGGCCTTATGACTGAATTCTTATCCATCGGCGTTTTAGTTTATCAACGATATATCACTCAATCTCAACCGTCCGGTATGATTTCTGCCTTAAGGACTGGTGGACATCGAGTTACCCTTCTCAATCCTCAATCATCTTCCTACGAAGCGGGGAATCAAAACCGGTTGAACAAGCTTGATTTGATCATTGCGCGCGGACGGGTGCTTGGTCTGCTTTATCAACTTGGTTGGATTGAAATGGGAAAGACACCACTCATTGACAAGCGTACTTCCATTCCTTCAATCCACAATAATCATGCGATGAATGTCTCTCGGGTAAACGACAACCATGCCGTGTCTTGTTCCATCCCAGGGAATACAAACTGCCTTTCCTGTCAGGTTCATGATTCGTGCTATACAGTGGTCACCAATCCACTTTTTAGAGGCAACAGCAATGGGTTGTGTGTTGTCAAAGGTCCTGATGAGATGGCGGACTGGCAGCGATCAACAGCAAGAGGTCATGTCAAGCAATACCTGCCAGGCAATGATTGTGATCTCAAACTATATGGAATAGGCGATAAGATCTGGGTTGTCGGCAAGCCATCTCAATCTTCTCCCAAAGTATCTTCTGCTTTAATGCACTAAAAATTATCACAGGAAATAATTTTCATTTCTGCTATTTAATTGGGGAAGATATCCAAAACGACAGAGGTGGAGTTTTATGCTAAACTCCACACATGGAAACTCTCTCCTCTGCGATAGACCCGCAATCTTCAGAATTTAAAGCAAACGCAGACCACAACCGCGCGCTCGCGGCAGAACTTCGAAACCGACTCGTGCTCGTGCGGCAGGGTGGCGGCGAGAAGTATCGTCAACGCCACGAAGAGCAAGGCAAACTTTTTGTGCGTGAACGCATTGAGCGGCTGCTTGATCCCGGCGCGCCATTCCTCGAACTCTCTCCACTTGCGGCGGGCGGCATGTATAAAGGCGAAGCCCCAAGTGCGGGCATTGTTACCGGGATTGGACGTGTTTCAAATCGCGAAGTGATGATCGTTGCCAACGATGCAACGGTCAAAGGCGGCTCGTATTTTTCAATGACCGTTAAAAAGCATTTGCGCGCGCAGCAGGTCGCGGAGGAAAATCATCTGCCCTGCCTGTATCTTGTTGATTCGGGTGGAGCATTTTTGCCTCTGCAAGATGAGGTCTTTCCCGACGCACATCACTTCGGCCGCATTTTTTACAATCAGGCGCGCATGTCTGCCAAGCGTATTCCACAGATCGCGGCCGTCATGGGCAGCTGCACAGCGGGCGGCGCGTACGTCCCCGCCATGAGCGATGAGGCGATCATTGTCAAAGGCGCGGGGACCATTTTTTTGGGCGGCCCGCCGCTCGTCAAAGCAGCCACGGGCGAGGATGTTACTGCCGAGGAACTTGGCGGCGCGGATGTCCACACGCGTAAGAGTGGTGTCGCGGATCACTTCGCCGAAGATGATGATCACGCCATCGAGATTTTGCGCGGAATCGTTGAAACGTTACAACATTCGAATGTTCACACATTTCTTTCCACGCTGACCGTTTCTCCCCCCGAAGAACCTTTATACAACCCTGACGAATTGTACGGTGTCCTTCCGCGCAGTTTCAAAGAGTCCTACGATGTCCGCGAGATCATTGCGCGTCTTGTAGATGGAAGCAAATTTCGAGAATTCAAATCACGCTACGGCACGACTCTCATTTGCGGGTTCGCGCGCATTCATGGATACCCAGTCGGCATCATCGCCAACAACGGAGTCCTGTTCAGCGAGTCCGCGCTGAAAGGGGCTCACTTCATCGAACTCTGCGACCAGCGCGGAATCCCACTGCTGTTCCTGCAAAACATCACAGGCTTTATGGTTGGCAAGGAATACGAGACTGGCGGCATCGCCAAAGATGGTGCGAAGATGGTGCATGCCGTTGCCACGACTCGCGTTCCAAAATTAACTTTAGTCATCGGCGGTTCTTTCGGCGCAGGCAACTATGCCATGGCAGGCCGCGCGTATGGTTCCCGCTTTTTGTGGATGTGGCCCAACGCACGCATCAGCGTAATGGGCGGAGAGCAGGCCGCGAATGTGCTCTTAACCATCAAGCAAGATCAACTCGTTCGAGAGGGCAAACCAACTCTCGGCGCGCAAGAAGCGGAAGAGTTCAAACGTCCGCTTTTGGAAAAATATGAAACCGAAGGCAGTCCCTATCATTCCTCTGCAAGATTATGGGACGATGGCGTCATCGCCCCTGATGAGACACGTCAAGTGTTGGGACTTGCATTATCCATTGTGCTCAACTCGCCGCAGGAAGAAGGCGGGTTTGGGGTCTTCAGGATGTAATCATGTTCAAAAAAATTCTGATCGCCAATCGCGGCGAGATCGCCATTCGAATTCTGCGCGCCTGCAAAGAGCTTGGCATTAAAACCGTTGCAGTATATTCTGCGGCAGATGTTGATGCGCAGCATGTTCAACTCGCCGATGAATCCGTTCTGCTGGGCGAGGCCGCGCCAAAAGAATCTTATTTGAATATGGATAAACTCATCGCTGCGGCGATTCAAACTCAAGCGGATGCCATCCATCCGGGTTATGGATTTCTTTCAGAGAACGCTTCATTCGCGGCGACAGTTGAATCAGCCAACCTGATATTTATCGGCCCGTCGGCGCACTCCATCCGCGCAATGGGTGACAAAGCCGAATCGAAAAGATTGATGAAGCAATCAGGTGTGCCAACCATTCCAGGGTTTGAAGGCTTGGAATCAGATGATGATTTCAAAAAAGCCGCAAAAGAAATCGGCTATCCTGTTCTTATCAAAGCCTCAGCGGGCGGAGGTGGAAAAGGTATGCGCGTGGTCAATGAAGAAAGCGAGTTGAGCGAAGCCATTGAGTCCGCGCGGCGTGAAGCCTTGAACTCTTTCGACGATGAAAGATTGTTGATCGAAAAATATTTGGCAAACGCGCATCATATTGAATTTCAAATCTTTGGCGACCAACATGGAAACCTAGTTCATCTTTTTGAACGCGAGTGTTCTGTGCAGCGCAGACATCAGAAGATCATAGAAGAAACACCTTCTCCATTAATAACCCCAAAGCTGCGCGAGCAAATGGGGCAGGCCGCAGTTGCCGCGGCAAAAGCCGTCAACTACTATAACGCGGGCACGGTTGAATTTATCTTCGATCCCCGACCATCAACCTTTGACCATCAACCTTTTTACTTTCTTGAAATGAACACCCGTCTGCAAGTGGAGCATCCCATCACAGAACTTGTCGCGGGTATTGATCTTGTTCAGTGGCAGATTCGGATCGCGGCGGGAGAGAAATTCCCATTCAAGCAAAAAGATTTTCACCAGCACGGGCATGCCATTGAGTGTCGCGTTTATGCCGAGGATCCCGCCAATGGATTTTTGCCAAGCACGGGCAGCCTTCTGCAATTCAGCGAGCCGCGTGGACCGGGCATCAGAGTCGATTCAGGTTTTAGCACGGGCAGTCAGGTAACCCATTTTTATGACCCATTGTTGGCGAAGTTAATTGTACATGCGGAAAATCGCGAAATAGCCATTCAAAAAATGAAGAATGCACTGCGCGAATTTGTGGTGCATGGAGTGCTGACCAATATTGATTTCATGCAAGCGGTGTTGAGCCATGATGATTTTGCCAAAGGCAAAGTATCCACGCGCTGGGTGGAGGAGAATTTCAAGGAGTGGAATATCCCTGAACCCTCTGTTGATTCCCTTTTCGCCGCAGCCCTTGCGGATGTGATTTTTGCAGGTTCGAAATCACAACCCGCGGTTTCCAACGAGACGGATCCTTTTACCCCGTGGAAGCAGACGAATAATTTTAGAGTGAGCGATAAATGAAGATCACTTTTGATTCGCAAACTCTAGAAATTAATCCATCAGGTGACAATTACATTGCCAGCGTGAACGGAAAAATTGCTTCCATTCAAATTCTGCGGGCTGATGCGCTGCGTGGGCGGATGGATCTGCTGATCGATGGCAAACGAGTCGCGGCGTATGTATCTTCAGATATGGCGAAAAGATGGGTGACGATTAACGGTCACACATTAATGCTGACGAAAACATCAGGCGCGAAACAAGGCGTCAGACACGAACATGCCGGGGGATTGATCGCTCCCATGCCGGGTCAGGTGCGAGGCGTTTCTGTCAGCGCGGGGGATGTTGTTAAGAAAGGTCAAACTCTATTGATGATGGAAGCCATGAAGATGGAGATCCGCATTCAGGCTTTAAAGGATGGTAAAGTGAAGGCTGTTTATGTGGCGCAGGGTCAGACGGTGGAGCGTGAACAGATCCTGATCGAGATGGAGGAATAATGGCCGGAAAATTTTTTGAAGATTTGCAGGTTGGAATGCATTTCAAACATTCGGCGGGACGCACGATCACAGAAATGGATAATGTGTTGTTCTCAGCCTTGACGATGAATACGCAGCCTTTGCACATGAACGAAGAATTTGCCGCGAATACCGAATTTGGTCAGCGCATTGTGAACGGTATCTTTACGCTGGGATTGGTGGTTGGCTTGACCGTTTCTGAATTAAGCGAAGGCACGATCATCGCAAACTTAAGTTATGACAAAGTGATCCATCCAAACCCGACATTTCATAATGATACGATCTATGTCGAGACCGAAGTTTTGGAGCGCCGCGAGTCGAAATCCAGACCGAACGTGGGCATTGTGAAGTTTAAACATTGGGGGAAGAAATCAGATGGAACGATCGTAATCGAGTTTGAACGAACAGCCATGTTTTTGAAGAAAGGTCAGCGCCTCGACTTTTTACCAAAATCACAAGGGCAATCCTTCGATCTCTAATTTGAAATTTTTAGCGGAGAATTTATGCACTCACGACGCGCGTTGCTTTATATGCCCGGGGATAACTGGAAGATGATCACAAAGTCCATCACGTTGGGTGTTGATTCCATTTGCATGGACATGGAAGACGGCGCGGCAGTTAATAAGAAAGCTGAAGCGCGAGTAACCATTGCCAAAGCTTTGCGCGAATTGGATTTTGGCGAAAGTGAAAAACTTGCGCGCATCAACTCTGTCGGGTCAGGCTGGGAAGGGGAAGATATTGAGGCAGTGCTTCCATATCATCCCGATGGTATTGTGATTCCAAAAGTGGAATCCTTCGGGCATGTCGAATGGGCAAGTAAAATTATCGAAGCCGCCGAGTTGAAATATGGCTGGCCGATTAATTCCATTGGCATTTTGGCTGGTGTGGAAACCGCCAAAGGGATCTTGAATCTCAAAGAGATCGCAGCGCATCCGAGGCTCGCTTCGCGTGCGATCATTTTCGGTGGTGAAGATTTCGCCGCATCCATTGGCGCAACACGCACGAAGGATGCAATTGAATTGCTGTATGCGCGGCAGGCGGTCGTTGTCGCTTGCGCGGCGAATGATCTGCAGGCCATTGATATTGTCGCAATCGATTATAAAGACCTCGAAGCCCTGCGAATCGAATCTGAATTCGGCGCGCGGCTGGGATTCGTCGGCAAGCAGATCATTCATCCCGCGCAGGTTGAGCCTGTCCAAACTGCATTCACGCCAAATGCCGAGGTGATCGTGAATGCAAAGCGGATCGTCGAAACTTTTGATGCAAGTCAAAAAGAAGGCAGGGGCGCATATTCGCTGGATGGAAAGATGATCGACATGCCGTTGCTGAAGAATGCGCAAAAGGTTTTGGAAAGAGCGAAAGCGGCGGGGAAATAAAAAATCTGCCAAATCTGTGGATAAAAATTTAGGAGCGTAATTTTGCTGTCAATATTATTTGGTCTTTTCGCCGCGCTTGGATGGGGTGCGGGTGATTTTACGGGCGGGCTTGCCTCGCGAAAAACAGGCGCATACCGCGCAGTTTTTTACGGCGAGGTAATTGGCATTATCCTGCTTCTGATCGTTGTGTTCGTCGCTGGCGAGCCTCTTCCAAATCAAAAAATATGGCTGCTGTCCATGCTGGCAGGCGCGCTTGGCACCGTCGGCTTAATGTTTTTGTATCATTCCATGACCCTCGGCATGATGAGCCTCGCCACGCCCGTCTCCGCTTTATTAGCCGCATCCCTTCCAGTTTTGGTGGGCATCTTCAAGGAAGGAATTCCCCAGCTCCTGACTATCATTGGCTTCGGATTCGCCCTCTTCGCTGTTTGGATGATCTCGCAGGGTGAGAGCGGCGTGACGAATATCCTCGCGCATCTCTCCGACTTGAAGCTGCCTCTGCTGGCAGGCATTGGATTTGGCCTTTACTTTGTCCTCATGCACGAAGCCACCCGCACAGGCGCGACGATCTGGCCGATGGTCGCTTCACGCAGCGGCGGTATGATCCTGATCACGGTCTACATGCTCATCACCCGCGCCTCGTGGAAGGTGGAAGACTCTTCCGCCTGGCCCATGATAACGATCAACGGAATACTCGATATTTCTGGAAATCTATTCTTCATCCTCGCGGGGCAATCAGGCAGGTTGGATGTGGCAGCGGTATTAAGTTCCCTCTTTCCCGGCGCAACCGTCATGCTCGCTTGGATCTTTCTCAAAGAACGCCTTACCCGCAACCAGTGGATCGGAATCGCATCCGCATTGGTCGCGATCGTGTTAATGACGATCTAATCAAAATTATGTGGTAAACTCTTGTCGCTCTCAATGGAGGGCAATTTTTTTGGGAAATGGTTTTGATTACTCTAAACTGCAAGCCCGATGAAACTTAATCGGGCTTTTTTGTTGGGCGGGTTTGCTTGCAAAAGCTGACTTTGTTGACAGGAAGGATGTAAACGGAGTTGTCAGAACATTTCATATTAGTCTCGTAGTCGTTAGTCAAATAGTCTTTCGTCGAATCGCTTGCAAGCGACCGCGCGGCTATCAGTCCCAGCGACTATTGGAAAAGGAAATCTGATGACAACCGAATTTACTTCTTTAAACCTGCGCCCCGAGTTGGAGCAGGCCATCACTGAACTTGGCTATCAAACGCCAACCGCTATTCAAGAAGGCATGATCCCCCTCATGCTGACAGGCGTGGATGTAATTGGTCAGGCTCAAACAGGCACTGGCAAAACCGCCGCTTTCGCTCTCCCCATTCTTCATAATTATATTCATCAACGGCTGCCGCAAGCGCTTGTGCTTGCTCCGACACGCGAACTCGCTGTTCAAGTCGCAGCTGCCATTGAACAATATGGCAAGCATCTCAAAGTGCGCGTGCTGGCTGTCTATGGTGGTCAACCATACGGCCCGCAGGTTAATCAGCTCAAGCGCGGCGTGGATATTGTCGTGGGTACTCCCGGCCGTATCATTGACTTGATGGCTCGCAAAGTTTTGGATCTGAGCATGGTCAAATCTGTTGTGCTGGATGAAGCCGATGAAATGCTAAACATGGGTTTCATTGAACCGGTGGAGGAAATCCTCTCTGCGACTCCTTCCATCAGACAGACCGCGCTATTCAGCGCGACTCTACCCGTACGCATCCGTTCCCTCGCAGACCGCTTCATGCGTGACCCGCAATCTGTCACCATTAAAAAAGCGACTCTGACTCTGTCAGGCACCGAGCAGCGCTACTACCTCGTGCATGAAGGCGATAAGCTGGCAGCGTTGACAAACCTCTTTGAGATCGAGCCAATTACCAGTGCGTTGATATTCGTCCGCACCCGCGCGGAGACAGGTCAGTTAGCAGGTCAACTCTCTGCGCGTGGATTTCCCGCCGAAGCCTTGAATGGCGACCTCGAACAGAATGCCCGCGAACAGATCCTCGGCAGATTCCGTGCAGCTCAAATTAAAGTTTTGGTAGCTACTGATGTGGCTGCGCGCGGTCTTGATATTGATAATATCTCGCACGTCTTCAATTATCAGCTGCCTGATGATGCCGAAGTGTATGTCCATCGAATTGGGCGCACAGGCCGCGCAGGCAAGACCGGTATTGCCATTTCATTATTTTCACCGCGCGAGAAGCGCCGTCTGCGCGAAATTGAGCATATGACCAAGCAGGCGCTCACGCTTGCGAAATTACCCACCTCAGCAGATATCATTCAACATCGTGAAAACCAGGTATTGGAGCAATTGAAGATCTGGCTCGGACGCGGGCGTTATCAACGCGAGCGCGAACTTGTGGCGCGTTTGGTGGAGGAAGGTAACGACCCGATGGAAATTGCAGCGGCTGCATTGAAGCTGTCGCGCTCTGCCGAGAAAGCACGACCTGTCGCGAATATCGCGGAAGTGGTGGCTGAGAGTCGTCCATCTTATCGTGGGGATCGGGACCGTGAATATGGTCGCGGCAAACCTCAGGGCCGCGACGGCAGACGAAGTGATCGCGGTGATCGCGACGCTGGCAATAAACGAGTCTCGCACGAGGCGGGTATGGTGCGATTGAAGTTGAATAAAGGCAAGGAGAACGGCGTGCGCCCGAATGATATTGTCGGTACGATCGCACATCACGCTGACATTCCAGGCAGTTCAATCGGCAAGATCCGAATTGAAGATACGTTCACTTATGTGGATGTGCCTGAAGATCTGGTGGAGAAGGTATTGAAGCACAATGGCAATTATCGCATTGGAAAAGATAAATTCACCCTCGTGAAATCGTAAACCAGAGACTCTGAGTTCTTTCTTCTTCGGGGACGATGAAAGAACTCAGAGGTTTTTTCGAACTTATTACGTTGACGTCTTTATTTTCACGTGATAGAATGCAATCCGCTTCATAAATGGGCTCGTAGCTCAATGGCAGAGCAGTGGCCTTTTAAGCCATTTGTTGAGAGTTCGACCCTCTCCGAGCTCACAAAAAAGTCTTCCTTTAGGAAGACTTTTTTGTTTTACCACGCTTCTATTTATTTGTCATCATCTTCATCATCCAAATCAATTTCATTCAGGTCATCATCTCCATCGAGAGCCAGGAGATCGAACTTATTCAACTCTTCCATAAAATCCAGATTTTCAAGAGCGTCTTCAAGATATTCGACCAGGTCTTCATCTTCGGTTTGCTCGATCAAGTTGACCAGATAGATGCGCGCATCATCTCCGCCGATCTGTGAGAGTGACCAGATCGCCGCGGTGACCACATCGTCATCCTCTTCTTCATCTTCAAGAATTTTCAGCAGGATCGGACCAGCATCTTCGATGTTGAGCTCACCCGCGGCTTGTACAGCGGCGAAGCGGATGAGCGGATCATCATCCAGTACCATGCTGACTACATTCTCGCTCCAACGCTCATCGTGCGAGCGTCCCATGGCGAGCAGGGCGGTGGCCACCCAGGTCGGGTCTTCACGTTCAAAAGCGGATACAATAAGCGTGACGATCTCAGGCCGCGAGGAATAGCCCAGCGCTTCGAGTGAGCGCTTGCGCAAGGTTGGGTTTTCTTCGCTTTTGATGATCGAGATCAAAGCATCTTCGGCTTTACGCTGCAGGTCTTCTTTGATCGCTTCCAATTCGCCCAGCAGGATGAATTCTCCGATTAAGAGCGCAGCTTCCATGCGCGGAGCGAGGTCTGTGTCGTTTAAGAGAATTTCAGTTAATGTGCCAACAAGCTTCGGGTCGTCTGATTCGGATAGCAGGCGAATGGCGCGCGCGCGCACTTCGCCATCGGGGTCATTTATTAATCCGCGGCCAATACTTTCATAAGAGACTATGTTGTCTGAGTCAAAGTGAATTAAAAGCTCGTCGAGCAAAAGCAGTTTTCGGGTTGGTTTGACGCTCGGCCATACATCCAAAAAGAGACGCAAAGATTTCGAGTCGAGATCTGAATAGAGTTTCAGATGGGTCTGCGGGATTTCCTTTTTGGAATCGAGCAGGTGATCGAGAACAGATTGAAAGGAAATTGTTTCTGACATGGTTTATGGATGGGGAATATTAACCGGGTTGACGAAGTCCATCACATTGACAAAAAGCATAAGCCCGATCAGCAGCAGCATGGCGACACCATTGACAGTGTTTTCCCATTGGGCGGGAATGCGTTTGCGGAAGAGGATCTCAGGAAGTGTAAAAAGGATTCGCCCGCCGTCGAGTGCGGGAATCGGAAATAGATTCATCACGCCGAGTGAAATGCTGAGCACACCGATCAGGTTGAGCGTCCAGTTGGTGGGTCTGGGTGTGGGAGTGTTTGCGTTTGTGGGTGTTGTTGCAATTCCCTGACGGGTGGATACATCTTCATTTACGGCGACATCGAACATGTCAAAGATACCTTTGAATCCGATGAAGCGCGCGTCTTTGGGCGCGATTACGCCTTGAATAAGCGCGACGGGCAGATACACAATGGTGGCGGCTTGAATGCCAGTCACTGTAAAGCCCCCGGTTACGCTTTCAATAAATGTTGCAGGCCGTGTTGGATAGCCAAGCCCAACACCCAGCGCGCCTTCGCTCTTTTGTCTGCTGGATAATGGTGTGGCTGTCAGTGTAAGTTCTTGTCCGTTGCGGTTGATCAATAATTCGACGGGCTTATCAAGATTTGCTTGAATGATCGTGATGGCGGGGTCGATCTCGCTGATCAATTTGCCGTTGATCGCGAGCAGAATATCACCCGCTTGCATCCCCGCTTGTTCCGCTGGGGAATCTTGAGTGATTGCGTTGATTATCACCGAGCCGGGCACCGGCACGCCTTCAGACGCGATGAGAAAAGAGAACACCACGATCGCGGTTATCAAATTCATCAAGGGGCCTGCGAATAGCACTACGAGTCGTTTCCACGGATTTGCGGAGGCAAGCCCGCCGGGGATGTTGGGGTCATTCTCGCCTTTCGGGCGGATGAATCCCCCAAGCAGCAGCGCGTGAATGGTGAATTCCGTCCCCTGCCATTTGAAGAGAGTTGCTATTTTATAAGAAGGCAAACCCAAACCAAACTCTTCCACTTCGATCCCTGCCCAGCGCGCGGCAATGAAGTGGCCTAACTCATGTACAAAGATCATCCCGCCCAGCGCCAACAGGAAGATGATTAACGATACAAAACCAGATACCATTTTTTTATCCTTTCCCACACAATAGGTGTAGTGGCTGGATTATATCTTCAAATGGATTTGACTAAATTAAAATTTTATTAGATGATTCGAGTGCTTCAGTCCCCGAGAACTGATCTTGTTTCGAGATAAATTCCCTAGCTGACGATCTTTGCCGCCCCGCCGACGCCTGCAACGAGCACATTGCTCACGCCGGGTATTTCGCGCAAACGCTTCTCCAGTTCTTTGGCGTGTCCTCCCAAACATATCACATGGACATTTGCTCCGGCGTCTACGGTGTAGGCGCAAGGTAATCCATCCGCCCGCCAACTTCTGACTTGATGGAAAATCCCAACTGTCGCGGCCTGCCAATACATCAGCGGCGGATTGGATGTCAGCATGACCGAGTGCATGATGTCGGAATCAAGTTCGATGATATGCGCAAATGTTTCAAAATCTTTATTCAGGATCGCGTTGCGGCAAATCCCAAGTCTGCGCGGCGTGTCTTCGAGGCGCGCGTTCTGCAATGGACTCGTCGCCGCGATCGCATGACCCTCTGTGGAGCCGGTTTTCTTGTGTGCCGCGCTGACGATCGCCACGCAATCGGTTAGATCCCAATGTTCGGGAGGCGCAATGGAAACCGCCACCGAGTCATCATCGCCTGCGCCCATCTTCCATTCGACAAATCCGCTAGGGATGGAGCGTGACGCGGAGCCCGAGCCAAGCCGTGCCAGCCGCGAACACTGCGCTTCGGACAGAGTCAACCCTGCGGCGCGGGACGAAGCAAGCGCAAGTGCCGCAAAAGCCGCCGCTGAGGAGGCGATCCCAGCGCCGGCGGGAAAATTATTCTCGCTCATTACTTCTGCATTTACTTTAACGTCAGACATTTCACGTACCAGATCGAGGATATATGAAACACGTTTCAGTCCTTTACCAGGCACTTCATGTCCGTTGATGATCAACTCATCAAAAGGAAGTGACGACTGAAAACTGACGGTCGTGCGTGTGAACAACCCGTCCAAATTCATCGAGATGGAGCCGTTGGAAGGCAGGCGCAGATCATTGTCGCGATTTCCCCAATATTTGATAAATGCTATATTTGGATTTGCTTGGGCGGTGGCGGTGTGCATGGTCATGTTTATTACCTATGGCATGTCTGGAAGATTTACTGGTGTGGAAGCGGCAAGATAATTTATCGGTAATCCAGATATTTTCTCCGCAATTGGGTAAGCCAATGTGCCGGGGTAAACGACAAAGAGACGATCCAATTCAAGGCCGTTTGATTGATTTGTAAATAATCGAGCGTTGTATCATGACAATATAATACTACGAAAAAGATAAGCCAAGCTTGTCTTTTTCGTAGTATGTTGACTGTGGCACAGAGATTGATTGTGCCTTTTTTTTTCGAATAGATTTATTTTTCCTGATCTGGTTCTATTTTCTTCATATGCAGAAACATCGCCCAAGCAATATTCGGATTTGCTTGGGCGGTGGCCGTATGTGCGGCCATAGGCTTATTTCATTGTTTTCTGTTGGCTGTTTACCATGAACATTTGGCAGAGTAAAAGGATTTGGATTCACTTTTGCTTTTGCGGTGTTATAGGATCTCAATTTGCCCGTTCTTAATTTCCGATATTGTTCAATACTTCAATTACCTCATCAAAGCTGATCCCCTTTGCGTAATAATTCTCTTTGCAATACAGTTCCCATCGTTGTCTCATGATCGTGTTCGATTGGATTGTCAGTAATATTCTTTCTTTATCTTGCAAAGCGAAAAGTGATCCCCTGTTTTCAGAAGTGGCGTACAGTGCGGTTCTAAAGACTTTCTTGTTGATTGCAGGGCGTCGGGCTTTTATAAGAATGTACACATCGTAAAAATCTCTTGGACGGGTATTGAGCACGCTTCTCCGCAATATGGTCTCGACCTTTTCCGCCAGGATTGTTTCGCTGTTATACGCCCAGATCTTGATCCGCTTGTTTTCAAAGTTCGAATGAAGGTTATAACGGATGGCGTCAGGTGTAATAACATCCCCGGTGGTGATATCGATCTTTAAAGGTGTATTGATCGTTTCGTATTTTGAAATAATGGATACCCGATATCCGCCATATTCATCCTGATCACGGATGGATGTGACATGATCCAATACCAGTGTTACTTCATCATTCAACTGAATGGCACAAATTTCTGCAAATGCAACCCGGATCGTTTCTTCTGAAAGAGGATATCCCCGGAAGGTTGCATCCATGTCCATTGTTGTTCTGCTGCCAATCCCAACCATTGCTGCGATCAACATCCCACCTTTAAGAACAAGTTTATCCTTGTATTTTGAAGTTGAAATCCGTTCCAATAATCGTTCCAGCATGAAGTTCTGCAAGACAGCTTGAGCAGGTACATGATTTTTCAATGCAATATTTTTTATTTGATCCTTAAGCTACATTGCCTTACTCATAAAAGAACCTCAATATATTCCCGTATAATTTTTTGGATGCTGAATTGCCTTGCATAACTATCGAGCAGGTCTATATTTCTATCTTTTTTACCTACGTAACGCTTCACTGATTCGTTGATCTGTTGAACATCGATCTGGTTTCTGTTCCGCAATAAATCGCAGATCGTTCTTTCGAGATCGAAGGTCTTGATATCGTTCCCGTGAGGCGATTTTCCTGTGACCAATCCCAATGGGAATAAGCCACGATTTACAAAAAATACCTTGACCCCACTCGCTTTCAGAGAGGTTGCATTATATCCAGCAGGGACGGTCACAGAATAATAAAGTGGCGTCCGGTCTGTCAGGTCTAGTAGGTAGGCAGCTGTTTCATGGGAGAAGATCGCTCCCTTATACCTCGCCTGAAGCCCAACCATCTCATCCATGATCTTCCCGGGAGTTGAATAAACTCCTCTGGAAATCCGCTCAATCTCACCATTCTTTTCCAGAATGGAAAGATAGGTTCGCGGAATTCCATGCTTGAGCAGGTCTGAGGTGAATAGGATTCCGTTCTGATCTTTTAGGATGTTTCGAATGATTCCAATTGGGTTCGCTTTGTTGTTTACAACCATGCTTATATTGTAATTAAAATGAGCGCGGTTGTAAAGGCGGTTATTCTTGAAGTTTGAGACCACCTTTCCGATCCCCCGTAATGTTCTGTTGAAGAATGTAATTACGCCCCCTGGAAACAGGAGGCGTAATTATTTGCATAATTTTCGATAGCGAGGCCCCAATATGTGGGAATTTCTAATTGTCTTAGACAGAAATACATTACGCAAAATTACCGTTCTTTTGTGTGCCATCACGACTTATAATGTTTTGGGGAAACAAGGCAAGCTTACCAAATGTTCCGTAAAGCTCCCTGCTTTAGCAGTGGAGATGTAAGGAACATTTGGTAAGAAATTTCTCCGATCCGGACGGTGTAGAAAACCATATTAAGCTTTTTAGTACGCAATATGACGGTGTGATTGTAGGCCGCCAATCTCGCGAGTTCATCAAGGGTGTCAAACTCGATGACTGGCGCAAATTTCTATAAATAATCAGAACCTATATTTTATATATTGCCCTTATAAAAAGCAGACTTGACAATAGTTTATTTATATCGGATAATATACAATATCTGTATATTATCCGATATAAAAATGAAAAAAACCGCACTTGCCTCGTTCGACAACATCCCCTTTTTCACAATTGAAGGCTTTAAACAGGTCTCTGGTATTGAATCACCGCATACGGTACGGGTTATGCTGCATCGCTGGGCACAGTCTGGCGAGATACTGCCGTTGAAAAAAGGTCTTTACATGTCGCGTCATTTCCACGAGCAGCACCGGCGGGATGCTAAATTTTCCAGCGCAGTGAGCGCCATCATTCTGCCCAATTCCTATATTTCGCTGGAATATATTTTACAGCAGCACAACCTGCTGACCGATGTTACCTACCCGCTGACTTGCATCACCACTAAAAACACACGCACCATCGTTAACCCCATAGGCACCTTTTGGTACAGGAATATCCGTCCTGATCTGTTCACAGGTTTTGAGATCACGGAATACTTCGGCATCCGTATCGCCATCGCAAGCCTTGCAAAAGCGCTTTTCGATTACCTATACCTGCGCCCCATCCCCACAGCCTATCGCGTACAGAAAATCAACTTGGCGGAAGAACTTCGTCTGAACTTGGATGAAATGGATGACCAGGCGCGAAAGGAATTTGCCGGTTTTATTGAGCAGGGAGATTCCAAGAAGATGCGCGCCATCCTTAAAAATTTTAGGAGATATGCATGGCAACTTTAATACATATTCTGCAGCATACCTTGAGTCAGAAAGACCCCCGTCTACCCGCGGAAACCAAACGGATCATTCTGAAAGAGGCGTTACAGTCCATCGTGTTGAATTCTATTTACAATCACCCCGTCTACCGTCGTCTCAACTTTTATGGTGGTACCTGTCTGCATGTGGTTTACGGGCTGAACCGTCTGTCTGAGGATATTGACCTGGATAACGGCGCGGGCATTGATCTTTCCAGTTTGCAGGATGAACTGTCCATGATGTTCAGGAATTCACTTGGCTATGATGAATTGATCAGCAAGTCACAAAGAGGCGAACATGGTATCCTGCGACTGACTCTCAAATTTCCTGTATTGGATGAATTGGGATTGTCTGCCTATCCCAACGAGGTGTTGCACCTCAAGGTTGAGGTCAGTCATCACAAGCAGGTGGCGGTGATCCAGAACACGCCAGTCTTTTATCATGGGCACAGTTTTGTGCCGGTTCATTTTTCGCTGGAAACAATGATGGCTGGCAAAATGATCGCCTGCCTGGAACGCAACTTTCAAAGAGGGCGCGAGGGCGCCTTCATCAAGGGCAGGGATTTTTATGACCTGCTCTGGTTCATGCAGAAGGGCGTCCAACCGTTGACTGAAAAACTTGCTGGGGATGCTGCGAAGCCATACATAACAGCCACAGCCTTGCAATCGCTACGGGAGAAGGTTGCCAAAGTTCGTATTGCGGACCTGGCAGTGGATTTACTGCCCATGTTTGAATCGCGCCCGTTTATCGAGGCATGGCTGGAGCACTTCCACGCCAACTTCGAGCGGTATTCATTGGGATACCAATAGAATTTCAGCGAATCCATCATTGGCTGTGTTTAATCAAAAACGGTTACGCTTCCTGATTCCAGGAGGCGTAACCGTTTTTATAGATCTGAACAGGCATACCCCCAGACATGGGCATAACCAATCTTGCTGTTACCAAATATTGTGTTCCCTTGAGATTACAACGCCCAAGAAATATTCGGATTTGCTTGGGCGGTGGCTGAAAGAGTTTTCGTATCGTCTCGACGTGCAAAATTACCGTTATTCGCTGATCACTAATGCTCGCAATTGATCAAAGTATTAGTGCCTGTCCCGCCAACGCAAACATCATTACCGTCGCCGCCGTCTATTGTGTCATTACCGTCGCCGCCAAGGATACAGTCATTTCCGCCCCCTCCGTTTAAATTATCATCTCCAGTGGTTCCGATGATTAATTCGTTTGTAGAAGTACCTGTGATGTTAGATCCGACCAGCAATGTGAAAACAACTATGCCATTGCACGAATCTGGCGCTAGGTCATTAACGCTGATACTTTTGGTAACAAAGCCAACTCTGCCGCCGTCTGGTATATCAAAATTTGCCATCCGAGCAACGAGGATGGTTGTCAGAAATATTATAAAGATGATAATGACCATTAGCCGCGTGGAGGCCCTGCTAATTGTTTGGAACATGGGATTTATCTCCTTGCCATAAATTTCCGCGTTTGTTATAACTTGTTGGAAATATACCGGTAAGAAATTTCTCCGATCCGGACGGTGTAGAAAACCATATTAAGCTTTTTAGTACGCAATATGACGGTGTGATTGTAGGCCGCCAATCTCGCGAGTTCATCAATGGTGTCAAACTCGATGACTGGCGCAAATTTCAAAATAAAATCTGAACTGTCTATGACCAGCGCTCCGTATTGCAGTTCTATTTTTTTGTCTATATCCGTATTCATCAATTTGACCGTTCCGTATAAAAGCACTCCCAGGAAAGTTCCAGACAATACCAGCAGGGCCGCGCTTAGAAATCGGCTTGTGAGTACACTCATGGGGATTCCCAACACACTGAC
>CAIWRB010000312.1 GCA_903914955.1 uncultured Chloroflexota bacterium | reverse complement strand
TCCAGTAAACCCACTTTTTTGCCACCATACACTTGATAGACCGCAAGGTATTCTGTGATTTCTCGCAACATGTCGGAGTAACTGTCGTCGCCCAATCCTAACTCAGCATCTAACCCGATTTGGCTGCCAACTCCTTGTTTGTAAAAGTATGGACGTCCGATTGACACCTTGCCAAAGATCGAGAAATATACTCGCTCTGTATCCCGATGATAGGGCAATTGACCACTCTTGCTTTGTACGGCTTGCCTTGAACAGGTTTGAGAACGCATGACAAAAAATAGTTGCAATAGTTTCGCCCCCAAACTTAAAAGCATTTTGAATAAACCTCGTTCTATATCATCTGCCTTTGCTGTTCGTGCCTCTTCGCCTGTAACATAATCCAATAGTTTTTCGAATTCCACTCGTGTTTCTTGTATAATTGCTTGTGAGTTGAAGGTCATAACGTTTCTCCTAAAGTCGTTTTCTCAATTTCACTTTACCAGAGAAGTTTTTGACTTTCAACTCGTCTTTCAACTGAAATGAAACGCACCCTATTGAGATGATACAAATTTAATTTATCTTGAAAATTTTGCAATTCCAAACGGGAAATCATAACAAGTGACAAGTACGAAGGAGGAATATTATGTGGCTTCTGGTTGTTGAAGTGATCGCAGCAATCATTGCGTCAATACGTGGGCACGGGGCAAAACCGTTTATTTTACTAGGGGGGACCATGTTATTGGGTGTCTTTCTTACAATGGTTTTTGGCTCCTCAGCGATTGGATTACTACAAATAATTGATATTGGCGTAACCCTAGCCCTTGTCGTTATGGCACTGGTAGGGAAGAAGAAAGATACTCCCATCCTAGAAGTTGAAAGTCGAATCAAATGTCCGAAGTGTGCAGAATGGATTATGCAAGAAGCAAAAGTTTGAAGATATTGTGGAGAATCGCTTGAAGATCAGCGATAAATCCCCTTGTAAATGGATAGTCATTGTGCTCTCATGAACAAATCGCCGGGTATTTCTCCTCCTTCCCGCTGGAACTGACTGGGCGGTGCGGAATGATCATGTGTAAAAAAATACCCGATTGACAATACATACATTTGTACATACAATAATGAGGAGGCATGTCATCGATCGAATGGGACCCAGCAAAGGCTCAAAGCAATTTGGAGAAACATGAGGTCGCTTTTTCAGATGCGGTAATTGTGCTCGAAGACCCGCGGGCTTTGACGATCGAGGATGAACACCCCCAGGAACGGCGTTTCATTACCCTGGGCATAGATGCAAGCGGCAAATTGCTGGTGGTCGTTTACACCTTCCGAGGAGATGTGGTGCGTCTGATTTCGGCGCGCAAAGCAACTTCCAGAGAAAGAAAAATGTATGAAGAAGGCAGCCCATGAAAGACGAATACGATTTTAGTCAAGGTAAACGCGGGGCGGTGCTCCCAACTGTTTTGGGAAAAGAACGCATCACTATTCGCCTGGATGCAGAGATTCTCAACTGGTTCCGCCAGCAGGTAGAGGATCAAGGGGGTGGAAACTACCAGACATTGATCAACCAGGCTCTGCGCGAATATATTTCAAGTCATCAAGCGCCCCTGGAAGAAATTGTGCGGCGCGTGGTGCGTGAAGAGCTGGCGCAGTATAATGAAAAAGACGAGGAAACTGACCTGCCAATGATACTCGGCTCTGAAGATTACATACTTG
>CAIWRB010000311.1 GCA_903914955.1 uncultured Chloroflexota bacterium | reverse complement strand
CTTGCCAAGGTTGTTTTACCGCATTGGCGGGGGCCAATCATCCCCACAACACGATTGGCATCCAATTTGCGTTGGATTGTATTTTGTAAGGTGGTTCGAGAAATCATAGGATTATGACACCACGAAAATCCGCTTATTAAAGGCGGATTTTCGTGGTGTCATTTATTGCGTGTAATGCCCTGAAAAAAATTAATCAACCTCTCAGATGTATCCTGTTTTGCTTGTCATTACAGTGATAGTTGCCTTTTTAGGTTTTAGTGCCGCCTACGTGCATAAATCGGAGCATATCGCATAGTGTGACCGGAAATATCGCACACCTTGACCGGTTAATATCGCACAGTTAAAAGGGTGTTTGGTGATCTTTGGGTTTGAATTTGGTGCAGCTGGATAACAAGACAAGTCGAAATCGGTCAGCATCGCTAAACTCAGGCCGTTTGACCTAACGCTTGAGCACGATCAGTTGTTGGCGCAAGAGTGCATTTTCTACAAGTAGATCTGCGTTGCTTCGCATCATATCGGAAACAAGGCATGTGACGAGTTCTGCTGCCGCTGGTTTTGTCTTATCTTTGATGTGCGATTCGATTCTGGAAGTAACCCATTTCCAAATATTGCCGCAATGAAGGATCATGCTTTGTTAGCCCCAATCTGAAAGAGATGGATCAAACAGCATGATAACCCATTTTGATGGCGACAATTGCGCCAAAAAAGCAACTACTTGGCCCAACCTGCCCTCTGAAGTCGAGCGGATGAACCAAGTAGCCACCACGGGGTAATAGATAGGTTTCAATTACGTCTTAATAATTGCAACATTCCTTCATCCTGAATAGCTTTTGCTCGCTCAATAGAACGCCTCTCTTCGACAGTAGCCGGACGAATTGTCCAGCCATTAAAACTGCCAGCAGCATTCGGTGTTATAACGCAAATATCGTTTTCCCGAGCTTTAGGAATTTTGAAATCCGGGTTCTTCTTACAACGACCATAAGAGCAAGTGTATCCATCGCAATGGATAATTTTTCTGGCACGAACTCGTTGAATTCTGCCACAGCTGGCACAGGCTACCTCTATGAAAATTATATCGGCGTTTTGGGACATATCACCTTCTTTATTTTCCAAGTAAAAACTTCGCTCTTATTTTAGCACATCTGTTCCAGTTTGAGATCAGGCGAATTCACGCTCTTCACAATTAGCGTGCCCCCCCACTGATGGGGGTAGGATGACGAAATAAAAGCAAGCAAAAGTAGGATCAAATAACAAAGCCAAAAGTCACCATTTCACTACATTCTCGACCCAATAACAGAATTTGCCATTTGCACTGTTTTGTATTTACTGGTGTAGGCAGTTTGCAAATCCCCATTACAGCCTGGACAGCGTTCCAATTCACAGGGGTAGATCACCCCTTTTCCAGTGTAAAATATCCGTGAGGTTCTCATGGCTTACTCCTTTCTCAGCAAGAGGTAAGTTTGCCATGAGAACCCTTTTACTTCAAGTCAATAGTAAGTTTTGCGGTACTGCCATTTCTTGATAGTCTATTCTTTATGTGGTGGGTATAAATCGGGAGGCCGAAATTTATACCCGTATACACGATATATACCGCGCAGGTCAGATCCGATTGCGGTTATGAGATAGAAAATGTTTGAAGTCTCAATCAAAATAAATAATGGGTGCTGATTTATCCCGTCTAAAGAATCATTAATCTGGAATGCCCTCCAATTCTCGCCAACTGATGAGTGATCCGGTTCTAGTCTGCATGGACTGTTCTCCTCCATAAACTACAAAGCCTTGATTTTCTGGAACAGCAGTCAACTGTTGCCAAAATTGGAGATTATCAAAGTAACTAGTAGACATCGTTTTACCGGACTTAATCTCAATCGGTATGATTTTTTCGCCATTCACCAACAGACAGTCAATTTCTTTACCATGATTGTCCTGCCAAAAATACGGTAGGCGATTCTCCCCATGATGAAAGCTACGTTTAATAAATTCATTGATGATCAGATTCTCAAAAAGCCCACCCTTGAGATAGTGTAGGTTGACCTGATTTTCTTCGCGGATACCAAGCAAGGAACAAGCAATACCCGTGTCGTAAAAATATAACTTGGGCGATTTGACCAGCCGCTTGTTGAAGTTGCGATGATAGGGTTGTAGACGATACAGAATGTAGGAACTCTCCAAAATCGATAGCCAGGCTTTGGCAGTGTTTGGGCTGATGCCAGCGTCGCTTGCCAGGCTGGCATAGTTGAGCAGTTGTCCGATACGTCCGGCGCATAGACGGGTGAATTGAATAAAAGCATTGATATCTCCGATATTTTTCATCAAGCGCACATCTTTCTCTACATAAGTTTGGATGTACGCTGGATAAAAATCGGTAGGGGCGAGGTCACGGTCATAAATGCGCGGATATTGACCTTTGAAAATCAGATTTTCGTATTGCCCTGCATCTGGTTTCAATTCTGCAAAAGATAATGGCAGCAAGTGTAAAACTGCAGTACGACCTGCCAGCGTTTGACTGATTTTCTCCATCAAAAGGAAGTTTGATGAGCCGGTCAAAATGAATTGAACGTACCGATTCTCATCAACCAGCCTTTGAATATAAGAAAACAAATCTGGCGTATTTTGGATTTCATCTAAAAT
>CAIWRB010000310.1 GCA_903914955.1 uncultured Chloroflexota bacterium | reverse complement strand
GGCTCTATTTCGTTCTTTTATCTTCATCATCTGAAGTTTTCCATAAACGGATCAAGCAATATTCATGGTTTGTCAGTTGTATATTTATAGCCGGCCTTGTTTGTATACTTGCTATATATATAACAAGAGGTGCAAATTCTCCTTATGAAGATAACTGTATTACCACCTTCTCTCAAATTGAGCAGTACAAGAAAGAACAAACAGACAAGGCGCTTCATACTCAGTCTTCGCCACCGCAATTTATCCAGACAGGTATTACGGTCAATTCTCTTTCTGTTTCAGAGCCAAATGAAATGGCCGAGGTGTACGGGACGATGTGGCAACGGATTCCTGCGGGTATGGATGCAAAGCAATTTGGGGGAATACTGTTTCCTGATCAGATAGAAACCAAGATGTATGAAAGTTACCGAATGGAAGAAAATGGTTTTCAGGTTATTGGATGGAATTTCTGTACTCGGCTGCAGCAGGATTTAAAGAGTTCCCTCTACCCTTTCGACAGGTACAGTATCAAAATCAGGATGTGTCAACCAAAGAAGTTCGAATCCATTATTTTCGTTCCCGATATCGCATCCTACAAAATCACCTCCCCGACAGCCAATCCTATGGTGTCTGATGGTTTCTCCATTTCCGGCTGGAATGTTAACAATACCTATTTTAATTTTTCAGAACAACCAGACAATATAGATTTTGGACGCCGTACACTTATGGATCGCCCACGACCGTCTGCGGATTGCATCTGCTGCTTCTGGCTGGCGAAATGGATTCGACCCATCCAGCTGCGCTTTCAGATCCCCGTTGCTTTGAAAACCATTGTGAATGCTTTCCATAAGGCGTTTGCCCATTTGGTAACTAAAACCATACCGTTCAAAAATGACCGCGTTGTGATAATACAACGGTTCGACAAAATACATCTCGTGCCCAAGCGCGGATACAAAAACTTCAAAGGCTTCGATTGCATGGCCGAGTAACCTTAATCCGCGCCGTACCTGACCTGGAGCGAGCCCGGCTTCGAGGGCTGACTTTTCAGCTTCGATGTTTCTTTGCAGCGTCCCAAATTTTGTCGGCGAGCCGTTTGGCATTTTGTCCACATCAAAGCGAGGTGACGATGGATCGTTGAGGATGTATAGTAAAACGTGGATCTGTCCATTGAGCGTATCTGTCAGGTGGGCATAGAGGATCGGGTCAGGAAAATCCATTTCGTGGAAGAGGCGCATTTCCACGTCACTTGAGCCGCCAGCAAAACGGAATTGCAGAAGGTTGTAACCCGTTGCAGAAGTTAGGGGGGGAATATGATATTTTTCCAGAAGTACTGCAGGGATGTAACCCGCATAGATTGCGCGTTTTTCTGCTTCAGGAAGCAGGTTGATCCCGCCAATGGTTGAAGGGGGCAATTTAGTCTCCTTGTTTTGCCGATAGTCTTTTGAGGCTATCTGACCAATTCTATCTAACTCTTGATGCTCTTTCGTTATCCCGCGCTTCATCTCGTTTGGCAATCGTGGCGCGTTTGTCGTAGGCCTTCTTTCCTTTTGCCAATGCGATCTCGATCTTGGCGCGGCCATCCTTGAGATAGACTCGCGTTGGAACAACCGTCATGCCTTTGATGCGGATCTCATTCCACATCTCGCGGATCTGTTTTTTATGCAGGAGCAGACGCCTTTTACGTTTGGGTTCGTGATTGAAGTGAGTTCCCGCCTGTTCGTATGGCGCAATATGTGCTTCGACGAGCCAGGCTTCGCTTTCATTTGGAACATCTACATAAGATTCCTGGATGCTGATCTGCCCCGCACGGATGGATTTGATCTCCGATCCCTGCAGAACGAGGCCAGCCTCGAATTTTTCCATCAGGAAGTATTCAAAACTTGCCTTACGGTTGGTTGCGATTATTTTTATGTTTTCTGTCACGAGTTGATTTTACCGCTTATTGTATAAAATGCTAAACTCGGGAGCCTTGGTTCCATGAATAAGACAGGTTGAATACATAATAATTATTTTTCTTTTGCGCTTCGCGAACTCAACAAGCCTGCATTGGCAACTTACTGTGGTTGTCAGCTTTTCGTGCTAGAATCTACAAATGATGATCCAAGTTAAGTTGATTGCCAACTATCGTGAGCAACTTCCGCCCGAGGCGATTAATGGCGTGGTGGAATTGGACGTCCCAGATGGCACGACAGTTTATCAAGCCATCTCAAGATTTGACATTCCGCTTGATGACACAAGCGTGATCGTATTGAACGGACTCACCGTTGATATGTCCACCCCGCTTAGTGTAGGCGATATGGTCACAGCTTTCTCAGCCATTGCCGGTGGATAAACAACGAAAACAATTGAACGTATAAACCCAAACAAGGAGACTCTTATGTACGGCTGGCATCTCAAAGTCCTTCGTGTAAACCTCACTACCCAAAAAATAACCCAGGAAGATGTAGACCCCAAGATCGCGCGCGATTATCTCGGCGGGCGCGGATGGGCGATCCATTATTTATACAAAGAAATGGACCCAATGGCTGATGCGCTATCACCTGAGAATGTTCTGATCTTTGCGACAGGCCCGCTAACTGCGACCCCCGCGCCGACTGGTAACCGCTATATGGTCGTCACCAAGTCGCCGCTGACAGGGGCGCTCGCGCACTCCAATTCGGGCGGCGAATTTCCAACCTGGATGAAGCGCACGGGATTTGATATGTTCATCTTTGAGGGTAAATCCTCAAAGCCGGTATATCTCTTTGTTAACGAGGATCAAATCGAGCTGCGTTCCGCTGTGCATCTTTGGGGGAAGGATGCGCATGAGACCACGGATATCCTAAAGGCAGAGACATCCGCTGAAGCACGTGTCGCGTGTATCGGACAGGCTGGAGAAAATCTTGCTTTGATGGCGGCGATCATGAATGACAAGCACCGCGCGGCGGCTCGTTCTGGAGTTGGCGCGGTGATGGGAAGTAAAAATCTTAAGGCGGTCGTGGCGATGGGAAATAAAAACCCGCCATTGCATGACCCCGAAGGAATGCGCACGTTGAGTGTGAACACTTCCAAAGAGGTGGGTGCGGATGTTAAGAAAGGTTCGAACATGCGCATTTACGGCACATCGTATGTACCGCAGGTGACCAACACGCTCGGCATTTTACCGACGCGAAATTTCCTGCAAGGCACATTTGAACATGTTAATAACATTGACGGCGATGCGCTCAAGAATCAATATTTGATACGTCATACGCCTTGTTATCGCTGTCCGCTTTCTTGTGGACGACTGACCGAGGTTCCCGACGGTCCCTATAAAGGCAAGGGTGAAGGACCTGAATACGAAACCATTTCGTCTTTGGGAACGGGCTGTGGAGTCAGCAATCTTGCCGCGCTGGTCAAGGCAAATTATCTGTGCAACGAATACGGCATGGACACCATCACTACCGGCATGACGATCGCCGCCGCGATGGAAATGTATGAGAAGGGTTACATCTCTGAAGAAATAATTGGCATGCCGTTGAAGTTCGGCGACCACGACGCGATGATCGCGATGATCAAGTTAATGGCGTTTCGTGAAGGTTTTGGAGAGGATCTCGCGCAGGGCAGTTATCGCCTCGCAGAAAAATATGGTCACCCTGAAATTGCCGTTACCACACGCAAGCAGGAATTCCCCGGCTACGATCCGCGCGGATCACAGGGCATGGGCTTGCTGTATGCCACGTCGAACAAAGGCGCGTCACATATGGAAGGAGACGTTGCCTACGAAGAAGTCTTTGGCGTGCCCGTCAAAGAGAATCCGCTCACGACTGAGGGCAAACCAGAACTCGTTAAACACTTTGAAGATTCTTTCGCGTTGATGGATAGTTCGGGCTTGTGTGTCTTCGTCGCCATCCGTTACGCATTCAACAAAGATCGCATGATCCTGCCGCTGCGTCTGGCAGAGATGATGAACCTCTCCACTGGGGCACAATACTCTCCTGAAGAAGTGATGATCGCCGCCGAGCGTGTCTATAATCTCGAGCGCATGTTCCTGATCAAAGCAGGCTCAACAGAAGATACACTTCCATACCGCATGCTGCATGAGCCGCTGCCCGACGGCCCCGCAAAGGGCAAAGTCGTTGAACTCGATAAGATGCTGCCAGAGTTTTACGCGCTCCGCGGATGGGATGAGAAGGGCGTTCCGACCAAACAAAAATTGATGGAATTGGGATTGCCGTTGAATTAAAAAAGCAGGTCGCGCTTCTCTTGTGTGGGGATTTCGTAAGCGCGACCTGTATTTTTTTAAATTACGGGTATTATTTTTTTTATGACCAACACTATCAATACAAACGAATCTCCTTCCAACATTCTCTGTAAATCCTGCGGACTATGCTGTTCAGGTCATCTTTTTGCCTGGGTGAGACTCAACGCACCCGAATTAGACTCTGCTCAATCTCTCGGTTTGAATGTTATTCGAAATGATCCACGCCAGCGCGGCTTCACCCAGCCTTGTCCGCTTTGGGATGGGATGTGTACTGTATATAGTTCCGCGGACTACCCGCGCACTTGCAGAACATATAAGTGCGTAGTGCTCAGGCGGCTTCTGGATAAAGATATTATATTGCCCGAGGCATTATCCAGTATTCAGGAAACCCTGGGTTTGATCGGCGAGATAGAGCCTTTAATACCAGCTTCGTCCGGGGTCAGTTTTCGTGAGAGGCTGATCACCCATAAGGAGTTTCTTGAGTCCAATGGAAAAAAAACAATAGAGCTTGAATTTCTGCGCAAAACCGAAACCTTGTTGACCTACTACGAAGATCGTTTCGGTGTGGATGATTTTATTGATTACGATTTGAAATAATATTGCCCGTGAACTAGAGCGAAGTATAATTTTCCATTATGAGCGAAAGCCAACTTACACTATTGCTTGTCGATGATGATCCGATGATCGTTGAAAGTCTTGCTCCCCTATTGGAGCGTTCGGGTTTTCATGTATTGCTTGCTTCCAATGGCGACGAAGCGTTGAGTAAAATCCAATCCCATCATCCCGATGTGATCGTTATGGACGTCTTGATGCCGCGCATGAATGGGCGCGAAACTTTGCGGCGAATGCGCAAGTCCAACATTTGGACTCCAACCATTTTGTTGACCCAGGTTGGAGAAGCCGCCGAGCGCGCCACTGCTTTGGAAGAAGGCGCGGATGATTATCTCAATAAGCCTTTCCATTCGCAGGAATTGCTGGCGCGCATCCATGCTGTGCTGCGTCGTGCGCGCTCGGCTGGACAATCGCTTTCCTCTGCGCGACGCCTTGCTTCATTTGATATGATACTTGACCGTCAATCCCGGAGAGTTTTCATCGCTGAAGAATCTCTTAACCTTACGCCTAAGGCATTTTCTGTTCTCGAATATTTGATGACTCATCCCGATGAAGCTGTTAGTCGTGAAGAGTTGCTTCGTTCCGTGTGGGGCTGGGAATATCCCACCGGCACGCGCACTGTGGACACGCGTATCAATGAATTGCGGCGCGCCTTGAACGATGACGCCGCATCTCCGCGTTTTATCCAGACCCTGACAGGTGAGGGATATATCTTCATCGCGCCTGTGAAGCCTGCTCCATGAAACGATTCAAATTCCTATTGCCTTTTGTTCCACTCATCCTCGGTGCGCTCGCGTTGACTTTGTTGCCGATGCTCATCCAGCCTGAAATCGTTATTTCTTTTCGGCTGGGATTAGGCGCGATCCTGTTTTTTGTTGGGCTGCTGATCACAATATGGATTCAAGCCCTCGCTATCGTGGATTCACTTCGTGAGGGAAAGGCGCGCGCGGAAATTGATTCCGCCATTCGCAATTACGAAGAGGGACATCGCCGCTTTATCCGCAGGCTTGACCATGAGTTGAAAAATCCGCTGATGAGTTTGCAGGCCTCGCTGGAGAATCTGCAAATCGCAACCGAATTGGATTCCCGCCGTAAAGCCGAAACGAATATCCAACGTGTGCTGGAACGTCTTGCCCACTTACTGCGCGACCTGCGCAAGCTCTCCGAGCTTGAGGAAAACATGCTCGAACGAGAGCATGTGAATATTCCCGAACTACTTGAAGAACTTCTTGAAGTGGTGCGTTCTTCGCCGGGGCACGAAGGTCGACAGATCAATTTACTAGTGACTCAAGTCCCCATGCCTCCGCCACCAGTAATGGGAGACCGCGATCTGCTTGGACTCAGCTTGTACAATCTCCTTGATAACGCACTCAAGTTCACGGTCCAGAATGAAGCAGTTGAAATTCGCGTGCGTGATAATAGCCGTGAAGTCGTCATCGAAGTGGCGGATGGCGGTGCTGGTATTAATCCAGAAGAGCAGCAGAAAGTTTTTGAAGAGTTATATCGCGGCGAGAATGCGCGCGCTGTCGAAGGCAGCGGTCTGGGGCTTTCATTCGTACAGCGAATTATCGCATTGCATCACGGGGAGTTGACTTTGCGAAGCCGTCAGGATGAACAGCATGGCACGATATTTACCATCCGCCTGCCTGTTACCAAATTGTGACATGGTTGTGTCCCGTCTGTAACAGTCGTTCGATATAAATGCTTCTGTATCAAATAAAAATAAAAAAGGAGCAAACATGAAACGAATACTGTCTACAATTCTCGCGGCGGTGGTAATACTTGTGGGGAATTATTTTTTCTCCAATGGCACATTGGAAGTGAAGGTGGAAACTCCCACGTCTATTGTGACCTCAACCCCGCCAGTTCCACTGGTAACGCTCCCTGCTTCCGGCAGCGCGGATGTCTCTTATTTGGGGACATCCTTCACCATCCCGCTTGGTTTGGCGAATGGAACGCAAAATGAGACTGTGCCTCAAACTTCTCCAGATGAGCCCATGCTGGTATGGCCTGCACATACAAAGATCGTTTTGCAGGGGTATCCCTTGCTGGACACACTGTACAAACCTCAAATTTTGATCTTCCCGGCAGACGAATACCAAAAAATAAGTAATGACCCCGCGTCATCAGAGTATGATGCCAGGACAATGATCAGTTCCCTTCAATCTATTTTGAGTACACAAAATTTCCCGTTGCAAGGATATTATCTTCCAGCTTTGCCAGATCAGCATGCCCGGCAGATCTTTCACGCACAGGAAACCATTCTCCCGTTCAAGAACGGGAACGGCATCCGCTATATCACAGAATACAGTCAGGCGGCATTCCCTGCCTTTGGCGGTGGAGATATGCTTTATACCTTCCAGGGGCTTACCAATGATGGAAAGTATTATGTGTCTGTGATGATGCCCATCGATCTCGCTGATTTGGAACCTATGCCTGAGAGTGCGGCTAATCCAGCTCAATATCCGGATTATTTGATGAAAACGATCAGTCAGATCAATCAGGCTGGCAACCCGTTCAATCCATCCATAGAATCTTTGGATGCGCTGGCGGAATCCTTGCTGGTGGGATTGCCTGCAACTTCCGATATGACACCTTCAACTGCAACTCAGGTTGCGCCGCCTATTCAACCTACTGCGTCTCTTTCTGCGCGTGATTTTATTCCGCCGCTGGGGACCGTCACAGGAAATTTATCCTTTCCGTCTTCGTTTATCCCGGCCATGCGCGTCGTCTTTTTTAGCCTTACAGATGGAAGTGTGAGTTATACCGATACAGGCATGAATCAAGGCACATATTCTATGGACCTGCCCGCAGGAACTTATCATGTAGTTGCTTATCCTTATAGTGCGGGAATAGGAACGCCCCCAGTTGGTTCTCCCATAGCAGGCGGAGCTGGCGGATATACACAATTTGTTCCCTGCGGTTTATCAGCGGATTGCACAGACCATTCGCTCATTCCAATTACTGTAGTAGTAGGTCAAAACATCATAGTTAACCCTGGAGATTGGTACGCTCCCGAAGGGACCTTCCCGCCAATGCCAACCGATCAATAACATAGCTTGCTGCGATGGCTGAAAGTGCCTGTGTGAGGTTTAGATATTTTTAAACATCAAGTTTGGATTGAGAAAAATGAAAAAAATACTTTATTTGCTGCCTTTACTGTTTATGCTCCTCGCCTGTGGAGCGCAGGCTGCGCCAACTCAGGATGTGAGCAACATGGTTAACGCGACTTTAACCGCGATCGCTCAAAACAGCCCGCAAGCCCCTTTTACGCAAACCCTAATTCCAGTGGATAATTCAAGCGCACTTTGGAAAACTTATCGCAACGATGTTTATGGATTTACATTTGAATATCCGGCAATCTATGATGAAGCGGCCTACAGCGATACTTGCGGCATAAAACCCAGCGATGCGGGGATTCATCTCGGGCATCAAATTGACCTGTTCTTCTTAAATGCCAATGGTCAGGATTTGACTCAATTCGCCGACAACCTGATCCAAACCAAAGGCTGGAGCATCGACTCGCAGACCCATGATCCGATCAACGGTTTGGAGGCGGCTGCTATTCAATACCGGTTTGGAGGCACAAATAGATTTGGCACTTTCACGCTGGTCAAACAGGGAGAACAAATTTTTGCTTTCAACTTTTCCGCAGGTGGTTTCTGTGAAGTCCCAACGGATCAGCCAGCCGAATCTGCTGCTTACTCCCACATGATCGAGACATTTCAACTGAATAAATAAATACTGCCTGTCACCAAACTGTGACAACACCGTGTCCCGCCCGTGACAGTCGTTCGGTATAAATGCTTCTGTATCAAATAAAAATAAAAAAGGAGCAAATATGAAACGAATATTACCCTTACTTCCCTTGTTGCTTATGATTGCAGCCTGCGGAACGCAGGCTGCGCCAACTCAGGATGTGAGCAGCATGGTTAATGCGACTTTAACTGCGATCGCTCAAAATAATCCACAGGTGGCTGCACCGCAACCAACTTTTACGCCAATCTCAATTCAGACGCAGCCGCTCACCACTCAGGTTGCGCCTTTAGTAGATAGTTCAAATCAAGCACCTTCATCAAGTATTGACCCAACTTGGAAGAAATATACCAATGCACAAGTTGGTTTTAGTATTCAGTACCCTTCTTATTGGCAAGAGCAAACTTTACCAGATGAAAACCCAGGAAAGCACAACATCGACTTGAATGGCACCGAAGGCGAAGTGGAGCTGATATGGGGAACTGGGTTAGGCGGAGCCTGCCCGGAAGGATTTCAACTGCTGGCTGTAGCAAAAGGGAGTCTGCCCGCGTGTCATGGTCAAAGGGCTGATGGAACGGATCTGTGGAGTTTGGCTGCCCAATCTCTAGGAAACACTGGCTTTGAAGGGTTTGTGTACACTAACGACACAACAACGAAAAGCCGGGAAGTTGTTCTTCAAGTGATTTCGACTCTCAGTTTCCCTTAAGAGCCTCCCAGTATCAACCTTATGATAAAACCGTATTACCAGATGAAACCGCCGCCCAATAAAGCGTCCTGTCCCAGCGTAATAATGCAAATTGTCACGATGGCTGGAAGCGTCTGCTGACTTTCAGATATTTTTATACGTCAAGTTTACTTTGGAGAAAGAAATGAAAAAAATACTGTATTTGCTGCCTTTACTGTTTATGATTCCCGCCTGTGGAGCGCAACCTGCGCCAACTCAGGACGTGAGCAAAATCGTTAATGCGACTTTAACTGCGATCGCTCAAAATAATCCACAAGTGGTTGCGCCGCAACCGACCTTTACGCCAACCTTACCAACTGCCATACAACAAGTTGAGCAGCAAGTTAGCAACTCAACTCTTTCGTTTGATATTCTCCGCAACGCTACGTATCACTCTCCCGATTGGGGCGAGTTTCAATTATCGAATGGCATATACTACCGCACCCCACCAAATTTGCAGGAGTCTCCCGAATCTTATACAACGCACTTGTTGGATACTGTCTTTTACGGCGATATTAATTTAGACGGGTTCCAAGACGCCGTTGTATTTCTCGGCACCCAAAACGGTGGAACTGGACGTTTCGTTGAAATGGCGGCGGTTCTTAACTTGAATGGAAGCCCCAGCAACATTTCAACTTTGTATTTGGGAGATAGGGTAATCATTGAGTCTGGAACGATTCAGAATGGGTTAATCACATTGAATTTACGCGTACAAGGACCGAATGATCCATTGTTGAGTGCCAGTCAATTTGTCACATGGAATATTCACTTAGATAACGGTCAACTGGTTAAAACGCCTTGAACTTGGTTGATCTTTTTGTGGCAATCTATAAAAAGGATTGAACAGCGCCGATCTTGGAAATTTCACCTGTAGTTTATAAACAGGAAATCATGAAATGAATACTTTGTAAACTCGTTTTATAAGCGAGTCTGTCACGGAGAAAAAATGAAAAAAATACTATATTTGTTGCCTTTACTGTTTATGATTCTCGCCTGTGGAGCGCAACCTGCGCCAACTCAGGATATGAGCAACATCGTTAATGCAACTTTAACCGCGATTTCCCAAAACAATCCGCAACCGTTTGCCACTCAAGTTGTGCCGCCTACCCAGCCCGTTGTCACACTTGAATCTACAACTTTGCCAGCGCCATCGGCAACGAGCAGTGATCAAAGTATCAGTGTACAAATTCAGCATCCTACTGAAATGCAACAGGGTTCGCGAGCATGTACAACCGACGCCATATACATGGTATCGGCAAAGATTACTGGAGCTGCCAATGCCGAGGTGAGTTACACCGTCAGTGGTGGCAACAACGGCTCTGCTGGTCCTGACGCAGGAATAATAAAAATAATGCTTGATAATATCGGCGGATATGATGTCCACACTGGTCTTAGCGGTCCTTTTTCCGACCCGGGAAATGTACAAATCACCATCACCTTGTTTGTAAATGGTCAGGCGGTTAATTATGCGTCCGATTTTATTTGCCAAGGCGGCGAATATAAACCAACGGCTGCATATGTTCTTCCACCGACACATGTATCAACAACATGTTCTGCAAGTTGGTTTTTTACTTTTGATAATAAACACCTTCCGCTTGGTTCTTTTTGTCCTGAGCCAGTCAAAATTCTGGAAGCTATCGGAGAAGACTTTGAAGGCGGCCGGGTACTTCGCTATGCGCCTGATCCCGCCTATACCGCCGACCAAAGAGGAACCGTATACGTAATTTATAATGATGGAGAGTGGCTTACTTTCCCCGACGGCTGGGATGCGAGTCAACCTTCCAGCGACCCAAGCCTTGTAGTTCCCAATGGGCGTTATCAGCCTGTTGAAAGTATAGGCAAAGTTTGGCGTGAAGTTGCAGATGTCCGCAACCGCTTAGGATGGGCATACGGGCCGCAAAGTAAATTCACAGGCAGGATGCAGCTTTATTTGGTGCAATCAGGTATGCCAAGTGGGGATTATTCGCATTTTTTCTTTATCGATCACGGCAAGTGGGGAGCAGCGTTAATGCTCAACTCGGTGGATATGGGTTCTAATAAATGGGAAGTAGCCGGGACTTATTAAGCGGCATTTTCTATAACCCTTCTACCTACCGATACATGCCCTATCGAAAACACAGATTTGAAACTTCTAATGAATGCAGAGGATGGCTACAGCTAGCGCATTGATACTGACCAATTTAGCTTGCAACTATTAAGACTGCCTATTCCACCAATTCAATATCCGTAACGCCCGCAGAGTATTCCACCTGCTGGGTTGACCAGCTTTTTCCAGATCAAAATATTTTAATCCAGACATGCCGCTGTTCATCGGCCACAGTCCATCCTTCCTTTGTTTCTTCTGTAATAGTTCAATTGCATCTGACATGCGTTCATCACGCGGAGCATCACAGGCGCGGAAATAATCCAGTGCGCGGATGAAATCATATTTCCAGCGCGGAGGGAAGGGCATGGTTGTCATCTTTGCGTCGAATACTTTTCCCGTTGTGTGGGATTTATATAAGCGATGCGCCAGCAGGAATTCATGCCCACGCTCGCGGATTTGGCTAATCTGCTTTTTCTTTTCAGGAAAGAGACACTCATATTCGTACAATCCCTCCAGCACGGAAAGTGTGGTGTGAAAGGATGAATGCGTCGCGCCCTTGTATGATTCACAGTTCCAACCGCCATCGGGCATTTGCTGGATCATCAAATAGGAAGCGATGGAATGAATATACTCATCAGGGTAACGAAAATAAGCCAGTAAAGCGAGGATCATTCCAGTGACACAGGTCTCGCTGTATTTCCAGGCGTACGAAAAGAAATTGATGCCCCCGTCTGTGTAAATGCCTTCATCGAGAAATAATTTGCAGGCCCGTTTTGCCTGCGGATGATTCGTCTGCAACCCGAGCAATCTCAAGGTCAGCATGGTGTACGTGGTGGATATCCACTTTGGGCCATAGATCCCGCCGCCCCATGTTCCGCTTGAATCTTGCAAGGCAAGCAATCGTGCGCCCGAGCCTTTCTTTGCAATTTTCCTGCGTTCCGCTTCATATTTTGCCGGGGATGAATTCAACAAATCCCGTTGAACCTGCCAGCGGATGGACGGGTCGCCTTCGAGTAACCAGGAAATGACTTCAGGTTTCATTTAGAAAAGAGTTTTCAAATCAACTGTCGCAAAGTATTTTCGGTAGGCAGAGGTTTCATTAAGGACACCTTTCAGCGCAATAAATAATTCCGCTTGCAGGTATGGATTTTTTTCCTGCCTTACCGCTGATAAAATAATTATATCTTTTTCAACGCTAACCGAGAGTTGACCTCCCGCCGTGAGCCATTGTAATCCAAATTCAATTGCACTCTCACGTGAAGCCATCGCTGCCGCCAACTCATGGACAGTTGCGCTGCCGCCACGTTGATTGATCGCATATTTGCATAAACCCGCGAGCCTGCTCAAAAATTCGTCAGGTTTTTCATCTGTGGGCGGAATTGCAAATATGGAAATCGTTTTCGGTTTGACGATCTCCAAGGCTTTTCGTAATTCAACCGGCGATGGGGGAGTTGTGTATATCGCGAAATTATCGGATTGATGTAAATCGAAGCGTGATCCGCCTTTTGGTTTCTCAGAACCTTCAGCCCAGATCAATGTTCCAGCCTTCAAATCTTCCAGCCTGCCGACATTCAAACGATGATCAAGGATCTCAAGTTTCACCTTCTTGATCTCAATGGGCATTTCTGTATCGCGGCCGATGCGAAATTCTTCAAATTGAAGTGTGGCCTGCTTCTTTCCGCGATAGGAACTGGCGCGTAAGGAATATGCGATATCGAACCTGGAACCTTCTTCAGGAAGTTCACCGCCTGCGCTGTTCCACCATAAAATGCTTTGTGTGTTACCACTTGCATCTTCAATGTGCAGGCGGCGATGTTCTTTTGTTTTCCCAAGTGTCGAAACGGATCTCATCGTCACGTCACGCGATGCCAATACCAATGCCGGATTTCCCGCTCCGAATGGCGCCAGCATTTCTAGGGAAGTTGCGAGCTCCAGATCGATCTCATTTAATTCCAACCACGCGTCAATTTGTAAACTTGGTTCTTCGCGAATGACTCCGCCAAGCTGTTTTTCGATCGCCTTGCCAAGCCCGCGGCGAAACTCCGTTAATTTATCTACATTCAATGACATGCCGGCCGCCATGGGATGTCCGCCGAAGTTACGCAGGATGGCTTTTTGCGTGGCAATCGCTTCGGTGATATGCAGCCCCTCGATCGAACGGGCTGAGCCGCGCATCACGCCATCTTCTGATTCATTCAAGAGGATGGCGGGTTTGTGATAAAGATCAACGAGTTTGTTGGCGACAATTCCCACCACGCCGCCAGGCCAGCCCGGGTGTGATAGCACGATGGCAGGTTCGGTCAGCAAGTCGGGGTTTGCACGCAGTTGAGCTTCTGCGGCCTCATAAACTTGACTCGTCAATAATCTGCGCTGGGCGTTCAATCCCTCAATTTGGGCGGCGAGCACGCGCGCACGTGCAGGGTCCTGGGTCAGCAATAATTCCACAGCGGGGTTTGCGTCACCTAGTCTGCCGAGCGCGTTCAAGCGCGGCGCAAATGTAAAGCCGATGGTTTCTTCCGTCAGTGTTTCAAGATTCGTGCCCGAGTATTCGGCAATGATCTTCAAGCCGAGTCGATCCGTGCTTCGTAAGGCTTCAATTCCCTTTTGCGCGAGAGAGCGAGTCTCGCCTTTTAGCAGGGCAATATCCGCGATGAGACCGAGAGCGACAAGGTCGAGAAGATTTTCGACACCTGCACTTGCGTGGGGTGCAAGGGTTTCTGATCTAGGATTTTCGACCAAGAGCGCTTCGGCTAATTTATACGCGACTCCCACGCCCGCTAAATTTGAAAGCAAATGATCCTTAGGTAATAATTTTGGGTTGACAATTGCGAACGCATTTGGAAGCGTTTCGCCGAGATCGTGATGGTCAGTAATAATTACGTCAACCCCACGGGAGTTTGCATAATCAACCGCTTCGTGCGCGCTGATGCCTGTGTCGCAGGTGACAATTAATTTTGCGCCGTTATCAATGATGGGACTAAGCGATCCAATATGAACGCCATGACTTTCCTTGCCGCGAATGGGAATGTAATAAACCACATTTGCGCCAAGAGATCTCAATGTCTGCACCAGCACCGCAGTCGAAGTCTGCCCGTCTACATCAAAATCTCCCCAGATACAGATCCTCTCTTCGTTGCGGATAGCCAACAAGATGCGGTCGACGGTTGATCCAATATTTGGAAAGGGAGTCGCCGGCAGTTTATCCGGATGTAAGAACGCTTCGGCTTCGTCGGGTGTGCTGATTCCCCGCCGGAGCAGAATCTGCTTGATGAACGGGGGCAGGTTGAGGGTCGAGAATGAAGCAGGGATTTCTACGGGATGAGGGTCAAGCCAACGCGTCATGATCGTCATCTGGAATTAATGGCAGAAAAATGCTAACTGTCGTCCCTTCGCTTTCAACACTCTCGATTTTCATATCACCGCCCAGGCTTTGCAATATCTCCTTGACGATATAGAGACCAATGCCAGATCCTTGAATCTCCATTTGAGTAGCATTTTTTGCGCGATAGAAACGGGTTGCGATGTGCGGCAGATCCTGTGCGGGTATTCCCATTCCGTGGTCTCTTACTGCGATCTCGATGAACTTCTCCCTTTGACATGCGCTGACCTCTATGATTGTCTGCGGATTGGAGTACTTTATGGCGTTGGAGAGAAGATTTAAGAGGATCTGGATCAGGGATTGGCGGTCTGTATATGCCTTTGACGGCATTTCAGAAATTTCAAGTTGGATCGTGATCTCACGCACGTCCGCCTGCGGTTTTACACTTGAAACCGCTTCTTCAATGAGCGGGGCGATATCTGCCGGAGCGAGATGGACTTCGAAGCGTTTGTTTTCGATGCGTCCGGCGATCAATAGATCATTCAGTAACATTCGCTGGCGATTGAGTTCCTCTTTCAGGACGGTTAGGAATTGCTGTTTGTCTTCAGTCAATCCATCGTCTTCCAAAAGTTCCGCCATCAGAATGGCTGTGGTCAGGGGAGTGCGAAGTTCATGCGAGGCGCGGTTGATGAAATCGGTCTTCATCTCTTCGAGGCGCACTCTTTCTGTAATGTCGTGCGCAACTAAAATGACTTCCCTGGCGGCGGACGAAACCACGCGCGCATCGTAGGTAAGCGGCCCGGTTTCATTTTGAACTATGTATTCAAATTGCTGCGTTTTTTTTGTTTCCAATGCAGTTTTGATGGCGGCCATGGTTACCTGGGCAATGTTACCTGGCAGAATCGTCTCAACTTTTTGCCCGATGATGGCTTCGGGGGGAGCTAATAACCTATTCCCGGCTCCAGATTGGAAATCCAAAAATGTTCCGTCTTCAGATATTCGGAAGATCAGATCGGGAACCGCATTCAGAAAGGCGCGGTTGCGTGATTCGGAACGGGTGAGATTTTCCTCGGCGCGTTGACGGGTGATGGTATTCATGACAATACCCATCAGCACTTGCAGAAATTGAATTTCGTCATTTGTCCACCTGCGCTCCCGTACAACCGAATCCAAACCCAGGAATCCGAACAAACCATTTTCGGATGAGATGGGCGTGACCAGCACCGATTGAATGCTTTGATCCGCGAGAATTTCCTTTTCTGTTGAGGCCTCAGGCGGCATTTCAGAAACTCGGGGAACGTTGATGGTCTCGCCTTTTTTTAACAAATTTACCCACCAGGGCAGAATTTCAGTGGGAAGGTTCTGCAAGTTTTCGATCTGCGGGCTGATGTTTTCGGCGCACCATTCATGGGTGTTATTCATGAATGCCTGGTCTTCAGTGAATTCGAAGATGTAGGTGCGATCCACTTGAAACAGCTCACCCAGCTGCTGCAGTGTTTCCTGAATGGCCTTGTTCATTTCACTGGCAGGCAGGATCATGAATGTTGCCGCAAGATGCGCTGTTAACTCTTCAAAGATCAATTTCCGCTGCAGGCTGGCGCTCATCTCTTCAATGTGGGCACGCTCGCTGATGTTCGTGACCACCGCAATGCTTCCTATATTTTCACCATTCACGATACGCGGTACTGCAGAGATCAATACAGGGACCTCTGCGCCATTTTTAGCAAGCAGGATGGTTTCGTAGAGGGATGATATCCCCTGTTTGCGAATTTCCCCTTCCTTTTCTTGCTTCACAATTTCCTGAGAGTGTGAAAATTCTTTGGGCGATCTACCCTCGATTTCCCTTGGAGTAAGCCCAACTAAACCGGCATAAGCGGGGTTCACATAATCAAAGAGTCCTTGAGGATTTGTGATCGTGAGGCCTTCTCCCATGCTGTCCATGATCTGCAATCCGAAATCCCGTTCGTTTTGAAGTTTCCTGATCGCGTCACGCCACGATGTGATCAGGTAGTTGTATGCCTGTGCCAATTCATTGATCTCGTCCTCGCTGCCGAATGACTGGCTGATCAGAATGGCGGTTGATTCGCCGCTTTTCATGTATTTTGCGATTCCCGTTTGCACTCCCTGCAGGCGCCGGACTACAATGCGGTTAACGGTAATAATTTGTGTGCTGAAAAATAACAGCAGGATGACTATGACCCCGATCGCTACGAATTCAAAGGCTTTTTGTTGTTGGATGACAGAGTTAGAGACATCCATTCCGATCCATAATACGCCAATCACATTGTGGAATTCATCGGTGTAGGCTTGCCCGTGCAAAGGGCGAACGAATATGATCTGTTGACCGATCGTCTGGTTGGCCGTCTTCCCGTTGTGAAGGACATCCACTATCAGATCTGAATTGAGTAATTGGCCGACCTGTTGTTTATTTGAATGAGCCAGGATGGTTTTCTTGGTATCCACCACGATGATCTCGGTGACGCCTTCCAATGTGGATGATTTTTCAACCAGCCTTTGAATAGAGAACAATTCATCCTTCGAATCCTGCTGCTCGCTTAGGATCTCAAGACTGTATGTGATTTCGTCAGATAGAATTTCGGCGCGTTTTTCCATCCCCTCGTATATTCCCCGTGTGGATGCGTAATAAAAGAAGGCCACCGCCGTCAACATTCCGACCAGGCCGATCACGCTAAAAGCGAGGGTTAATTTGAATCTTAGCGAATTCATATTTTCTTGCTTCCTGCGCAATTTACTGAGCCAGGTTTACCTGGTGAATACAGAACCGACGACAGTTGGGGCATCCTGAGTCCGCAATTTCTTATTTCAACTCGCGGACGAAGGCTGGCGCAAGCAATTGGCTGATGTCGGGTAATGAAGTGATCACTCCCTGATCCAAGAGAAATTGCGCGATGACGCCGGCCTGGGTGTGGGCGCGTCCGTTGCCTTCTTTTCCAAAAAGTTCGGCGTTGGCGGCCAGATCTAGATATTGAATGCCAGACACGTGCGATTCAAATACTGCCGCGCTGATGCCTTCCGCCTGCCCCATGCGCAAGTAGGCGTCCTGTGGGTTTTTTTTGATGTATTCGACCGCGTCAAAGTAAGCGGCCACTATTTTTTGTACATCTTCGGGACGGTCTGCCACCACTGCCGCGTCGAAGGTCATGGTTGTGACGATGATTTCCGGGTATTCTCGGCTGGTGATCAGCACCTTGCCTCCCATTTCATCAGCGGTGCTGGTCAGGTAGGGTTCCCAGGTGACGCCTGCATCGATCTTGCCGTCAAACATGGCTTGCTGGATTTCCCAGGCGGGGATGCTGACGATAGAGATGTCGTTTGTAGTCAATCCGCTGATCTCCAAAATTTTAAGCAGGGATAAATGCCCAACGGTTCCGATCTCGACGCCAACTTTTTTGCCGCGCAGGTCGTCCAGCGATTCCAGGCCGGGGCGGGCTACCAATCCGTCACCGCCGAATGAGTAGTCAGTTAAGAGTACAACGCGCACATCTTTTCCCGCCGAATTGTAGCGAATTGCATCATCCAGTGTGTGCATGCCTGCGTCTACTTTTCCATCCACCAGCGCATCGATCGAATCACTGTATGCTGAGAAACGGACTATTTCAACGGGCACGCCGTGTTTTTCAAAATACCCGAGTTGAGCCGCCAATTCAACAGGCTCCACGCCCGCCCAGGCTGAAATGGCGATTCGGATGGGAGGTTTCTGTTGTGGCGCGCAGGCTGTGTTTTGGATCCCTGAAATTAAGAGGATCATTAATAGAATAAAAGTGCGAATGTTTTTTTTCATGCCGTTCCCTTGGTTTGACGAATTTTTCTAACGTCTAAAATAAATCATGGTTTTGTCTGTTGATACTATGGAATGTCCGCAGCTGCTGGCGGCAGTGTCATTTGAATACAGCATCCGCGACCCGTCGGGAGGAAGACCACATCACCGCTCAGTGAACGGGTGATGATTCGCGCGATCGTCAGCCCAACCCCGATCCCGCCAAATTGACGGGCATCTCCCTGGCTGACCTGATAATAGCGTTCGAATACTTTTTCCTGGAGGTTTGTAGGAATCCCCGGGCCATCATCCGTGACAGTGAATATACAGCCGCCATCGCCGTTGCGGACGATTTCGATCTTGACGGATACGCCGTGCGGCCCAAATTTTATAGCGTTGTCAGCGAGATGAGAAACCACCATGGAGAATTCGTGGCGCGGCGCGTGGATCAGTACGCCTTCTGCGATCGTAAGCTCCACTTTGGGTTTTTTATTGAAATACAAGTCTTTTCTTAAAGTGACAGGCAGGATGACGTCATTCCTGAAATCAACGATGCGCCTCAAATGTGCTAACGGACTCATGTCAAAATTGCTTAGGAACGTCATGTCGTCGATCAGGGAGTGCAGGCGGTTAGCTTGTAAAAGAGCCGAGTCGACATAACTTTTTATTTCCTCTGGAAGCTCGAATTTCTCTTGTTTAATTGCATCCAGAGTTAACAAGATAAGCGCCATCGGTGTACGGAGTTCGTGCGATATATTTTTCGATATCTCATCCTGGATATTCTCGTTCTTCAGTTTGACCTCTTCCAGGGCGAGGTGCCGGGTCTTATTGATACGGGTAAATAACGAGTTGATGCGAACCAGAAGTTCCTTTGGGTCAAAGGGTTTTACAATGTAATCGTCAGCTCCAAGATCAAACCCCTGTAATTTATCGGCGGGTGAAGCGCGGGCGCTCAGAAACACAAATGGGGTGTCGCGGGTCAGCGGATTTGCGTACATTATGTTCTTGATTTTAAATCCATCTAATACCGGCAGCATAATGTCGCAAATGATCAGATCTGGCAGGTTCTGCCTGGCTATTATTATTCCTTCAGGGCTGTTATCAGATGTGAGTACTTTGTAACCACCGCGCTCAAGCAAGGCTCTCAGCCCGAGCAGTATTTTTATTTCATCGTCAATGATAAGAATGCTGTAAGTTTTCGGTTCCATTGGTTTCTCATTGGTAGGCAGCATTTTTTGAAGTACCACTAAACCAATTGAATTTTTATTGCTGTCTGCCAGAGTTACGGCATATCAAGCTGGGCCGGGGGCAGGATCATTTGAACGCGGCAGCCGTGTTCGCTTGGGAGGAAAGTCACATCACCGTTCAAAGAGCGTGCGATGATGCGGCAAATAGTAAGGCCAACCCCCAGACCGCCGTAATCACGTGTGATCCCCTGACTGATCTGGAAATAGCGCTCGAACACTTTTTCCTGCATTTCAACGGGAATTCCCGGGCCCTGGTCGGTGACGGTCAGCACACAGCCACCTTCACCATTTGGCGCAAGTTGAATGTGGACGACCGAGTTGGGCGGCGAAAATTTCATTGCGTTATCTACAAGGTGAATAACGGCCTGCCTGAATTCGTTGGGAATTGCGTGCACAACAACATTCTCATCGAAGTCAACTTCCACTTGAAGGTTTTTATCCATATACAAATCCTGGCGTACCGATATGCGGCTTGCCAGCGAGCTTTCTATATCCACATTTTGCCTGAATATCATCGACGGGCCGGAATCGTGATTGTTCAGGAAGATCATATCGTCGATCAGCGTGTTGAGCCGGTGCGATTGGGTAAGGGCGGTTTCTACGAACCATGTCAGGTCTTCCGGGGAGGAAAACTTTTGGCGTAATATCATTTCAAGCGCGAGCAGGATCTGCGTCATGGGCGTTCGCAGCTCGTGCGAAATATTTTGTGAGATCTCGGTCTGGATCCGTTCGATCTGGCGGCTCATTTCAAGCGTGTTGGCCTGACGGGTGATCTCCTGCCGGCGGAAGACGGCCTGGACATGAGCCGCGAGTTCCTTCGGGTCGAACGGTTTTGTAATGTATTCGTCTGCGCCTTCTTCGTAGCCTTTTAATTTGTCAGCCAGTGAGGTACGGGCGGTCAGGAATATAAACGGGATGTCGCGGGTGACGGGGTTGGCTGATATGGCTTCCTTGAATTTATATCCATTCATGATCGGCATCATGATGTCGCAAAGGATCAGATCAAAGGATCTTTCTTTTAGGATTTCCAACGCTTTCAGACTACTATCACAAGTAGTTACTTTATAGCCACTGCGCTGGAGCAATGCCTTCAACCCGAGCAGTATTTTGGTTTCATCGTCGAGGATAAGTATGGTCTGATTTTTTGTCATGGTGTTTCTGTAGCTTTTTTTCGGTGGAGAATTTATTTTTTTGCCTGAATTCATGAGTTGTGTTTCTTCGTGGCTAAACCATTTTCAAATAAGTTGTCGCGTCAAGCGCGGGGTATTATAAAGAGATTATGGCATATCCAAATGCGCAGGAGGAAGGGTCAATTGAATCTTGCAGTCGCGATCGGTCGGCAGGATGACGAGATCACCTCCAAGAGAGCGTGTGATCGGGCGGGAGATGGTCAACCCAAGCCCCAGGCCTTCGTATTTATGTGAGTTATCCTGGTCGACCTGATAATAACGCTCAAAAACTTTTTCATGCAATTCCAACGGAATGCCCTGACCGTGGTCTAGCACGGTTAGCACGCAACCGCCTTCGCCGTTTGCCAGCAGCTCGATCTGGACCGAGGTCCTGGGCGGTGCAAATTTCATGGCATTGTCTGCGATATGCCCAACCACCTGGCTGAATTCAAGGCGGGGGGCGTGAATGACCACATCCTCTGCAACGTGAATATTGATCTGTAGATTTTTTTCGAGGTACAGTTCCTGCCGCTGAGCGATCGGGAGCATGAAGTCGTTCTTGATATCAACCAGCTGTCTCAGGTAAAAGGCGTCGCCTTTATCGAAGGAGTTTAAAAACACCAGGTCATTGACCAGAAAATTAAGTCTTTGGAATTGTGAAATTGATTTTTCTGTGAATTTTTCGATATCATCGGGGTTTGTGAACTTTTCGGATAAAACAGTCTTGAGCGCAGTCAGCATCTGCTTCGCGGACATTTGCAATTCTTTCGGATTGTTCTTTATTTTTTCCGCTTCGATCAACTCGAGTCGACGGCTAATTTCCTGTATGGCCGATTGTTTATCCCGATTCTGCCTGCGGAAGATCGCGTCAACGCGGGCGACTAGTTCGAGCGGGTTAAATGGCTTCGTGATGTAATCATCTGCGCCTTCGCGTAATCCCTTTACTTTATCCAGTTGTGATGTACGGGCAGTTAAGAAAATAAATGGAATGTCTTTGGTGAGGGAGTTGGCAGCAATGGCTTCCCTGGTCGTGAAGCCGTCCAGGTATGGCATCATGATATCGCAGATGATCAAGTCCGGAAGCAGCTCCTGTGCAATTTTGATACTGGCGAGGCCGTCATCGCAGGTGGTCACTTTGTATCCACTGCGTTCCAACAGGCGTTTTAAGCCGAGCAATATATTATGCTCATCATCAACGATAAGGATCGAGCGGGGTTCTTTTGATGGTTCAGTGTTGGTTGACATAGGCTTGCTTTTCCTTAGTTTTCATTCGATACTATGGAGAGAAATGTTTGAACCATGGCCGGATCAAAATGTTTTCCGGATTGCTCTTTGATGTAATCGATCGTCCTTTGCAGCGGCCAGGCTTTTCGATAAGCCCGATCATTGGCTAGCGCATCCCAAACATCTACAACGGCGAAGAGGCGCGCCGGCAGTGGAATATCTATGCCGCTCAATCCTTGCGGATACCCGCCGCCATCCCAACGTTCATGATGACCACCGGCGATCTGGAGAATTTCCAACGGCATGCCTAAAGTCTCGAGGATTTGCCTGCCCAGCGCCGCGTGGGTTTTCATGATTTCGAATTCCTCGGTGGTCAGTCGGGAAGGTTTGAGAAGAATGGCGTCGGGGATCGCAATTTTTCCGACATCATGTAGAAGAGCACCCATTACGATCCTGGGAATTATATTCCCATCCTGATAGAGGACTTTCGCAATTTCTTTTGCCATCGAAACTACCCGCTGTGAATGCTCGTCTGATTCAACGTCGCGCAAGCCAAGGAGTTGCGACATTCCTTCAGAGAAACCGGTTTGAGTAATGGCTTCCTTCGCGGTCAGATCAAGAATGTTCTGATTTAGCTTATCGACAATATCATCATGCTTTACTTGTTCGGAAGATTTTGTGTGCTCTTTTCTGCGAAGAATGGAGTTTACCCGAACGAGTAATTCATCCTTGCTAAATGGTTTTGTGATGTAGTCATCAGCGCCATTTTTTAGGCTGGTTATCTTGTTCCGTTCATCAGTTTGGGCAGTCAGGAAGATGAAGGGGATGTGGATCGTGGACTCGTGCTTGGACAGAATTCGCAAAACCTCTGAACCGTCAGGAGGCGGCATCATCATGTCTGAAATGATCAGGCTTGGAGAGTTCTCCAAAGCCAGTTGAATCCCATCAGTCCCATTGTTGGCTGTTATAACTACATAACCTCCACGCTTTAGGATTTCAGAAATCCCCATTAGAAGTTTAGTATCATCATCAATCACCAGAATCAGTGATGGTTGGTTCATAAGGTTATTATATGCTCTCCCTAGGGAATATAATTATCAGATTTGCAAGGTTTTGATCACTGTACCGCCTAACAGGCTGCAATAAGCCAATTTATTAATTCGGACCAGCTGGAGGAGTTTAACATATTATTTGAATAATAAGCCAGACAACGCGGCGGTATTTATTTACCCTGTGTTCCCATATATGCGGCCAGCCCAATGATCGTAAGTGCCACGCCTGCGAGCCCTAATGCGCCTGGGAGTTTGCCCCCAAGAAAAAAAATTTCTCCGATCAAAGAGAAAACCACTTCCATGGATTGTGTCGCATCAACCGCGGCGATCTCGTAAGGTTGTTGACAGAGATGACGCGCATAAAGAAAAAGCGTTGTGGCGATGACGCCTGACAGCAAAGCCACCAACGCGGTGTTGAGCAATTGTCCACTGGAAGGGGCGGGGGGAGAACTGACGAGGAGCAGAATTAACCAAAACGGGAGCGAGCCCAAAGTTAGGAGCAGGACGCGGGCGAAGCTGTTATCCAGAATTGGATGTTCGATTTTTGGGAGGCGGGTATTTTGTCCCATGCGCGCTTCCCAGACGAGTTGATTTCCGATCGGGTAGGCGAAGGCCGCAACCAGAACGGGCAGGGCGCTCAACAAAACTTCGCGCAAACTGGTCAGCGCGGCATGTTCAACGTTGACGAGGAGGATGCCGGCGAAAATGATGCCCGTGAAAAGCAGTCCTTTCGCGGGGACTTTGCGCCCGAAAAATATAAGCACAATGGGCGTGGCGAGAATGGTTGTTTGCCAGGTGGTTGCAACGACCCAGCCCGCGGCATATTGCGAACTGAAGGTGATGAGTGAATAAAAAACACCGAAGCCGATACTGCCTGCAAGGATCCAGAAGAGCCAATGTCTTAGAAAAATATTCTTTACATCGACGATCGATCTTTTGCCTTGTGTGACGAGCAGCAACACGACCAGAAAGATCAACATAAAACCAAACCGCAGACTCGCCGTCCAAACCCAGTTGCCGCCTTGCAGACTCATCACGCGGTTCAAGATAAAGGTGCTGCTAAAAAATAAAGACGCGAGACTGCCGATCGCGATGAGTCGGGTCATTTGATTCCTTCTATAAAAAAAGTAAAAGTCATTGTTGCGGAGGTTTCAATCCAATGAATTACTTTCCTTCCTCTATCAACATTCTTCTGCGTTTGCGGTACACCACAATTGGATTGTCACCCGGGATTAAAGTTTCTCCAATATTAAGATCCGAACGCGTGGGGCGCTGGGTGATCACCACGCGGCGATCCTGCCGCTCGATCACCAGATTCGCCAGACTGCCAAATCCGCCCATCAGTTGACGAAGGATGGGTGTGCGCGTGGTGTGATAATAACGGAGATACATCATTGTGTTCTCATCATCGATCGGCGTAAATGCAAGCACAACACGGATGCCGTCTGCAATCCAGTTTTGCCACATATTTGGGAAGCGGAATTGCAGTGACGGATGACGAGTTGGCTCGGGCATTTCAGATGGTTTCTTTGGCTTCTGACCGTTATCCGATTCATTGTAGACCCATAGGTTGAGCAGGTTATCACCCTTCCATTTGCTTTCTTCTTTCGTAATGGGACCATTGACCAATGCGCGGTTGCCGCGTCCGATGGTAGTGCGATGGATAAATGGCAGATGCACAACGTCTAGTTGATTTTCGATGGCGCGGGAGTAATGACTCTTCCAGGGGTCGCGCAGGGTGCTGTAGACCATATCGTCGCTTATCGATTCAAACCACGGTATGGGCGGGTATTCCGCGTCCGCGTGCGGCTCGCCCCACCACAAATAAATAAATCCATGTTCTTCGTGGGTCGGATACGTTTTGACGTGCATGGCTTTGGGCGGTTCGGCATCACGTCCGTTGGCGGGGATCAGCTTGCAGTCGCCGCTGGTGTCATATTCAAATCCATGAAATGGACATTGAATGCAGTCGCCTTTAATTTCACCGACGCTGAGCGCGACTCCGCGATGCGGACAAAGGTCACTCATCACGGATAAATTTCCATTGCCATCACGCCATGCGACGATCTTTTCTCCCATGCGTGTGAAGCCGACGGGTTTCCCTTTTTTGACTTCGTTCGATTCGAGAATTGCATACCATTGATTAGGGATCATGATGTTCCTTTTTGCGGTTTGGTTTGTGATGGCGCGAATGAACTAACAATTCATATTCATCTTATCATCAAGTGGGAGGTGTCTGGTGTCAAGTTCACAATGCGATTGTGGATAAAACTTGTCCAAATATTGAAGAAGTCTTATAATGCATAAAACCGTGGATATGTCCCAATTATTTTATTGGTAAAGGAGCATTGTTTATGAAAAATATTTTGAAGTGGATCGGTATTGTTCTTGGCTCGATGATCGGGTTGGTGTTGGTTGCAGGCACGGTATTATATTTCATGGGGAATGCCCGCCTCATAAAGACTTATGATTTTCCGCCGTCCAACATTGTCATTCCCACTGATTCGGCAAGTATTGAGTATGGCAAACATCGCGCGGAGTCTTTATGTGAGGGTTGTCATAGCAAGGACCTGAGCGGAATTAATAACTGGTTCAGCGCAGGGCCGCTTGGGATGGTCGACTCAGCCAACCTGACTTCAGGAGTGGGTGGTGTTGGTCAGGAATTTACGTCTGATGAAGATTATGTACGTGCCCTACGTCACGGCATTGACCCTGAGGGGAAGCCGCTTTTTATGCCTGCGGTTGTTTCTACTTCACAACTGAGCGATCAGGATCTAGGCTCAATCATTGCATATGTAAAATCTGTTCCGCCTGTGAACCATAAGACGAACGGACAGAATTTCAAGCCTCTGGCAAAAATATTACTTGCGGCAGGCAAACTCGGCAAATTGCCGGTGGAGTCGGTCAGCCATAAAAATCAAATCACTGCGCCAGAGCGCGGTGTGAGCGCGGAGTATGGCGCTTATCTGATGAATACAAATGATTGCCATGTGTGTCATGGACCGAACCTGAACGGAGGTCCATTCCCCGACCCAACTAGAAAAAAGATATCTCCGAACATAACCCCGGGCGGTGAACTTGCCTTTTGGACAGAAGAACAATTCATTAATGCCATTCGAACAGGCGTAACGCCGAGTGGTCATGAGTTGGATCCGTCATTCATGCCGTGGAAGGATTTCCGTTTGTTTACGGAGGATGAATTGAAGGCGATCTGGTTGGATTTGCAGTCGCTTCCGAAGTTGAATCAGTATACGGAATAAAGAATAGGTGTTGTTGTACCTGTCATTGTGAGGAGATGTTCTTTGCCGACGAAGCAATCTCCTTATGAATCTGGAGATTGCTTCGAGCGAATTGCACACCTGCCCTGGCGGGTGGTGGCAGGGAGAGCATCCTCGTACTAACGTAGGCTACAACGGTTCAAACCTTGCGGTGAAATGTCTTAGCAATTCAGGCGCGTATGTGAATTTATATCCGTGAATGGAAGCGGCTCGCGTTTTGATATTCGCCAGCGAATCGGCTACATAATCCATGTGACTCTGCGTGTACGTTCTGCGCGGAATGGCGAGGCGCATTAGTTCAAGTTTGGGGTAGATCATCCTGCCTGTGTCAGGGTCGGGGTGGGCGAACATAACCGAACCAATTTCACCGCCGCGGATGGCGCCTTCACGATACAACTCAACCGCCAAGGCGTGACCCGGGAATTCGCCCTGCGGGATATGCGGCAGGACGGCTCGCGCATCCACATAGACTGCATGACCGCCCGTGGGTTGGATGGTGGGGATTCCCGCATCGTTGATGCGTTGGGCTAAATAAGCGGTTTGACCCAAACGATGGGCGAGATAATTTTCATCGAGTCCTTCATAAAGACCCACGGCCATCGCGTCGAGGTCGCGTCCTGCGAGTCCGCCATAGGTGGGGAATCCTTCGCGCAGGATCAGCTCGTTCTTGATATCCATGAAAAGCTTTTCGTCATTCAAGCACAGCAGACCGCCCATGTTGACGATGGCGTCTTTCTTGGCAGACATGGTCATGCCGTCGGCGAGGCTGAACATTTCATGAGCGATTTCTTTTACGGATTTGTCCTTGTAGGCTGGTTCACGCTGTTTGATGAAGAAGCTATTTTCAGCATAGCGCGCCGCGTCTATAAAGAAGGGGATCTTGTATTCGCGGTAGACATCCGCCACAGCCTTGAGATTTTCCATCGAGATGGGCTGACCACCGCCCGCGTTGTTTGTAACGGTCATCATTCCGAAGGGAATGTTCGCCACGCCGGTCTTTTCGATAAAGTCCCTGAGTTTGCCGATATCCATATTACCCTTGAATGGATGCTGATTCTCGGGGTCGAAAGCCTCGTCAATGACCAGGTTGGTCGGGCGCCCGCCGCGCGCGCGGATGTTGGCATCGGTGGTGTCGAAGTGCATGTTGCTGGGGATATATTGTCCCGGCTTGACAACGCAAGCCGCTAAAATGTTCTCGGCGGCGCGTCCCTGATGGGTGGGGACGAAAAACTTGAAGCCAAAAATATCCTCGACAGCTGCTTTGAGCCGAACGAACGAACGCGCGCCCGCGTAGGATTCGTCGCCGCGCATGATGGCCGCCCATTGTTCGGAACTCATCGCGCCCGTGCCTGAGTCGGTTAGCAGGTCAATGAAGATGTCTTCGGCTTTCAAGGTGAATGTGTTGTAGCCTGCTTCCTTCAGAGCGGCTTCGCGCTCTGCCGGGGAGATCAGGCGAATGGTCTCGACCATTTTTATACGAAAGGGTTCGGGGGTGTAGGGGTGTGTCATTTGGTCTCCTGAGATTTGAGTATGCGTCAAATTTTGGGTAGCGATCCTGACGCGCGCCGCGCACCATTCGGTCTCCAATGACAGGGCTATTCTACAACCAAAAGCAAAAACCTCCGAAGTCTTTAAGACTGCGGAGGTTTTGGAAAATGAGACGCACCTCTTTATGATTTACCTGGTGCGTTATTTCTTGTTGCCCGTGACGCTGTCAATCGTCTCGCTGATTTTCTTTAGTATATTGCTTATCATTGTCCGAAATCTGTTCTTCCGCTCCATTGTATTTTGTATCTTTCCATCGGGGCCGAAAGATAAACTTATGGGCGTAGCATCCTTTGCCGAATCATCTGGTTCGGGAAAGCGAATCTCGTCAATGAGTTGATCCTGAAATTGTTTTTGTGAATCAATTTTGCGCTGTTGATCAAGAAGCACGATTTGGCCACTTGGCAGACCTTTTATCATAGCTCGGCTGGTACCGATGGCCGCTATGACTCCAACTGCGATCACACCCAGAATTAATCCGCCAAATGGGTTCGGATTGCTTGCGCCTGATGGCGGGTTATTTGGGACTACAAGAGCTGGCATGGTTGGAGTACTTGTATCCGTGGAAGTTGCAGAAGGAACAATGGTGGGAGTATTCGTTGTAGTCGGCGTGAAAGTAGGCGTTGATGTTGCTGTTGGGATTTGAGTCGCCGTCCATGGAACTAACGTTGGCTTCCTCTTTTTCCCGCCCCCTGAAGGTTCCTGATTCGATGGTTGATTTGGTTCGGCAGTTGGCGGGCAAGCAGATGTTATGCCACAAATTGCCCTGGCTGATTCCACTCTGATGGTAAGAAATAAAAACCCTAATAGAATTCCCAAAATAAATCTTTTCATCTAAGTCTCCAGGTTTATGAATGTTATTCAAATTAGACAAGTTACTCGAACACGTCTTTGTCCTCTGCGGGGAAGAGCTGGTAAAGCCTCAATGATTCATGGCGGTTTGATGAAGATTTATTCAGCGCTTATATTCTACAATAGAATATTGTTCCTGCTGACAAATATATGTGACAACATAACATTAAAAATGAATGGATATATCACATTCAAACTTTATTTCATACTTAACGTATCTACAACCCACGGTTAACCATGTGCTCTTATACTCTCATTATAAATAGACTTGAAAGCGAGAGGGATTAGTGCGGATCATTTACATGTTCCTGATCATTGTGCAGTTCGTGGCCGCGTCTTTGCTTCGTCAACGTGAGCAGGCCGAGTATTTGAAATATCTTCTTCTTTCAGACCTGTTGAATTAGCTTGATTGTTCTTCTTAGCAAGCCCGCCTTCCAAGGCGGGAATTTTTGTAAACCAAATATGAAAATTCTTTCCCCGCAGGGTATAATCTACGAAATTAAATTGCACTCCTCAACATTAGCTCGTCAAAATTCAGTCAAAGGATAAGCATGTGACAACTCTTTTCTTTGCAACAGACGTTCACGGGTCGGATATTTGCTGGAGTAAGTTTCTAAACGCGGGGAAATTCTATGGCGCCGATAAATTAATTCTCGGCGGCGATATGACGGGTAAGGCAGTCGTCCCGTTTATTCATCAGGGTGGAAAAAATTACCGCATCACTTTGCTTGAACAGGTGTTTGATGCTACAGATGAAATAGAACTCGCAGACCTCACCAAGCGTGTTCGCAGCCGCGGTTATTATCCCTACCTGACCAATCCAGATGAAATTGCCGAACTAGAAAAAAATCCAGAACGCATCAGTGAAATATTTATGGTGGAAGTTTTGAAGGTCGTTCAGCAATGGATGGATCTTGCGGATAAAAAACTCGAAGGCACCGATATGAAAGTCTACTGCTCGCCGGGCAACGATGATGCGGATGAGGTGGATGCGATCATTCGCTCAAGCCGACGCGTGATGCTGGTCGAAGGACTGCTGACTCAACTGGATGAACATCATGAAATGATCACTTCGGGTTGGAGCAACCGCACTCCCTGGGACACGCACCGTGAAGAGGACGAGAGTCAGCTTGCAGTTAGGTATGAGGCGATGACTTCTCAGTTAAAGAATCCGCATAACGCCATCTTCAATATCCATGTGCCTCCATACAAATCCCAATTGGATGAAGCACCGGAGTTGGATAAAGATCTGCGCCCGGTATTGGCGGGTAATTCGATGAAACCCGTTGGGTCGACTGCGCTACGCGCAGCGATCGAAAAGGTTCAGCCCTTGCTGGGTCTGCACGGGCACATCCACGAAGGTCGCGGTTCTTCACGTATTGGAAAGACATTGTGCATTAATCCAGGTTCGATGTATGAGCAGGGAACTTTGCTCGGCGCGCTCGTAAAATTAGGAAAGAATAAGATCGAGAATTACGTTTTGACAACGGGTTAATTTCCCTCATCCCAACCCTTCGCCCTTAGGGAGAGGGGCAAGGTGTGAGGGATAAATAAAAATCATAAAGAGGAGAGAGTTATGAGCAACTTGTTTGTCCGTAAGGCGACTGGACTAGTGCGGTCCTGGTC
>CAIWRB010000309.1 GCA_903914955.1 uncultured Chloroflexota bacterium | reverse complement strand
GACCGTGATTTGAACGCTTCGCTAAACATAGAAGCTCTCGGACTAGAGAGCCTGGGCCTTGCCCTGGAAGCCCCCGCCTTTAGGCGTGGGGAGTAGTCACTGCTCGCGGGAAATTATGAGGGTAAAATAGCATGATGCTCCTCTTTTACCGCTCAAATCCGGGTGAATGAACCAAGCAGTCAGCTCAGCTAAATTCATAACCCTGGGAGGGGTTGTGGAAAATGATTTTCCACGATAGCCTGACTGAGTCAAAATTGTATTGAATCTCATGTAAAGGAATTAAATATTAGAATGAAAGACTATTATAAAATTCTCGAAATAGCGCATGACATATCCCAAGACGCCATTAAAGAACAATATCGTTTTCTTGTTCAAGCATGGCATCCTGATAAATTTACAAATCCCACTCAGAAACTAAAAGCTGAAGATAAAATAAAAGAGATAAATGCCGCGTACGTGATCCTTGGAAATCCAGTCAAGCGTGCAGAGTATGATCGTCACGCCGGTTATACAAGTTCCAGCCAGCCGCAAGAATACAGCCAGTCAACAACTCAAAGTCAATCTGAAGATGAACGCCGCCGGGAAGATGAAGTGGCACAGCACGTGAAAGAATCACGATGGAAAAAAAGGCGCGAAGCTATTGATCGCGAAGAAGATGTGCAAAGCCAAAAGGTAACTCAATTGGATCAAGAAATTTCGTTGATCAAGGAAGAAATAAGTAAAATCAGTAAAGAATTGCCCAAGCTGCCCTCTTCGATATTTGCTATTTCCCTTTCTCTTGGCAGTCTTGTAATATTTTTGATAGCTTTCACTGTAAATATTCTTTTTCTATATTTTATTGGTGGATTTTCACTGATCGCTGCGATTTATCTTTTCAATGAGCGTGCAAAATATTACAAAATAAATTACAAGCCCATTTTTGATGAAGTTCAAAAACGAGAACAGCGTTTAGAACAACTTGTGCAGGAGAGGCGTTATTTGCTGAGCGTCCTTTAATTTTTCCTCCTTGTTCAGTGAATTAATAAAAGGCATCTTTCATTCGAAGATGCCTTTTATTTTACTAGGCTCAACCATCCCTCATGGAACTGATCGGTTATCCACTGCTGCAATGACAGAAGGGGGGACAGATTAGTTGATTATTAAACGTTCCAACATTCAACTCACTTGGTATAATTCGCCAGTCATCATCATAATTTTGGAGTTTGAATGAAAAAACTTACAGGCAACCAGATCCGCCAAGACTTTATAGATTTCTTCGTTGAGCACGGGCATACTGCCGTGCCGTCCATGTCACTTGTGCCAGGCGGGGACGCGACTTTGCTGTTCACCAACTCGGGCATGGTGCAGTTCAAGGACGTGTTCGTTGGCACTGATACGCGCCCGTATAAACGCGCCGTTGACTCGCAGAAGTGTATGCGCGTGGCGGGCAAACACAACGACCTCGAAGATGTAGGGCGAGACGATACTCATCATACTTTTTTTGAAATGCTTGGTAACTGGTCTTTTGGTGATTACTACAAAAAAGAGGCCATTGCCTGGTCGTGGCAATTACTGACCGAAGTGTGGGGCTTGCCCAAAGACAGACTCTACGCGACTTGTTTTCAAGATGATAAAGGGAACGTGCCTCAAGATGATGAAGCCGCCGATATTTGGAAACAGCAATCTGGCTTCAACCCCGAGCATGTATTATTTTTTGGACGCAAGGAAAATTTCTGGCAAATGGCAGAGTTCGGTCCGTGCGGACCGTGTTCAGAAATCCATTTTGATCTCGGCGAAGAGCGCGATAACCTGCGCGGCAAAGATCACATCTGCGGTGTGAACGGCGAATGCACGCGCTACCTCGAATTGTGGAACAACGTTTTCATACAATACAATCTTTTCGAAGATGGCCGCCTCGAGCCGCTTCCCGCCAAGCACGTAGACACAGGCATGGGCTTCGAGCGCATCGTCTCCGTTCTGCAAGGCGTCGATTCAAATTACAAGACCGACCTCTTCACAGGTTCGCTCGAAGTTCTGCGCTCGCTCGCGAGTCACACCGAAAAAGAAATGCTCGCAAACTTCACGCCCTATCGCGTCATCTGCGATCACGTCCGCTCAGCCGCATTCCTCATCGCCGATGGCGTCGTGCCTGGCAACGCAGGCCGCAACTATGTCACCCGCATGATCATCCGCCGCGGTGCGCGCTTTGGCACAAAGATCGGACTCAACCAACCGTTCCTCGCCAAAGTTGCCGAAGCTGTCATCGCTGAATATGGCGACTTTTATCCCGAACTTGAAAAGAACAAGGCGACCATTTTAGATAATCTGACCCGTGAAGAAGTCCGCTTCGCTCGAACCGTTGAAGCTGGTACTGCTCACTTACAGAATCAACTCGACGAAATTCGAGCCAAATCCCAAATTTCTAATTCCCAATTACCTGTTCTTGACGGCCATAAAGCCTTTGACTTGTACGCCACCTATGGCTTGCCTTTCGAAATCTCCCGCGACATCGCCCGTGAGCAGGGACTTGATATTGATGAAGCAGGATTCACAGAAGCGAAGAATCAACATAGCAAAGCCTCTGGCGGCGGCAAAGCCATGGGCAAACTCGGCGGAGAAGATTCTGAATTTTTTGCAAACGTTTTGAAAGATTTGCAAGTCAAAAAGAAACTAGGTAAAGGCGGCGTTGAATATGATCCATACAATAGCCCCAAAGTAGACGGTGAAATTTTAGCGTTGATCGTTAACGGTGAATCAGTTTCATCCGCTGCTCTCGATGATGTTGTCGAAGTTATTTTACCCAAGACAGGTTTCTACATTGAATCTGGTGGGCAGATAAATGATGAAGGTTACATCCGCTTTCGCCCCTCGTCCAATGGAGGAGGGCCTAAAATTGAGGGAGGCTGGGAAATCGAGATTACCTCCGCTCGTCGCGCTGCCGCTGGAACCATCACGCACGTTGGGCAGGTCATCTCTGGTCAACCAAAAGTTGGAGACAACGCCATCGCTGAAGTGGATACGGTCCGCCGTCACAACATCATGCGCAATCACACTGCCACACATCTGCTTCACAAGGCGCTGCATGAAATTCTCGGAGACCATGCCCGTCAGGCAGGCTCGTTAGTCTCGCCCACGCATCTACGTTTTGACTTCACTCAACCTGACAGTATGACTCCCGAACAAATTGAACGTGTTGAGAAGATGGTCAATGAAGCAATTGCGGCAGATATGCCTGTAGTTAAAGTGACCAAGTCGCTCGATGAAGCCAAAAGGGAAGGTGCGATGGCTTTGTTTGGCGAAAAATATGGCGAGATAGTTAGAACGATCTCCATATTGGAGTCAGATAGTTTGTTGCCTGAAAAAACAGATTCCAAATACTCCTTCGAGCTCTGCGGAGGTACACACATAGATCGCACCTCCGACATCGGCGCGTTCATCATCGTCAGTGAAAGCTCTGCCGCGGCGGGAATTCGCCGCATTGAAGCGGTCACAGGTCGCGGCGCGTATGAGTTGATCACAAAGAGATTCAAGACATTAAAGCAAACTGCGGGTGCGTTGAAATCCAGCGCGGAAGAAGTTCCTGCGAAAGTCGAGTCTTTGCAAGAGGAAATTTCCGATCTTAAAAAAGAACTAGCCAATCTCCGTGCACAGTCTGCCCTTTCAACTTTCAACCTTCAACTTTCAGACCTTCAACTCGTGAAGGATATCAATGTGCTGGCTTTGGAAATTCCCGACTCAAATGTGGATACTCTG
>CAIWRB010000308.1 GCA_903914955.1 uncultured Chloroflexota bacterium | reverse complement strand
TATCGGAATCACCACCCGTAACGGCAAAGACTCTGACGGACATCCGCTCACTGCGCTTCAACATTCCTATATCAATGCAATTGTGCAAGCAGGCGGATTGCCAATAATGATTCCCTCAATTTTTTCCGAGGAAGACTTCCTCGATCTGTATTCCCACCTCTCAGGCATTCTCTTTACTGGTGGCGGAGACGTCTCACTGGAATATTTCAAAGGATCAGCCCACCCGAGAATTGGTGAGGTGGACGAAGCGCGGGATTTTACTGAGATCAGTTTAATGCGCACCGCAATCCATGACGGCACACCGATATTAGGAATTTGCCGTGGCGCACAGGTGATGAACATTGCTTTAGGCGGCACACTTTATACTCATATTTACGATCAACTGAAAGGCGCGTTGGATCACGCCTATCCCGGTGACTTGCGCCGCGTACTCGTCCACCCCGTCAACGTGGATGAGACCACTCGCGCCGCCGAGATCTTTGGCGAGACCTTGCTCAACGTTAATAGCTTACATCATCAGGGCTTGAAAGACATTGCTCCCGGATTGCGTGTCGCAGGTCAAGCCCCCGATGGGTTGGTGGAAGTGATCGAGATACCCGACCATCCTTACGCAGTCGCCGTTCAATGGCATCCGGAATGGCTGACAGATCAGCCATCCATGCGGCGATTGTTCAAATCATTTGTAGATGCTTCGGGAAAATAATTTTATAAGGTAAAGAATTATGAATTCTTTTTGGCTTCGTTTGCGTGAAAGATTCATAAACATCTATCCACCGCTTTTGGGTGCTGGGATTCGTGCGCGTCAAATTGATGAGCGTACAACCTTTGTTGAAATGAACTTGACCTCGTTCAACCGCAACTTGGTCGGTGTGCATTTTGGCGGCTCGCTGTATGCCATGTGTGATCCCTGGTATATGTTGATCTTGATTCGCCTTTTGGGAAATGAATATATTGTTTGGGACAAAGCCGCCAGCATCAAATTCGTCAGCCCTGGTCGCGGCAAAGTGACCGCGACTTTTAACATCCCGCAGGAACGCATTGACCAAATCCGCGCAGATGCAGACCGGGATGGTAAAACCGAACCAACCTTTTTAGTGGATGTTCTTGATGAGCAGAGACAAGTTATAGCTCATGTTGAAAAACTACTTTACGTGCGTAAAAAAAATAAACGATAATATTATCATTACATGAAATCATCAAATGATCCCATTGGAGTATTTGACTCTGGAGTAGGCGGGCTGTCCGTCCTGCGCGCCATGCGCGAACAAATGCCAAATGAGTCCATGATCTATTTTGGCGATCAGTTTCATGTCCCTTATGGACTGCGCTCAATGAAAGAGATACAAAAATTTTCAGAGGGAATCACCCGGTTTTTACTCGAACAAAATTCCAAGTTAATTGTTGTGGCTTGTAACACTGCATCAGCGGCGGCATTGAAATATTTGCGCGGACGATTCCCCGATATCTCTTTTGTGGGCATGGAACCAGCCGTCAAACCTGCGGCAGAGATAACAAAGACAGGCAAGGTTGGAGTGCTGGCAACACCGGCTACTTTTCAGGGCGCATTGTATGCGTCTGTTGTGGAAAGGTTTGGCGCGGAAGTTGAATTGTTTCAACACACTTGTCCGGGGCTGGTCGGTCAAATCGAAAAAGGTGAACTGGATTCAAATGCCACGAGATTAATTTTGGAAGACGCACTTCTTCCGATGCTGAAAAAAAAAATAGACACCATTGTTCTGGGATGCACACACTATCCATTTGTAATTCCGCTCATCGAGCAGATTGTGGGCGAAAATGTTCGGGTGATAGACCCCGCTCCCTCTGTGGCGAGACAGGTCAATCGTCTGCTTGAAGCGGGGGAGAAAACGAACCAGATGGGAGAAAGCTTTAGAGTCAGATTCTTTACTTCCGCTGATCCTGCTTCAATGAAATCCTTACTGCCTTTATTGATGGGAAATGATGGAGAAGTTAGTGCGGTTATGTGGAAGAGTAATCAAGTGACTCTGTGATCTGAGTGCCCATGTGTTGCATATCTTTGAGCAAGCGATGCGGCTCGGCGATATGCCCCATCATGTGAACGCCAACGCGGCGCGCCATACCATCGAGATATTGAAGTAGAAACGCAACGACGGGAATCGCCGTCAGTTCATAACCATCAGGATGCGCGATCTGCGCCCAAGCCTCAGCCTGCCTACCATTCAATTGACCTTTAGCTTCCACTTTGAGCGCGACCAGATGCGGAGGCTTTGACTTCCCCATAGCCCACCACATTAACTTTCCAAGCGGACGAAGTCCGCGCTTTGGCGCAAGTTTGAGGCCAATAAAAACAATTGGGGTGATGACGAGATCTGTAAACCAATTAGAACCTGAAATATAAAACCCTGTATCTTTGATCGATGGAATCAAATTTGGAATTTCACGCAGTTCCTCGAAGAACATGGAATAGCCAGTGCGCTTGCCAATGTCATCGCCAAAGTTGAAAGCACGCGAATCCCATGATGACGGTTTTGTCCACGCGCCATGTATATAGACTTGCGCCTGATAATCGATAAAGCCTTCCATGAGTTCATCCACGGCTTCGGTGTAGGGGATGGCTTTCATGTTTAGATATCCAGCTGTGAATGCAGATTCAACCACATCCAATTTCGTCGCGGCATAGCGGATCATCGCGGCCGGCAGACCTGGATGAAAGCCGGCTTCTGTGATGAAACATAATCCCGCTTGTTGAATCTCTTTTTCCACAGCATACAGCGCGCCAAGTTTTCTTGACGAGTATTGAACATCGAGATAATCCACGTGCGCGTCAATACATGCGCGGATGACTGTCCCAGCGTGCTGAGTGGTTGGCGCGGCGACCAGACACAAGGTCACGCCCAGAAGCGCTTGTGTGAGATCGCCAAGATTGGCAGCATCGACTTGTTTCACAGATACACGCGAGTTATTCAATTCATCCGCAAATGTTTTTGCATTAACCAAATTGCGGCCGGATATGATAACTTCCACATCGGTTTGAGCGAGCAAATGTTTGGCGAGAAATTTGCCAGTATATCCATACCCGCCCAGGATCAATATTTTTGACATTTTGTTTTCACTCCTTTTCAGGTGTGACAGCCAGCAGTGTTAGATTTTTTCCGAGGATGCGCAGTTCATCTTCGTCCTTGAACTTCATTCCAGCCATCGCCATGACCGAGCGCGTATAAGCAGGTTTGCTTCGATAAAATTGAACGAACATTTCACTTGCGCCTTCGGTGGTTAGAGCGCCCGCGCGTGCTTTGAATTTTCTTCGTCCGACTTGCGCCTCAAAGATCGGGTTGCTTTGAATATTCTTATACCAATCAGCGCGGACGCCATAAGCAGCTTCGATGTAGTAGGTTTCTGTGGATTTGTCGTAGTCCATCACGTCCACCATCGTATGGCGCGACTTGCCGGTCTTGCGTCCCTTGGTGGTGATGAGCATCCATTGCGCGCCGACCAAATGCTCCCAGCCTCCGAGACCCATTTTGTGGAGCCAAACCGGAACTTTGAAGAAAAATTTTAACAATCGGCTGGGTTGTTTATCGAAAGCATTTATGGATTATTTTCCTGTAAGTAGAAATTTGAAGAAGGTTACCAAATCAAGCAATCGCGGCCAAAAGGCTGGGATATGCTTGCGATAATCAAGATACGATTGGCCAAAGCGTTCGATCAATTCTTTTTCTTCCACAAGACGGATCCAACCCGTGAGTCCGAGCGGAACGAAAATGGAAAATATGATTGAATTTGCGTTGCCGTTCAAGAGCGCAAGTCCGACCCAAATACGCAGAATGCCGGCACAGATCGGATGACGCAAGATACCGTAGATACTTGAGTCAACGATACGTCCTTCCTCGGGATGATACACATATAACATGGCGAGATTGTCCACGCCAAAAGCGAAGATACTGCGAATCCATAATAATGCGCCGACGAAAATCATGAACCAGCCAAGTACGAGAAAGCTAATTGTCCACCAGCCTAGCGGAACTACTGGACCGTTCATGTAACCAGCATGTACAACGGCGCTGACGATAAGTCCCAGTCCGGGCATGGCATAATGAGCAAAAGCATTGCGATATGCAAGCTCTTTGTATTTTTCATTGTATGCTTGTTTACGCGAGAAGAAGAAACTCAGGATCAGAAATCCCAGCGAGCTGATGATGATCTCGCTGTCAATACTCCATGTGGGGATGTTGTCTGTGAGGATGAAATAAAGATTGACTAGTGTGAACAAGCCTAATGCGTAAAGAGTAATTCGTAATTTTCCGCCTGTTGAATTTAATTCAGGAACATGTTTTGCGAGCGTTTCCATGCCTTTGATATTCATTATTGCCTCCTGCGGCAAGAATCTCCCATAAGATGCACAGATAAATTGTAATGACGAAAAAACTCCTCTCCTACAAAACTTCCTTTACCCAACTGAGGATGGTATTTTTAATCTCACTCCAACTGACATCCAAAAGCATTCTAGGCATTCGCTCGCTTTCTGCATCATCAAAATAAACAAGTTCGTATAAAACCGAGCCAATATCCCTAATGCCGAATTTATTTTGGTAAAAATCGAGCATCTGTGACAGAGAAAAAGCCTTCTTTCCCAAGGTGTAAATATCACAAAAGTCTTTGCGCGCGCCACGTTGGGCAATTGCGTAGAGTTTCATGCAGGCAAGATCTTCCAGCGAAGCGAGCAGACAACTCATTTCATTCCACAGCTCGAGCGGCTTAAGAAGAGGATATTGATATTGCAAGAAAGACACACGCACTCTTTTCACGCTTCCGTGCAATGTGCCAGACGATACCTGTTCAATATCCAAATCAATATTTGAATTTCGAAGCGACTGGGCAAGGATCATCCCGTCTGCGATGGAGTTAGGGGTGAACCAGTCCAAATCCACAGAAATACGGTGTGAAAGGTGAATGGCAAGCGCAGTGCCGCCTGCGAGATAGAATCCCCTGGCAGACATCTGCACTCCCAGTGATTTCAAAACGCTGATTTGTTTTTTTTGTAGGCCATCGGTGGAATATTTCATCGATTTTCCCACACTCCATTTTGTGCATCTCGTATCCAGCTGTTGATCTGACGTGCGGGTAGTTCATAAACCACCCCCCAAAAGCGTAGTTGACGCGGGGAAAGTCCTCTGCCTTTATGGGCAATCAGCCATTCTCGAAGCGTCTGATCGCCAATTTGCTTCCGCAACCAACATACTGCATCCCATGACCCGCTTGATAATAGACGGCGGATAATCAAATCTTTATCCTTTGTAAAGGATAAGCGGGCAAAGGGATAATCCCAAAAAAAAGGGCGAAGCTTCTTGGGTAGAACTCTTGTTGCGGACATACGCTAATTATAAGCGAGAATATATTTGAGCAGCACGCTAGTGTTTTTTAAATGCAAACCTCCGAGTT